>DAOOVM010000006.1:0-42321 GCA_035370085.1 Rhodanobacteraceae bacterium | reverse complement strand
TTGCGCTCCACCGGTTCGGCGGCGATGGCGTCGGGCAGCAGCGCGTTCATGCGGCCCACCGTGTTGTTCGGCGCGGGCGACAGATAGGCCCATTCGCCCAGCCGGTCGCGCGCCTCGTTTGGCGCGCACAGCAGGGCGGCGACGCGGCGACCGAGCCGGTCCGACGGCGCCTCCTCGCGGCGGCCCAGCGGGAACACCAGGGCGCGCAGCAGCCAGGCCACCGGGCGCACGGGAAAGTTGCGCAGCACGCCATCCAGCGCCGTCTGCATGCGGTAGACGCAGTCGTGGAAGGCCCAGGCCAGCAGCGGCTGGTCAACGCTCGGGCGCCCCTGGTCCTCGTAGCGCTTGAGCATGGCGCTGGCGATGTACAGGTTGGACAGCACGTCGCCGAGGCGAGCGGAGAGCTTCTCCTTGAACTTCAGCTTGCCGCCCAGTACCAGCATCGAGGTGTCGGCCACCAGGGCCAGCGCCGCGGCGTAGCGGTTGAGCTTGCGGAAGTAGCGGCGCGTGCTGCGGTCGCCCGGGGCGAAGCCCAGCCGCGCGTGGGTGAGGCCGTAGAACAGGCTGCGCACGGCATTGGAAATGCCGAAGCCGATATGGCCGAACAGGGCGCGGTCGAAGGCGCGCAGGCTGTCGTCGGCATCGTGCATCTGCGCGGCCTGCATCTCCTTGAGCACGTAAGGGTGGCAGCGGATGGCGCCCTGGCCGAAGATCATCAGGCTGCGCGTCATGATGTTGGCGCCTTCCACCGTGATGGCGATGGGCGCCGCCTGCCAGCCGCGGCCAAGGTAGTTCTTGGGACCCAGAATGACCCCCTTGCCGCCGTGTACGTCCATCGCGTCGCGGGCGATGTCGCGGCCGAGTTCCGTGGCGTGGTACTTGGCGATGGCCGACGGTACAGCCGGCTTCTCGCCGCGGTCCACCGCGGCGGCGGTGGCACGCGAGAGCGCGGTGATGGCGTAGGCGTGGCCGCCGATGCGCGCCAGGGCCTCTTCGACGCCCTCGAAGCGGCCGATGGCCATGCCGAACTGCTTGCGGATGCGCGCATACGCGCCAGTCGCGACCGCCGCCATGCGCGAGGCGCCTGCGGCATTGGACGGCAGCGAGATGGCGCGTCCGACGGAGAGGCACTCCACCAGCATGCGCCAGCCGTGGCCCACCATGTCCTCGCCGCCGATGAGCTGCGACAGCGGCACGAACACGTCCTTGCCGCGCACCGGGCCGTTCTGGAAGGGCACGTTGAGCGGCATGTGGCGGCGGCCGATCTCCAGGCCCTTGGTCTCGCGCGGAATCAGGGCGAGGGTGATGCCGCGGTCCTCCTCGTCACCGAGCAGGTGGTCGGGGTCGTGCAGGCGGAAGGCCAGGCCGACGACGCTGGCCACCGGGGCCAGGGTGATGTAGCGCTTGTCGAAGGTGAGGCGCACGCCGAGCACCTGCGCGCCGTTCCACTCGCCCTTGCACACGATGCCGTAGTCCGGAATCGAGGTGGCGTCCGAGCCGGCGTAAGGACCGGTGAGGGCAAAACAGGGGATCTCGCGGCCGTCGGCGAGGCGCGGCAGGTAGTAATCCTTCTGGGCCGGTGTGCCGTAGTGCAGGATGAGTTCGGCCGGGCCCAGCGAGTTGGGTACGGCGACGGTCGAAGCCACGGTGGAGGAGATGCTGTTGAGCTTCTGCAGCACCGCCGAATGCGCCAGCGCAGAGAACTGCAGGCCGCCGTACTCCTTGGGGATGATCATGCCGAAGAAGCGGTGCTTCCTGAGGAACTCCCAGGTCTCCGGTGGCAGATCGGCCAGTTCGTGGGTGATGTGCCAGTCGTTGATGCTGCGGCACAGCTCTTCCACCGGGCCGTCGAGGAAGGCCCTCTCCTCGGCGCTGAGGGTCGGCACCGGCTGGCGCAGGAGCTGGTTCCAGTCCGGCTTGCCCGAGAACAGCTCGCCCTCGAAGCCGACTGTGCCGGCCTCCAGCGCCACCTTCTCGGTATCGGACAGCGTTGGGGTGATCTTTCGGTAGATCGCCAGCAGCGGCGCGCTCAGGTAGCGGCGGCGCAGCCCGCCCAGATTGAGCGGCACCGCCACGAGGGCGAAGGCCGCCAACGTGAGGCCGAAGGCGAGCGGTGGCGTGCCGGCGAGGAGAGCGGTGGTGATGAGCGCGGTAGCCGCCAGGGCGCTCCACGGGCGCAGGCCGGTGCGGAAGTAGGCGCAGCCCAGCGATACGGCCAGGGTGGCGAGCAGGGGAAGCCAGGACGACATGGCGAACTCCTCGGGGTTCAGCGCCGGGGTGGACCCGGTGCACGGACGAAATCGAGCACAGCCTCGGTGAAAGCGTCGTTGCGATCGCCGACGAGCATGTGGGTGGCGCGCGGCACGACGCGATGGCGCGCGTGCGGCACGAGGGACAGGAATTCTTCGATGGTCGCCTGCGAAACCACGTCGCTTGCGCTGCCGGACAGCAGCAGCAGCGGCGCATCGACGCGGGCGGCGGCGTCGAGCAGGCGTGTCTGGTAGCGGGTGCCCTGGTCCGCCACGGCGTCCAGCAGGCGCGGATCCCAGTGCCAGCGCCAGCGGCCGTCGCTGCCCTGGCGCAACAGGCCGCGCAACTGCTCCGGCGATTTGCGCTCGCGGCGGTGCGGCAGGTAGGCGGCGATGGCGTCGCCCGCCGCCTCCAGCGACACGAAGCCCTCGGGATGGGCGCGCATGAAGCCGAGGATGCGTTCCACACCCGCCTGTTCCCAGCGCGGCGTGATGTCCACCAGGATCAGGGCGCGGAACAGCGGACCGTGTTCGGCCTCGGCCAGCAGGCCGACCAGGCCGCCCATGGAGGCGCCGATGAGTACCGTGTCCGGTCCGCAGCCCTGGGCGACCTGGCGCAGGTCGTCGACGAAATGATCCAGCGCATAAGCGCCCGCCGCGCTCCAGCCGCTGCGGCCATGGCCGCGCGCATCCAGCGTGACGGCGCGGTAGCCGGCCCCGGCAAGATGCCGCGCGCTGGCCTCCCAGGCGGAGGCGGTCTGGCCAAAGCCGTGGGTGAACAGCAGGGTCGGATGGCCGCTCTCGCCATAGGCCTGGGCGGCCAGCGGCAGGCCGTCGCTTGCCTGCAGGACCAGCGGCGCGGCGGGCACGGGCGAAGGAGCGGGGGAGACGGCCATACGCGGCAGTATGTTTAGCCTTTTGTCGAGCTGTCAATACGCCGAGGTACGGCTGAACTCCGGCCGGACCACCCACAGGGCGCGGAATCGGCTGGGAAATCCGCCCGTTCCATACGCATGCCGCTACACTTGGCGTCCCTACACCAGACGCAGTCCGCCATGAGCCAGGTCGTCGCCAAGAACTCCGAAGCGCGTGCGCGCCTGTCCGCTGCCGACTGGGAACAGGGAGCTCTGGACCTCATCGCGGAACAGGGCGTGGCCGCTGTGGCGGTCGAGCCGCTGGCACGGCGGCTCGGGGTGACCAAGGGCAGCTTCTACTGGCATTTCCCGACCCGCGAGGCCCTGCTGCGCGCGGCACTGGAACGCTGGGAACGCCACGACGAAGACGAGGTGCTGGGCCAGGTCGAGCCCATTCCGGACCCGCGCGAGCGCCTGCGCGAACTGTTCCGTCGCACCAGCCGCGAGATGCAATCGCATGTCATCTACTCGGCCCTGCTGCGCGCGCTCGACCATCCCATCGTGCAGCCGGTGATGTCGCGCGTGTCGCAGAAGCGCATCGACTTCCTCACCATCGCCTACCGCCAGTGCGGGCTGGAGCGCAAGGCCGCCGGCCACCGCGCACGACTGGCGTACACGGCCTACGCCGGTTTCCTGCAGCTGTCGCTGCAGCTCGGCCTGCCGCGCCTGTCGCACGAGGAGTTCGACGACTACGTCGCCCACACCATTGCCACCCTGATTCCCGAGTGATGTCCTGCAAGTGCTTGATCGTCAAGCGCTGGTGTGACAGCTCGGTTGCAATGGCGCTGGCCCGCCGCTAACGTCGACGGCCACTTTCCCGCGTGCGGGCCGTGGCGGCCCGATCCCACCTATGCCCAGCAAGCTCGAGACCTTGAACCGATGGGTCGACGAAGTCGCCCGTCTGACCCAGCCTGAGCGCGTGCACTGGTGCGACGGCTCCGACGCCGAAGCACAGGCGCTGACCGAGCTGATGCTGGCCACCGGCGATCTGGTGGAACTCGATCCGGCGACGCACCCCAACTGCTACCTGCACCGCTCCAACCCGTCGGACGTGGCGCGCGTGGAGCACCTCACCTTCGTGTGCACGCGCGAGCGCGACGACGCCGGTCCGAACAATCCGTGGATGGCGCCGGACGAGGCGCATCGCAAGATGGACGCGCTGTTCGCCGGCTGCATGAAGGGCCGTACCCTGTACGTGATTCCCTACTGCATGGGACCGATCGACTCGCCGCTGGCACGCTGCGGCGTGGAGATCACCGACAGCCCCTATGTGGTGGCCAATATGCGCATCATGACGCGCATGGGCGCCTCGGCACTGGCGCGCATCGAGCGGGAAGGACGCTTCGTCAGGGGTCTGCACTCGATTGGCGAGCTTGATCCCGAGCGCCGCTTCATCATGCATTTCCCCGAGGAACTCAGTATCAAGTCCTACGGCTCGGGTTACGGCGGCAACGCCCTGCTCGGCAAGAAGTGCCACGCCCTGCGCATCGCCTCCTGGCAGGCGCGCAGCGAAGGCTGGATGGCCGAGCACATGCTCATCCTCGGCATCGAGAACCCGCAGGGGGAGACCCACTACGTCGCTGCGGCCTTCCCGTCGGCCTGCGGCAAGACCAATCTGGCCATGCTCATTCCGCCCAAGGCCTATCCCGGCTGGAAAGTGTGGACCATCGGCGACGACATCTGCTGGATGCAGCCCGGACCGGACGGCCGCCTGTGGGCGATCAATCCGGAGGCCGGGTTCTTCGGCGTGGCCCCGGGCACCAGCGCCAAGACCAACGCCAATGCCCTGGCGATGCTCGACCACGACGCCATCTTCACCAACGTGGCCGTCACCGCCGACAACCAGCCCTGGTGGGAGGGCCTGGCCGAAGGGCGCCCGGCCAAGGACTGGCAGGGGCGCGACTACGATCCGGCCAACGGCCCGGCGGCGCACCCGAACTCGCGCTTCACCGTCAGCGCGCGCCAATGCCCGAGTTGGTCGCCGCGTTCCGAGGATCCGCAGGGCGTGCCGATCTCGGCCATCATCTTCGGCGGCCGACGCGAGTCGCTGGTGCCGCTGGTGTTCGAGGCGCGCAACTGGACCCACGGCGTGCTGGTCGGTGCCGCCATGGGCTCGGAGACTACCGCTGCCGCCACCGGCGCGGTGGGCGTGATGCGCCGCGACTCGATGGCCATGAAGCCCTTCTGCGGCTACAACTTCGCCGACTACTTCGCCCATTGGCTGTCCTTCGACAGCGCCGGCGCAAACCTGCCGAAGATCTTCCACGTGAACTGGTTCCGCAAGGGCGCCGACGGCAAGTTCGTGTGGCCCGGCTTTGGCGACAACATGCGCGTGCTGGAGTGGATCCTCAACCGCTGCAAGGGACAGGCGGGCGCGCACGACACGCCCATCGGCCTGTTGCCGCACCGCGGAGATCTCAACCTCGACGGATTGGATCTGTCTGCGGCAGCACTGGATACCCTCCTCGACGTTGACCATGAGGGCTGGGCGCGCGAACTGGTGGCGATCGGCGAGTACCTCGACGGCTACGGTGCGCGTCTGCCGGCCGCGCTCAGGGACGAGCAACGGCGCGTGGCGGCGGCGTTGGGCGTGCGCGCGTCCCAGCCGGCGGCAGCGCTGGGCTGAGGCCGCCCCCGCCGCCGTGGCGCCGGGTCCGCACGCTCCCGGTGACGGCACGAGGTCTGGCGCGCCCCGCGCGAGGCGGACGCCATGAGGGCGTTCTACTGCCATCATTTCGTGCTGCCCCTGCCGCCCGGGCACCGCTTCCCGATGGCCAAGTACGCGCGTCTGGTCGAACGCGTCGCCGCGGCGGCGGATGCGCTCGGCATCACGCTGTGCGAACCGCGCGCGGCCAGCGATGCGGAACTGCAGCGCGCCCACGACGCGGACTACATCGCGCGCGCCAGCCGCGGTGAGCTGAGCGCCGCCGAGCTGCGCAAGATCGGCTTCCCCTGGTCGCCCGGCATGATCGAGCGCTCGCGCCGCTCGGCAGGCGGCACCCTGCAGGCGCTGGAGGCCGCGCTGGGCGGGGACGGCGTGGCGGTGAACCTGGCAGGCGGTACGCATCACGCCCATGCCGACCACGGCGCCGGCTACTGCGTGTTCAACGATAGCGTTGTCGCCGCGCGCCACATGCAGGCGCTGGGACTGGCGCGGCGCGTGCTGGTGATCGACCTCGACGTCCACCACGGCGACGGCACTGCGGCCATTGCCCGCGACGACGAGCGTCTGTTCACCTTCTCCATGCACGCGGAGCGCAACTACCCGACCCTGAAACCGCCCGGCGTCCTCGACATCGAACTTGCCGACGGCTGCGACGACCGCGGCTACCTCGACGCCCTGGCGCGCGCCCTGCCGATCGCCCTGGAGCGCGCCGACGCCGACGCGGCGCTCTACCTGGCCGGTGCCGATCCCTACGCCGGTGACCGCCTAGGCCGCCTCGCCCTGAGCAAGGCGGGGTTGGCCCAGCGCGACCGCTTCGTCTTCGACGCCTGTCTGCGAGCGCGCCTGCCCCTGGCCGTGAGCATGGCCGGCGGCTACGCCCAGGACGTGGAGGACATCGTCGACATCCACTTCGCCACGGTCGTCCAGGCGGCCGAGCACGCCCGGCGCTGGGCCCGGCACGCCGCCGCACGAGGGCAGTAAACCCTTGGCCGCGGGGCGGCATCCAAGCCGCTACCATGGACGCCTGCCTGCCAATGAACCTCGCGATGCCCGTGACGGCCCCGCCGGAAAGCGACGACAGCGCCCTCGTGCGCCGCGCCAGCGCCGGCGACATGCGCGCCTTCGAGCTGCTCTACCGCAAGCACGTCGGACGCGTGTACGGCGCGGTGCTGCGCATCGTCGGCATGAACCACGCGCGCGCCGAGGAGCTGACCCAGGAGGCCTTCGTGCGCGCCTGGCAGAAGCTTGCCGGCTTCCGCTTCGAGAGCGCCTTCTCCACCTGGCTGTACCGGCTCGGCGTGAACACCGCCCTCATGGCCCTGCGCGGGGCCGGCGACGAACACACGGTCGAGGACGACGTGCTGGAGCTGGCGGCCGGCGGCGACGTGCCCTTCTGCGCCGGCGAGCGCTCCGACCTGGAACGTGCCGTCGCCGCCCTGCCGCCGCGCGCGCGCGCCGTGCTCGTGCTGCACGACGTCGAGGGGTGGAAGCACGAGGAAATCGCCCGCGAACTCGGCATGGCCGTGGGCTCGTCCAAGGCACAATTGCATCGTGCGCGCGGTCTGCTGCGCCGCACCCTGGGGAGCGCCGCATGAACGACGAACTCGACTACCGCCGCCGTCTGCGCGATCTGGGCGGTCCCGTGCAGCCCGCGCGCGACCTGTGGTTGGACATCGCTCCGCGCCTGCAGGCACCAGCGGCGGTCCCCGCCGTCGCGCCGCCGCGGCGCCATCGCCGCTTGGCGCTGGCCATCGCCGCCGGCGTGCTGGTCGCCGTGGGCGGACTGTCGCTGGTCCGGCCGGGGCGCGCCCCGCAGGTCGATGCCACGGCTGGTGTCGGTGCGCAGGCCGGGCCCGCCCTGGCGCGCGCCGATGCTGCGTTCAAGTCCTTGCCGGCGGCGCGCGATCCGCGCCTGGTGGGGGCCCTGATCGAACTCGATCACGCCAGCCGTGAGCTGCAGGAGTCCCTGCAACGCCAGCCCGACGCGGTGTTCCTCGTCGGCCTGCTCAACCGCACCTACGAACGCCGCATGAAACTCGCGCGCCTCGGCCAGGCCTCGACCTGAGCCCGCCGCCTCCCGGAGAACACCATGATCCGAACCACCTCCGCCGTCCTCCTCGTCCTCGCCATCGCCCCCGCGGCCTGGGCCGGCACACCGATCAACCAGAGCAAGGCCGTCAATCCCGATGCGAGCATCGAGATCACCAACGTCAAGGGATCGGTGGCGGTGAGCGCCTGGGACAAGCCCGAGGTGAGCATCACCGGCACGCTGGGCGAGGGCAGCCGCGGCTTGACCGTGGAGGGTGGCGGGGCGCACCTCACGGTCAAGGTGGAGGGCGCGGACAAGGGCAAGAAGGGATGGTTCGACTGGGGTTCGGATTCGCGTCTGGGGGATTCCGACCTGCAGCTCAAGGTGCCGCGCGGTGCCTCGCTCGACATCAATGTGGTCAGCGCCAACGTCAGCGTGGACGAGGTCGCCGGTCGCTCCGTCGATGTGCAGAGCGTCAGCGGGCGCGTGCGCCTGGCTACGGCGGCGCCGCTCCTGCGGGTCGACGCCGTGAGCGGCGACGTGGAGTTCGCCGGCAAGGCGGAGGATGCCAACATCCAGACGGTGAGCGGCGACGTGCGCGTGCGTGGAGTCGGTGGCCGCCTGCACACCGAGACCGTGTCGGGCAACACCCACGTCGAGACCGCGCAGCCGCTGCGCGAGGGCGAGGCCAGCACGGTGTCCGGCGACATCGACCTGCGCAGCGCCCTGGCCAAGGGAGGGCGTGTGCACATGGAGAGCATGAGTGGCGACGTGCGCCTGCGCGTGCCCGCCGACACCTCCGCGCGTCTGCGCGTGGAAAGCTTCAGCGGCACCATCAAGAGCGACTTCGGCACGGTCAAACGCGAGGAATTCGGGCCGGGTTCCAGCCTGGAAGAGCGACTCGGCGACGGCGACGGCGAGCTGTCCCTGGAGAGCTTCTCCGGCGATGTGACGGTCCAGCGCGACTGAGCGCGCAGCCGCGGCCGGTTCCCGCCTCCGCGGCGGCGGCGTGCAGGGAGGGTCGGCCGCGTCCGCACTTGACGGCAGTGCCCGGCGCCGCGCAAGGTGGCGGTTTCCCTTGGCGGTGCATTTCCATGCAGGAGCAACTCCAGGCTTCCTTCCGGCAGGCGCAGCGCCAGCTGCAGCAGGGCGACGCGGCGGCGGCGCTGGCAAGCCTGGCGCCCCTGCTGCGCCAACTGCCGGATGAACCCGGCATCCTGCGCCTGGCGGCGATGGCGCACCTGGCCAGTGGTGACCTGGCAGCCGCACGCACGCACTTCGAACGCATCCTGCAACTGCTGCCTGACGAAGCGGAGGCGCACAAGGACCTCGGCGTCCTGCTGCTGGACGCCGGCGAGGCGGACGCCGCCGCGGCGCGCTTCCAGCGCGCGCTGGAACTCGACGCCGAGTCGCATCTGGCGCGCCTGCACTTGGGCAGGGCGCTGCAGCGCCTGGGGCGCGACAACGAGGCAGTGCTGGCGTACTTCGGCGCGCTGCATCGCGCGCAAAGCAAGGGCCGCTGGCTCAATGACGAGACCACGCCGCCCTTTCTGCGAGCGACCGTGCAGGAGGCGATGGATTTCGTCGACGGCGGCCGGCGCCGCGTATTCGAGGCCGCGCTGGCCCCGGTGGCCGAACGCCATGGGCGGGCTGCACTGGTGCGCGTGGAGCAGGCTCTGGCGATCTACCTGGGCGAAGAACCGGCCACGATTCCCGATCCGCGCCAGCGGCCGAAATTCCTCTACTTCCCCGGACTGCCGTCCACGCCCTTCTTCGACCGCAGCCTATTTCCCTGGGTGGACGAATTCGAGAGCCGCACGGCGCAGATCCGCGCTGAACTGGATGCGCTGATGGCGCAGGAGCGCGCTTTCGAACCCTTTCTGGGCAATACCACGCCCGAGCAGGTGGCGGACAAGCTGGCCGCCACGCGCGACGCGCCACCGGCCTGGGATGCGTTCTTCTTCTATCGCCACGGCCAACGCTACGAGGACAACTGCCGCCGCTGTCCGCTCACCGCACAGGTGCTCGACGGTCTGCCCCTGGTGCGCATCCGCGAGCACGCGCCGGAGATCTGCTTCTCCATGCTCACGCCGGGCTCGCACATCCTGCCGCATACCGGCGTCACCAACACGCGCATCGTCTGCCACCTGCCGTTGATCGTGCCGGAGGATTGCGCCATCGTCGTCGCCGGGGAGACGCACGCCTGGCGCGAAGGCCGTGCCGTGATGTTCGACGACACCTTCGAGCACGAGGCCTGGAACCGCAGCGCCAAGACCCGTGTGGTATTGCTCATGGACCTGTGGAATCCCCACCTCACCGCCGCCGAGCGCGACGCCATCACCACCCTGGTCGGCGCCGTGGGCGACTTCAACCGTTCGGCGGGCGTGGTGGGCTGACCTCCGGCCCGGGGAAGGCGGCACGCAGTTCCGGCAGCAGGGCGGCAAAGCGCTCGCCACGACCCAGGGCGTGGCGGTACACCGGCTGGCGCGCCTGCCACAGGCTGGCGCTGGTGATGGCCGTGGCGGTGGCAGCGTCGTCACCCGACGCCAGCGGCGGCAGTCCCAGGAAGCTGGCGAGCTCGGCGTCGACGCCCGCCGTGTCGTCCACCAGACGCGCATAGTCCACCTCCAGCCAGGGCAGCGGCAGCACATCGCGCCAGTGGCGCAGCAGCGCTTCTGCGCCGTCGTGGACCTCGCGGATGGCGGCGAAGTCGCTGGCGAAGGCGTAGGTGTCCTCGGCGAAGAACTGCGTCCAGATCGACAGGGCGCAGTCGCGCGGCGCGCGGCGGCACACGATCACGCGCGCCTGCGGAAACAGGCGTGCGGCCGCGTCGAGCCAGCGCAGGTTGAGCGGGTTCTTGTCCACGTACCAGTCGGCCGGCGCGTCGTCCTGGCGCATCTGCATGGCGTAGAAGGCGGCTGCCTGCTGCAGCGTGCGGCTGCCGGTGCGCGGGCCGAGCGCATCGAGCTGGCGCGCGACGTATTCCAGGAAGGGCGGCTCGCCGCGCACGCGCACGCCGGGGTGGCGCGCGAGGCGCTGCGCCACCAGGGTGGTGCCGGTACGCGGCATGCCGACCACGAAGACCGCAGCCAGCCCACCGGAGTCGATCGCGTCGTTGGGCGCGGAGCGTGCCAGGCGCGGGTCGAGGTCCGCGTGCCAGGCGTCGCGGTTCCAGGGCCGGGCGGCGCTCAGGAGGCCGTTGGCATGCCGGTACTCACGTGCTGCGGCGCCGAGCTCGCCCACGTCCTCGGCCAGCTTGGCCAGGCCGAAGGCCAGTGCTGCCTGCGCCGCGGCAGTGAGGTCGGTGCGGCGGCGCAGGCCCTCGAGCAGGCGGCGGTCGGGGTGGTCCGCGTCGGTGTAGCGCTGGCAGTGTGCGAGCGCCTGGCCGACAAACCAGGTATTGAGATCGATGCCGTCACGCAGGGCGGCCTGGAAGTGTTCGCGCGCCGGAGAGAACTGGCCCAGGGCCATGCACAGGCTGCCCGCAATGGCGCGCAGCCGCGCTTCGGTGGGTTTGCTGTGCAGCGCCGCTTCGGCGATGGCCAGGGCGTCGCGTTCGCGCTGCCCCTGGCGCAGCAGGCGGATCGCCTCCAGCGTCGTCTCGACCGCTGCGTCGGCACGCAGGTGGGCGCGGGCGAGACGCGCGGCCGCGTCCAGCCGCGCGTGCTGGCACAGCAGGCGCAGGGCCGCTAGGTCGAGCGGCGGCGCCAGGACACCGGGCTCCAGCCGCCCCAGCAGGGCGGCGGCCGCCGCAGCGTCGCCGCGATCCGCCAGCAGCTGCGCCAGGGTCAGCACCGGCTCGCCGGCCTGCGGCCAGCGGGCGATTGCCGCCTCCAGCACGGCACGTGCGGCCGCCCCCGCGCCGGCGCGCGACAGGCCGGCGGCTGCCTCGGCCCACTGCGCTGCCGGCTGCTGCTGCAGTGCCTGTAGCAGCGCGTCGAGGGCGGCGTTGTACTCCACGGCTCCGCTGGCGCGCGCACAGGCGTGCAGGCAGCGCTGCAGGACCAGGGGCGGGGGAAGGCCCTGCGGCTCCATGCGCGCTCAGCGCCCGACGGGGGCGGCGGGGAAGCGCAGGTAGGTCGAGATGATGTACTTGTCGTTGGAGCGCGGCGGCAGCCCTGCGTGCTGGTACATCCAGAACGGTGGGAAGATCAGCAAGCGTCCGGTGCGGGCCTGCACACGCAGTCCGAGGTCGGTGAACTCGGTCTCGCCACCCTCGGCCACGTCGTTGAGGTACCACAGGAAGACCAGGTAGCGGTCGGCCACCTCATTGATCGAATCGAAGTGCGGCTGGAAGCCCTCGTTGACGCCGGCGGCATAGCGCTTGATGCGCAATTCGGCGAGCAGCGGCGTGGGTGGTACGGCGATGCCCAGGCCGATCTCGGCGTTGTAGCGCGCGAGGTAGGTCTCGATCTGGTGGTAGAAGAAGCGCTGGAAACCCTCGTCCGACAGGGGCGTGATGTCCAGCTCCGTCCAGGCGCTGCCGTCGAGGCCGGGACGGATGCCGCGGCCGTTGCGCGTGTGGAAGCGCGACAAGCGGTGGAACGACTCCAGCATCTGGCTGCACAGCTCGGGCGCGAGGGCCTGGTCGTACCAGCGGATGTAGCGACGCAGGTCGTGGATTGGCGGAAGCGCGGACTCAGGCGTCATAGCCCCAGTACTCCAGCATCGGTTGCAGGGTGCGCACGGCCTCGCCGAAGTGCGCCTGGTAGCGGCGCCAGCGACCCAGCGCATTCTTGTTCGGCGGCTGCACCACCTGGTGGTAGCTCGGCGTGCTGATGAAGCCCTTGTTCCTGGCATGTTCGTGGAACTGCTGCAGCGGCGAGGAATCGTCCAGTTCGAGGAACTCGCCCAGGCGGCGCACGTGCCCGCCGAAATCGTCCAGTGCCGCCTCGTAGCGCCAGATCAGCAGGTCGGGCTGCAGCAGGTCGGCGTGGTGGATCCACGAGCGCATGGCATTGACGTAGCCGCGCGCCAGGCGCTCGAGCGAGGAGCAGAGCACGGCGAAGGCCGGCGAGCGGAAGCTCTGCATGTAGTTGCTCATGAGCACGTCGCAGGGGTGGCGCAGGCACAGGATGATCTTGGCCCGCGGGAACAGGCGGTGGATCATGGGCAGGCGCAGCATGTTCAGCGGATTCTTGTCCACCAGTCGCTGGCCGGGGGCCAGGGGCGCCACCTTCGCCGTGAGGCCCCAATAGGTGGCGCGCAGCTCGCCGATCATCGCTTCGTCGATGCGGTCCAACTCCTCGGGATAGGCCAGCCCGAAGCGATTCAGGTGCTCGATCGTGCCCTGCAGGAAGGCGCGCTCGTCCATGGAGCGCATGCTCGGGTGGGCGTCCAGCATCTGCTCCAGCATCGTGGTGCCCGAGCGGGGAAACCCCACCACGAACACCGGCGATGCCTGGGCGGGCGGCGCGGACAGGGCCTTCCAGCGGGCGTGCTGCTCCGTGCTGACCAGGTGGGTCGAGATGCGCAGCGGCTCCACCGCAGGGTCGAGCAGGTCGGGCATCACCTGGCCGGCCGTTTCCATCTGGCTGGCGTGCGCCCTGCGGAACGCCGCCATGGCGGCCTCGTAGTCGCCCTGCTTGTCGCAGACGTGGCCAAGGGCGAAGTACAGATTGCTGCGCTTGCGCTCGACGTCGATCATGCCGAGCAGCTGCTGCAGCAGGGTGCGGGCCTGCGCCAGATCGGTCCCGCGCGCGGCAAGGACGGCGCGCGCATTGACGATCTCGCTGCGCATCTGCAGATCGGCCACCTGGTCGGGCTCCGGCAACTGCGCGGCCAGTTCGCGTGCCTCGTCCAGCCGATTGACGCGTTCGCGCAGCAGCACCAGCCGCGCCAGAACGCGCGGGCGTTCCGCGGCGAACGCCAGGGCGCGCTCCAGCAGGTGCTCACCGACGTCGGTTTCACCCAGTTGCGTCAGCAGCCAGGCCAGGTCGACGCGCAGTTCGTCGCTGAGGTCCTCCCAGTGCCGCCAGGGCGCGATGAGACGCTCCGCGGAGGGGTTGTCGCCGCACTCGTAGCACATCATGGCGCCGTAGATGCGCGCTTCGGCGAAGTCCGGATCGGCCTCCACCGCTTCGAGGAAGTGCCGGCGTGCCGTCACGTAGTGGGCGCGCTCCATCTGCAGCAGGCCCAGGTTGAAGCACACGGTGGGATCGCGCGGTGCCAGGCGCTGGGCCGTCGCATAGGCCGCTTCCGCCCCGCCCAGATCGCCCGATTCGCGCAACACCGTGCCGAGGTTGGACCAGTGCTCGACCACCCCGGGCGCGAGCTCGGTCAGGCGGCGGTAGCGCTCGATGGCTTCGTCGTAGCGCTTCTGGCGGTGCAGGGCGAGGGCCAGCAGGAGCAGCAGGCTTTCGTTGTCGGGAGCCTGAGCCAGGCTGTCGCGCGCCATGCGCTCGGCGCCGGGGGCGTCGCCAGCCTCCAGGCGTTGGTAGATGGCGGCAGGGCTGGCTCGGGTGTACGTGTCGTTCATCGCAGGGGCGTCGGCAGGCGGCGGTAGGGTCCGCCGGGACGGTTCGCGGGGGGCTCCCGGACCGCGGTGGGGCTGGGCATTGGAGCCGGGGTCGTGCAGTTTAGCAAGGCCGCCGGGTCGGCCGTGCGCCACCCCCACGGACGCGAGAAGAACCAAAAAAAAAGACCGCGCGGCTTGCGCCGCGCGGCCTCCTTACACGACTTGCAGTGCGGCTTAGAACTTCACGCCGACGCGAGCCCAGAAGTAACGACCCACGGTGTCGTAGGTGTTGACGTCGGTGTTCGCGTTGATGACGTTGTTCTGATAGAAGAACGGCGGCTGCTTGTCGAACAGATTGTCCACGCCCACATCCAGGCGCGTGTTGATCTTGTCGAAGTTGTAGCCGACGCTGACGTTGTGCTCCAACTGCGAGCCGTACTTGACTTCCACGCCCGGGAAGCCGGCGTCAGCCGACGTACCCTGACGCACGTCCGCGTTGCCGACCGAGATCGGACCGACGTACTTGATGCGCCAGTTGGCGTCCCAGTTGCCCAGGTTCCAGTTCACCGTGGCCAGACCGCGCCAGCGGGCGTAGTTGCCGTAGGAGCGGTTGTAGTGGCCGGCCACGTGGATGGTGTCGACGTCCTGACCCGGGGCCGGGTTGTTGTCGAACTGCGCGATGTAGGTGGTTTCAACACCGATGTTGAAGTTGCCGATCGCGGTTTCCGGCAGACGGTACTTGAAGCCCAGGTCCACGCCCTTGGTGTCCAGGCGACCCAGGTTGACGGTCGGCGACTCGATGAAGAGCACCTGGCCATCCGAGGTACGGTGGATGAAGGAGCAGTAGGGGCTGGCGCCGTTGTTGTAGCAGATGTTGACCGCGTTCTGGGCGCCGATACCGGTGATGGTGTCGTTCAGATAGATGCGCCAGAAGTCGAAGTTCACCGACAGGCCTTCCACCCAGCGCGGGTCATAGACCAGGCCGAAGTCGAAGGACTTGCCCTGCTCGGGCACCAGGTTCACGCCCGCGCCGACGGCGCCGGAGACCACGGCCGTGGTCTGGCCGAGGCCGCTGTTCTCAATGCCGCCCGGCGGGATGTTGGTCGCACCGGTCGGGGCGCCGCAGGCCTCACGGTGCAGACTGCCACCGGTGTAGCCCACGCAGGGATCGGAGAAGGACGGCGCGCTGCCCGCCTTGCCCGCGTACAGCTCGGAGATGTTCGGCGCGCGGAACACTTCGTCCACGGTGCCGCGCACCAGCAGGTCTTCCAGCGGACGCCACTCGATGGCGAACTTGCTGCTGGTGTTGTTGCCGGCCGAGGTGTTGTAGTCGGAGTAGCGCGTACCGATGATCAGGTTCAGGGACTGGGCAAAGGCCATGTCCTTGAGGATCGGCACGAACAGCTCGCCGTAGGCTTCCTTCACGGTGAAGCCGCCGCGCAGCGGGGTGGAGCAGGCTTCCTGCGAGATGAAGCAGGTGCCGGCATCGCCCGTGGTGATGGCGACGAAGTCCACGCCGTAGTTCTGATATTCCTTGCGGTGGGCTGCGCCGACCGCCAGGCTGACCGAACCGGCCGGCAGTTCGAACAGCTCGCCACTGAAGTTGGCTTCGAACTGGCGCAGGGTGTACAGCGTGTTGTAGAACGGGGTCACCACGTACGGACTCAGCTGCGCCACGCCGGCGGCCGAATTGACGTCGAAGATGTTCAGCGGCGAGCAGCCGGCGATCACGTTGCCCGGCGTACCGCACTTGACGATGCCGTCGGTGTCCTTGAAGGACGGACCCAGCGCCGCACGCAGGCCCTCGTAGTACACGTAGCCCTGGCTCGAGCGCGACTGGCTGAAGTGGCCGTAGTTGAAGCTGGCGTCCCAGGTCCAGGTGGTGTCACCGAAGCCGCCCTTGGCGCCCAGGATGCCCTGGTCGGTGGTGCTGGTGAAGTTGCCGATGCGCTGGCCGAGGCCGGTAAAGCGCGTGCGCAGCTGGTTGGCGCTGGTGGCCGTGGGGCCGAAGTCCACGCCGAACGGGTTGTAGTAGTTGTCCTTCGAGATGATCACGCCGTCGCTGTTGGCGTCGAAGGGCAGCGGGGCGATGGCGTACTGCGAGGTGGTCTTGTTGTGCACCACGCTCGTGTAGACCTCGACGCCTTCCGTGAGCTTGTAGTTGCCCTGCATGAAGGCGCTGGTGCGCTCCTGCGGGGTCAGCACGAGGTTCAGCGGCTGGTAGTTGTAGGCGTCGGCGCCGGTGTAGCAGCGGTAGTCGGCGCGGCTGGTGCCCGACGTCCCCGGCTTCTTGGTCACGTTGGCGCAGCCGTAGTCACCGCGGGCGCCGGCCGGCAGCGAGATGCGGCCGTTGGGCGTGCGGCTGGAACCGAGCTTGGTCACGTAGCCGCTGTACAGGTAGACGGCGTCGCGGGCGAAGTCGCGGTCGTTGGCCGAGATGGCGTCGTACTTGTTGTAGTTCACGCCGCCCATGATCGAGCCGCGATCGCTGGTGTGGCCGAAGGTGAAGCTGGCGCCCTTGCGCTCGCCGTCGTCACGGTCGGAGACGCCGTAGTCGGCGGTGAACTCCGCGCCCTGATAGTTCTCGCGCATGATGAAGTTCACCACGCCGCCGATCGCGTCGGAGCCGTACACGGCGGAGGCGCCGTCCTTCAGCACTTCGATGCGCTCGATCAGGCTGGCCGGGATCGAGTTCACGTCGTTGTTCACGGCGCGCTTGCCGTTGATCAGCACCAGGGTGCGGACCGAGCCCAGACCGCGCAGGGACACGGTGGCCGCACCGGTACCGCCGCCGTTGTTCACGCGGGGGTTGGTCGCGGCACCGGCGACCGCCGGCATTTCCTGCACCAGGTCACCGACGGTGAGCTTGCCGCTCTTCTCGATGTCGGCCTTGCCGATGCTCACCACCGGGCTCGAGGTCTCGAGGTCGACGCGGCGGATGCGCGAACCGGTGACGACGATCGTCTCCAGCTTTTCGCTGCCCTGGTCGCCGCCGGCGCTCTGGGCGAAAACCGGGGCTGCGGTCAGACCGACCACCGCCGAGGTACCCGCGTACAGGGCGAAGCGCACGGCTCGCAGAAGCTCGTTGCTCGTTTGTTTCATTTCACTCTCCAACGTCAGAGTTGTGACAACAGTTTCGGGACAAGCTGTTTTCCATCCTGGAAAAGCCAATAGTGGCCCGCCTAAACCTAGGGCAGCGGCCGATACTAACAATATTCTTACGCGCTGGGAATCCCTGTTGCAGGCGCGCTACACCTGTAATTTCAGTCACTTGCGAGGGGATTTAGAGTCGAGCCCCGAATCGAGGGCGATGGTGCCGGGAGCGCGAGGCGGCGGCGGGACAGCGTGGCGCTGGGCGGCGCGTGCACGCCACCGGCAGGGTTCAGAGATCCTGGTGGTACTGCACGTAGGGCACGCGCGCCTGGGCGTCGGCCTCGTCGCCCGGCGGCGAGGGGGTGCTCCACAGATTCTGTGCGCCGACGCTCAGTTCGCCCTGCCAGGGCGTGCGCCAGGTCACGCCGAGATCGATGCTGGTCCAGCGCTGCAGGGTGCCCGGCAGCGGCTGCAGCGGGTTATTGAGGCGGCCGGTGATGTTGCCGCTGAGGCTGCCGTGGTTGAGGCCGAGGCTGAGTGCGGTCTGGCTGAAGCCGCGGACCCCGTCCGCCTCCGGCAGGAGACGGATGCGTCCCAGGCTGGCGCCGAGGTCGATAGCGTTGCCGGGCGTGACTTCCCAGTGGCCGAGAGCACCCCACTGTTCGCGCGATCCGGCCAGACCATACCCGCCGGGAAGCACCAGGCTCGGCAGGGCGCTGCCGCTGACAGGCCAGGGCAGGACGCTGAGCCCCGGGGCACTGGCCACCGCTGCCAGGCCGCTGCGTGCGCCCTGCAGCCAGCCGAGGTCGTAGACCAGGTCCAGGCTCAGCGGGCCGTTGCTCCAGCCGGCGCTGAGGCTGCCCGTGTGCCAGGTGTGCGCCAGTTCCGGCGTGCCGGTGCAGGCATCCATCGCCGTGGGCGTGCCGAGCCAATGCGGCACGCCAAAGCAGGCGGCGCCCGCAACGGCGCTGGGATCGAGCAGCGCCTGCTGGCCCAGCCCGGCGCTGGCACGCAGACGCTGCGCGCCGGTGCCCAGGCGCAGCTCGCTGCGCAGCAGGGCCGAGGCATCCACCAGCCGCCAGTCCAGGGCCGAGGTGATCTGCGGCGAGGGTGGCGTGAGCGACACCCCCTCGTTGCCGATGGCCAGGGCGGTGGCGATCCGCCCATCGGCGGAAATCCACACGGGTACGACGCGGGATGCCGATACCTGCGGACCACTGGCGGCCCCACCACGACGCAGCAGATCGTCCAGCAGCACCAGACGTCCCGTTGTGCCATCGCCCACGACCTGCGCGACCGTGGGCAGCGGCAGCAGGCACAGGGCGGCGAGGGCGAGAGGGCGCAGGTTCATGGCTGGGCAGCGCCAAAGGAGTGGCGCAAACGCGTGAAAGTTCCGCAGGTGGCTTGGCAGCGTCGGTTGGAAGACTGGGCCGAGTTTACAAAAAAATAACTTGCGCGGCCAGCGGCTTGTCCCGGCCGCGCCACCACCGGGCGCGGGCCCGGCTCGGCCGGCGCCGCGGCGGCCCGGCCTGGCGCCGGAGCCGCTGCGCCGGCAAACCTCGTACACTTCCGCCTCGATCACAGCGTGGCACAGCGATCCGGATGGCCGTGGCTCCCAACACCGTGTTGACCCCCTCCCAGGCGCCGCTCGCGGCGGGCGCAGTGCTGCAGGCAAGCCCGCGCGCCCTGGCTGGCCTCATCGGCGCGGGGGACCGCCAGGCCCTCGCCGTCGCCGCGGGGCAGCTGTGCCGCGAAGTCCTGGGCGAGGGCGTCTACCAGCTCCTCGGACCGGCCGAGTGGGCGGCGATGGGGGGCGACCCCCTGCGCGGTGAGGCCTCGCCGCCGCTGCGCTGCGCCGTGCTGCCCGCCGAGCCCGGCACGATCTCGATGGCCTGGCCCCTGGCCGGCAGCGACGTGCAGGTGGCGGCCATCGAGGCCCGCGTGCCGGCGTCCCGCCAGGGCGACCTGCCCTGGCAGGCGCAGTTCCGCGCCTGTGCCGACCTCGTGGCGGCCAAGCTGGCGCGCTTCGCCGTGTCCGTGCGCCTGCGCGGGGCCGTGCAGCGGCTGGAGCAGGCCGAGCGCCTGCAGCGGGCCCTGTACGCGATTGCCGAGCAGGCCAACGCCGAGCGCGAGATGCCCGAGGTGCTGCGCACCCTGCACGCCATCGTCGGCAGCCTGATGTACGCCGAGAATTTCTACATCGTGCTGTTCGATCCGCAGCGCGAGACGGCGCGCTTCCCCTACTTCGTCGACGTGGCCGACCTCGACGTGCCCGACCCCGAGCGCGACATCCCGCTGGAGGAGATGCGCCACAGCCTGACCTGGCACCTGCTGCGCTGCGGGCGGCCCCTGCGCGGTACCCCCGCGGCGCTGCAAGACCAGGTGGAAGGCCCGGTCGCCGCGCTCGGGCCGGCCTGCGTGGACTGGCTCGGCGTGCCGCTGGTGCGCGCCGGCCAGGTGGTGGGCGGCATCGTCGTGCAGAGTTACAGCGAAGGGGCGCGCTTCTCCGAAGACGACCAGGCCCTGTTGACCTACGTGGCGCAGCACATCCTCACCGCGCTGGAACGGCGCCACGCACACGAGGAACTGGAGAAGCGCGTGGCCGAGCGCACCGATGCGCTGCGCGAGGCCAATCGCGTCCTGCAGCAGCAGGTGCTCGAGCGCCAGCGCGGCGAGCGCCTGCAGTCGGCCTTGTTCCGCATCGCCGAGCTGGCGAACACGGCCGACAGTCCGGAGGAGTTCTACGCCGCCGTCCACCGCGTCGTCGGCGGTCTGATCAACGCGCGCAATTTCTACATCGCCCTGGTCTCCGAGAGCGGCGAGGAGCTGGTGTTCGCCTATTCGGTGGACGAGTTCGACCAGCAGCGCAAGCCGCGCAAGCTGGGCAAGGGGCTGACCGAGTTCGTGCTGCGCCACGGCTCCGCCCTGCTCGCCGACCGCGATGATATCGAGCGCCTGCGCGCCAGTGGCGATGTGGAGAGCGTGGGCACGCTGTCGGTCTGGTGGCTGGGCGTGCCGCTGATCTGCGCCGACCACCCCGTGGGCGTGCTGGCGGTGCAGAGCTACTCGGCCGAACAGAGCTACACGCCGCGCGACCAGGAGCTGCTGACCTTTGTCAGCTACCACATCGCCAATGCGCTAGAGCGCAAGCGCAGCGCCGATTCGCTGCGCCAGGCCTATGCCGAGCTGGAACAGCGCGTGGCCGAGCGCACGGCCGAACTGGCCGCTGCCAACCGCGATCTGCGCGAGCAGATCGCCTACCGCGAAAGCATCGAACGCCAGCTCAAGCACGAAACCCTGCACGATTCGCTCACCGGCCTGCCCAACCGCGCCCTGTTCCTGGAGCGCCTGGAGTTGGCGCTGGAGCGCTACCGTGTCGAGCCGCGCCGGCAGTTCGCCGTGCTGTTCCTCGACCTGGACCGCTTCAAGGTCATCAACGATTCGGTCGGCCACCTCGTTGGCGACGACCTGCTGTACGAAGTCGGCGGGCGCATCAGCGCCTGCCTCGCGCCGGGCGACGTGGTGGCGCGCCTGGGTGGCGACGAATTCGCTATCCTGCTGCACGACATCAGCGGCGCCGAGCGCGCCTGCGCCTTCGCCCAGCGCGTGATCGAATCGCTGCATGCGCCCATTCGCCTCGGCGCCAAGGAGGTGTTTACCTCCACCTCGATCGGCATCGCCCTGTCGTCGCGCCGCTACGCCAAGGCCGAGGAGCTGCTGCGCGACGCCGACGTGGCCATGTACCGCGCCAAGGCCGAGGGGCGCCACCGCTTCGCCCTGTTCGACGAACGCCTGCACCAGGAGGCGCTGCGCCTGCTGGAGGTGGAGAACGACCTCAAGCGCGCCGTCGGCCGCGGCGAACTGGAGCCGTATTTCCAACCGATCGTGCGCATGTCCGACCGGCGCATCGTCGGCTTCGAGGCGCTGGTGCGCTGGCGCCACCCCGAACGCGGCGTGCTGCTGCCGGCCGATTTCCTCGGCGTGGCCGAGGAGAGCGGATCGGCCGAGCAGATCGACTGGCTCATGTTCGATTCCGTCTGCGCCCTGGCGCCGGCGCTGACCGCCGGCGGCGGTTTCATCAGCATCAATCTGTCCGGGCGCCATTTCCGTGCGCGCGACCTCGACCGCGAGTTGCTCGCCATCCTTGACCGCCACGGCGTCGCCCCGGCGCGCATCCGCATCGAGGTGACCGAGCGTGCCCTGCTGGAAAACCCGGCCCAGGTGAAGCAGATCCTGGTGAGCCTGCGCAAGCGTGGTGTGAGCGTGGCGCTGGACGACTTCGGTACCGGCTATTCCTCGCTGTCCTACCTGCACCAGTACCCCTTGCAGGCGCTGAAGATCGACCGCTCCTTCGTGGCCGAGCTGCGGCCCAGCGACGACGGCAGCTCCAGCGCCGTGGTGCGCGCCATCCAGGCCCTGGCCGGTTCGCTCGGCATGCAGGTGATCGCCGAGGGTATCGAGACCGAAGCGCAGTTCGCCGCGCTGACCGCCCTGGGCTGCGAATTCGGCCAGGGTTTCCTCTTCGGCCGCCCCGAGCCGGCCGACCACTGGATCGGCACCGGCGTGCCCTAGCGCGCCCGCGTCGGCGGCGCGGTGTCAGTGCCGCGTCGGCGTATCGGCGGCGGCGGTGCCGCCGTCGTGGAACAGCTGCGCCAGGTCGATCTGATCGAAGTGGTAGTGGCGGTTGCAGAATTCGCAGGTCACTTCCACACGTCCGTCCGCCTGTACGGCCGCCTCGGCCTCGGCGCGGCCGAGCGAGATCAGCACCGCACCCACGCGCTCGCGCGAGCAGCGGCAGCCGAAGCGCAGCGGCCGCGATTCCAGCAGGCGCACGCCCTCCTCGTGGTAGAGCCGGGTGAGCAGCGTCTCGGCGGGCAGCTGCAGCAGTTCGTCCTCGCCCAGGGTGGCCGTCAGGTGCAGCACGCGGTTCCAGGCGTCCGCATCGGCGCCGACGCCGCCGGCGGTGGCCACGCGCTGCAGCAGCAGGGCGGCACAGCGGCCCTCCGACACGGCCATGACGATGCGCGTCGGCAGCTGCTCGGAGCGCTCGAAATAGCGCTCCACCAGCGCCGCGAAGCTACCATCCTCCACCGGAATCAGGCCCTGCTGGCGGCGGCCGTCCTCGTGCTCCAGCGTCACCGCCAGGATGGGCTGATCCAGCCGGTCCAGTTGCAGCGGTTGCGGCACCTCGCCGCGCCACTGCGCCAGTCCGCGCACCTGGTCGTGGTCGCACTGGGCGAACAGCAGGGTCACCGGGCCGGCGCTCTTGAGCTGCAGCGACAGGCTGCCGCGGAAGCGCACGTTGCCGGTGAGCAGGGCGCTGCCCGCCAGCGCCTGGCCCAGCAGCTCGCGCAGCGCGGTCGGGTAGTCGGCGCGGGCCGCGACCTCGTGCCAGGCGTCGGTCAGGCGCACCAGGGTGCCGCGCACGCCGGCGCCCTCGAGCAGGAAGCGGTGCAGGCGGTCGTGGCTGGCGGTCATGGCGAGGTCCGGCGGATCGGGCGTCCCGAGCTGGGGCGTTCGGTGGCATTTTGCAATGGCCGCGGCGCCGGCGACGATGCTGGCATCCGCCGCGTCTGCTCCGTACAGTTCGCCACCCGTTCAGGAGGAATCCCGACCGATGTCCACGCGTCTTCGCTCGCTGCTGTTCTCTGTGCTGCTGGCCTCCTCGCCCTTGCTTGCCGCCAGTCCCGGCGAGGACGCCCTGCCTGGCCTGGTTGCGGCCGAGCGCGGCTTCGCCGCCGATGCGCAGCGCCTCGGGGTGCACGACGCCTTCGTCGCCCACCTCGATCCGCAGGCCTGGCTGTTCCGGCCACAGCCGGTGCGCGCCCAGGACTGGTTCGCCAGCCACCCGGGCCGCCCCGGCACCCTGGAGTGGCTGCCCGAGTTCGCCGAGGTCGCCGGGTCGGGCGATTTCGGCTACACCTACGGCCCCTGGCACTCGACCGCGCCGGGCGAGCAGGGCGAGCGCCAGGCCTGGGGTCACTTCTTCAGCGTGTGGAAACGCGGCAGCGACGGCGTCTGGAAGAACGTGCTGGATCACGGCTTCGCCCATGCCGAGGTGCCGCTCAAGGTCACCCTGGCGATGCGCGCGCCGCACGCGCGGCCGCCGCGCCTGGTGCCGGCCGAAGTGGAGCGCCGCCGCGTAGCGCTGCTGGCCCTGGACGACGCCCTGTCCGGCAAGGACGCCGAGCAGGCCCTGCAGGCGCAGCGCGCCGCGGGTCAGGTGCGGCACTTCCGCGACGGCATCGTGCCCTCGATCGAGGCCGCCGCGGCGCGGCCGCCGGTGGCGACGGGACTCAAGCGCGTGGCCTACGAGATGGCTGCCAGCGCCGACCTGGCCTACACCCTGGGCGCGCGTGCCGACGGCAAGGCCGACGGCGAGGGGGGCTACGTGCGCGTGTGGCGCTACCAGACCGACCACTGGCAACTGGCGGTCGACCTGCTCACGCCACCGAACTGAGGCGCGCACGGTGAGGGTGCGCGCCGGCCGTCCCGCTGGAGTCGGCAGAGCCGTGGCGGCGCGCAGGCCGGGGCGGCGCGGCTGGTGGTGGCGAGCGCTGCGCTGGGGGCTGTGGGGCGCGCTGGGGGGGCTTGCCCTGGGCTGGCTGCTGGTGCTGCTGCTGCGCTTCGTGCCGCCGCCCACCAGTGCCTTCATGCTCGGGCACCGCCTCGCCGCGCACGCGGCGCCGCTGCGCTACCGCTGGGTGCCGCTGGCGCGCGTCTCGCCGGAGCTGCCGATCGCCCTGGTGGCGGCCGAGGATCAGAAGTTTCCGCGGCACCACGGCTTCGATGTGGCGGCGATCGCCGATGCGATCGGCGATGCCGAGGACGGCGAGCGCCTGCGCGGGGCCAGCACCATCAGCCAGCAGACCGCCAAGAACCTGTTCCTATGGAACGGCCACAGCTTCGTGCGCAAGGGGATCGAGGCCGGGTTCACCGTGCTGCTGGAGCTGAGCTGGCCGAAGCGGCGCATCCTTGAGGTCTATCTCAACATCGCCGAATTCGGCGACGGCATCTACGGCGCGGCGGCGGCGAGCGAGGCCTATTTCGGCAAGGCGCCGTCGGCGCTGACCGCGCACGAGGCGGCGCTGCTCGCCGCGGTGCTGCCCAATCCGCGCCGCTACCGCGTGGACAAGCCCTCGGCCTACGTGCTGCGTCGCGCCGCCTGGATCGAGCAGCAGGTGCGGCAACTGGGCGGTCCCGCCTACCTCGACGCGAAGTGAGGCGGATGCCGCGGTGCCCCGGGTCGCGCGCGACGGCAGGCCTCGCTGCCGGTGCCGGTCGGCGCGGACCGCCGCTCAGGAGATGAAGACGCGTTCCTCGCCGCGCGCCGGCACGATCTGGCCGATCTGGCGCGCGCGCAGGCCCAGGCTGTCGAGGGCGGCGAGCGTCGCTGCGGCCTGGGCGTCGGCCACGATCACGCAGTAGCCGATACCGCAGTTGAAGGTGCGCCACATCTCCTCGCGCGCGACATTGCCTTCGCGCTGCAGCCAGTCGAACAGCGGCGGCAGGCGCCAGGTGCCGGTGTCGATGGCCAGGCCGAGGCCACCGGGCACCACGCGCACGATGTTCTCCCGGAGGCCGCCGCCGGTGATGTGGGCCATGCCGCGCACGGGCAGATCCGCCATCAGCTGCAGGATCGGCTTGACGTAGATGGTGGTCGGCGCGAGCAGGGCGTCGGCCAGGGTGGTGCCCTCAAGGTCGAGGCCGAAGCCGCCGTTCTCCACCGTGATGCCGGCGCGCGCGACGATGCGCCGGATGAGCGAGTAGCCGTTGGAATGGGCGCCGGAGGAGTCGATGCCGAGGATGGCGTCGCCGGCGCGGATGGCGCTGCCGTCGACGATCGCCGACTTTTCCACCGCGCCCACGCAGAAGCCGGCGAGGTCGTACTCGCCCGGTGGGTACATGTCGGGCATCTCGGCGGTCTCGCCGCCGATCAGCGCGCAGCCGGCCAGCTCGCAGCCGCGGGCGATGCCGCCGACCACCGCCACCGTGGTGTCCACGTGCAGCTTGCCGGTGGCGAAGTAGTCGAGGAAGAACAGCGATTCGGCGCCCTGCACCAGCACGTCGTTGACGCACATGGCGACCAGGTCGATGCCGATGCTGTCGTGACGGTTGAGCTGCTGCGCCAGCTTGAGTTTGGTGCCGACGCCGTCGGTGCCGGACACCAGCACCGGCTCGCGGTACTTGCCCGCCAGATCGAACAGCGCGCCGAAGCCGCCGAGCCCGCCCATCACTTCCTTGCGGAAGGTGCGCGCCACCAGCGGCTTGATGCGTTCCACCACGGCCTCGCCGGCATCGATGTCGACGCCGGCGGCGGCGTAGGTGAGGCTTTCCTTCGGCGTGGACATGGCGCGGTCGCTCGAAAAAGGGGCGCAATGATAGCGGGGAACCGGCCCGCGGTTCAGCGCCCGTGCCGGCGCCGCAGCCGCCGCGGGCCGCGGCGCGGCTGCCGGCGGCGGCGCTTCCGTGGCAGACTTCGCCTCCCTGAACGCGAGCAAGGAACGTCCGTGCGCCCCGTCCGCGAGCTGCTGTGCGCCTTCCTCGTCGTCGCCTGCGCCGTGGCCGCGGCGCCGGTCCGCGCGCAGGGCCTGGGCCTGTACAGCGGCGAGGCGCCGGTCACCGATCAGAGCGACGAGCAGCGCGCGGCCGGCATGAGCGCGGCCCTGTCCCAGGTGGTGGTCAAGCTCACCGGCGATCCCGCCGTGGTCAGCCGCGAGGCGGTGGCCAAGGCGCTGGGCGAGGCCGGGCGCTACGCGCAGCGCTATTCCTACCGCCAGGACGTGGTCGCCGAGGGCGGCCAGCCCCAGGTCAAGCTGACTCTCGTGGCGCAGTTCGACCGCGCCGCGATCGACCGTCTGCTGCGCGACTTCGGCCTCAAGGCCTGGAGCGCCGCGCGTCCGCCCGTGCTGGTGTTCCTCGCCGTGGACGATGGCAACGGCCTGCGCCTGGTCACCGATCCCGCCGACGCCGCGGCGCAGCCCCTGCTGCAGGCGGCGCAGCAGCGCGGCCTCAACCTGGCCCTGCCCAACCTGGCTGACGCCGATGCCGCCGCACTTGGCGCGCAGGCCGCCTGGAGCGGCGACCTCGCCGCGCTCGCGCCGCAGGCCGCGCGCGCCCAGACCGCGCTGCTGCTGGTCGGCCAGCTGCGTCGCCTCGGCGAGCAGTGGTCGGCGCACTGGACCCTGAGCGACGGCAGCGCGCCGCAATCCTGGGACGGCAGCGACGCCAGTCTCGACGCCCTGCTGGCGCAGGCCGCCGCCGGCGCAGCCGATCGCGTCGTCGGGCGCTATGCGGCCGCCTCGCTGGAGCGCCGGCCCACCGCCGCCACGGTGTGGATCAGCGGCATCCAGTCCGCTGCCGACTATGCCCGCGCCCTGGCCGCGCTGGGTCGCGACAATCTGGTGCGCGACGCGCTGCCGCAACAGGCGCGCGGCGACGGCCTGCTGGTCAGGCTGAACCTCAATGTGACGCTGGACTCCTGGCTGGCCAACCTCGGCGCGGACGGCGTGCTGCGGGCGGTCAGCGCGCGCCCGCCGCTGGACGGCATCGAGGCGACCCTCGCCCTGGTGCACTGAATGGGCGCGCCGGCATCGCCCGCCGCGGAGCGCCGCGCCAGCTGTGGCGGGGTGGCATGAACGGTACCCCGCTGCGCCACCTGCCCAATGCGCTGAGCCTGCTGCGCATGCTGCTGACCGTGCCGCTGGCCTGGTGGATCGGCGACGGCCGCTACGAAGCCGCGCTCGGCCTGGCCTTCGTCGCCGGCGTCAGCGACGCGCTCGACGGCTTCCTGGCCAAGCGCTGCGGCTGGCAGAGCTGGCTCGGCGGGGTGATCGATCCCCTGGCCGACAAGCTGCTGCTCACCGCGAGCTTCGTCACCCTGGCCGCCACCCATGCGATCCCGGCCTGGTTGGCCGCTCTCGTGGTCGGGCGCGACGTGGTGATCGTGGCCGGCGCCGTCGTCTACCACAACCTCATCGGCCGCGTGACCGCCGAGCCCACGCGGCTGTCGAAGTTCACCACCTTCGTGCAGATCGTGTTCGTGCTGGCCACGCTGCTGCACCTGTCGCGCTGGGCGGAGTGGCCGGCCTGGGTCAACGCCACCCTGCTGTGGCTGGTGGTGGCGGCGACCCTGGCCAGCGGCATCGACTACGTCTGGCGCTGGTCGCTGCGCGCCTGGCGCGGGCGCCGCGCGGCGCGCGCGCCGTGATTGCGGAGAAGTTGGCATGACGAGTACCGAACGCTGGCAATGGCTGGTCCTGGTGCTGCTGCTGGGCGGGCTGCTGTACCTGCTCGCGCCGGTGCTGACACCGTTCGCCACCGCCGCCCTGCTGGCCTACCTCGGCGATCCGCTGGTGGACCGCCTGGAGCGCTGGCGCCTGTCGCGCGATGCGGCGGTGAGCGTGGTGTTCGCCGGTTGGCTGCTGCTGCTGGTCGGTGTGCTGCTGCTGCTCGTGCCCTTCACCGAGCGGCAGATCTCCAATTTCCTCGCCCAGCTGCCGCACTGGATCGAGTGGTTCCAGACCACTGCTGCGCCGTGGCTGGCCGAACACCTGGACATCAGCCTGGACGTGCCGGACACGCAGCGCCTGATCGGCATGCTGCAGACGCACTGGAAGGAAGCCGGCGGCGTTGCCGCGACCGTGGTCGCGCACGTGTCCAAGTCGGGCTTCGCCATCGTCGCCTGGCTCATGCACCTGGTGGTGATCCCGGTGGTCACCTTCTACCTGCTGCGCGACTGGGACGTGCTGGTGGCGCGGGTACACGAGCTGCTGCCGCGCAAGATCGAGCCCACCGTCGCGCGCCTGGCGCGCGATTCCGACGAGGTGCTGGGGCATTTCCTGCGCGGGCAGCTCAGCGTGATGCTGGTGCTGGGGCTGCTGTACGCGGTCGGCCTGCGCCTGGTCGGCATCGACGTGGGGCCGCT
Source organism: Rhodanobacteraceae bacterium (assembly GCA_035370085.1). Taxonomy (GTDB): domain Bacteria; phylum Pseudomonadota; class Gammaproteobacteria; order Xanthomonadales; family Rhodanobacteraceae; genus Tahibacter. Next base: position 13,987 of record DAOOVM010000006.1, on the reverse strand, counting down.
GATAGGCATGATCGCCGGCCTGATCAGTTTCGTGCCCTACCTCGGCGCCATCGTCGGTGTGGGCATGGGCGTGGTGGCCGCGCTGGTGCAGCACCACGACTGGCTGCACGTGCTGCTGGTGCTGGGCGTGTTCGGCGCCGGCCATCTGGTCGAAGGCTATGTGCTGGTGCCCAAGCTGATCGGCGACAAGATCGGCCTGCATCCGGTGGCGGTGATCTTCGCCATCCTCGCCGGTGGCGAGCTGTTCGGCTTCCTCGGCGTGCTGCTCGCCCTGCCGGTGGCGGCGGTGGTGATGGTGGTGCTGCGCTGGCTGCACGAGCGCTACACCACCAGTGCGCTTTATGCCGCCGGACACGGACAGGTGGACGCCGATGCGCCCTCCGCCGCCGCCGCACCGGCCGAGGCCGTGCCGGCCGCTGGCGCCCCCGATCCCGCCTCGGGCGACTGATGCAGCAGCTTCCGCTGGGCTGGCGCTGGCCCGCACAACAGCGCTTCGACAGCTTCCACGTCGGTGCCAACGGTGTCGCCACCGCCCTGGTGCAGCGGGCTGCGGAGGTCGAGGGTGCGTCCTGGGTATTCCTCTCGGGCGCTACCGGCAGTGGCAAGACGCACCTGCTCATCGGCGCCTGCAATGCGGCCGAGGCGGCACAGCGGCGCGCCCAGTACGTGCCCCTGCGCCTGCTCGGTGGTGATCGCGCCGCCACGCTGCGCGGCCTCGGCGGCTGCGACCTGCTCGCGCTGGACGACGTGGACGCGCTGGCCGGGGAGCCGGCCGCGGAGCACGCCCTGTTCGACCTCTACAACCGCTGCCGCGCCGAGGGACCGGCCCTGCTGTTCGCCGCCGCGGCGACACCGGCGCAGTGCGGCTTCGGATTGCCCGACCTCGTCTCGCGCCTGGCGATGTGCACGCAGGCCACGCTCAAGCCGCTGGACGATGCAGAGCGTCGCGCCGTGCTGCGCTCGCGCGCGGAGGCACGCGGCCTCGTGCTGGACGAGGCGGTGCTGGATTTCCTCTTCAGCCGCCACGCACGCGACCTGGGCAGCCTGACCGCGCTGCTGGAGCGCATCGACCGCGCCTCGCTCGCCGCCAAGCGCCGCGTCACCGTGCCCTTCCTGCGCGGCCTGCTCGGCAGCGCCGAGTGAGGGACGCGGCGGCCGTTGCGGCGCGCCGCGTCGGCAGGGGTTACGCCACTACTGCGCCTTGAGGCTCACGTCGTCGAGCAGGAACGAGGTCGCCACGCTGGAGCCCTCGGTGCCGACGAAGTAGATCTGCACGGTTTGGCCCTTGTAGGCGCCCAGGTCGAAGTTCTTCTGCGCGTAGCTCGACCCCTTGTTGAGGTTGGACCAGGTGCCGAGTGTGGCCAGTACGCTGCCGCTGGCGTTGCGCACCTGCAGCTTGAGCGTGTCGTAGGCGGTCGTGGTGGTGGTTTCGTCCGACACCACCTTCAACCAGAAGCTCAGCGCGACCGAGGTGGCCGAGGCCGGAATGCTCACCGTCTGGTACATCGTGTCGGTGTGGGCGCTGCCATAGCCGTTGAGCCAAGCCTTCCAGCTGCCGCCGTGGGCCGTCTGTGTGGTGGAGTTGTCGATCACCCCGCTGGAGGCCGTCCACACCGTGGCGCCGCTCTCGAAGCCGCCGTTGCCGATCAGCTCCGTGACGCTGCTCCCGGCGGTGTAGGTCAGCGACAGGGTGTAGGGCGAGGTGGTACTGCTGCCCGAATAGGAAATCACCTTGGCGTACACCGTGCGCGCCGTGGTGCCGTTGGTGTAGCTGATCGACTCGGTGCTGGTGCCACTGGTCGAGCTGGCCAGCGTCGCGTCCGATGCGTCGACCAGGTAGAGGTCGTAGTCGGTGGACGCCGGCCCCGTCATGCCGATCTGCAGCGTCTCGTTGGCGCTCAGCGACAGGGCGAAGTAGTCCTTGTCAGTGGTATTGCCCATGGTGCCGCTGATGCCCGTGTAGCTGCGCGCCACGGCATTGGCCGCGCTGACGGAGCCGTTGGACTCCGCCTCGGTGTAGGTCGTGCCGCTGCTGTTGCTGACCGAGAAGCTCACCGCACTGGAGCTGCCGACGTTGCCGCTGGGGTCGTAGGCCTTGGCGGTGAGCGAGTGGGTGCCGTTGGCCAGGGTGGTGGAGTCCAGCGTCGCCGACCAGGGGGAGGCCGTGTCGGTGGCCTGGAGCGCGCCATCGACGTAGAACTCCACCTTGCTGACGCCGTTGGCGTCGCTGGCAGTGGCCGCGAAGGAGATGGTGCCGCTGCTGCCGGTTTCACTGGCGCTGACCGTCGGCGGGGTGGTGTCGCTCGCTGCGCCCTGGCTCACCCACACCGGCGCCGACCACAGGATCGTGCCGTTGTCCTGGGTGATCTTGGCGTAGTAGTAGTGCTCGCCGTTGGCCGGCGTGGTCGTGGCGGTGGCGCTGCTGGCGAGCTGCGTGACCGTGCCGTTGCGGCCCGGCACGCCTTCGTAGATCGCCACCGTGGCGGCGCTGCGGCCCGTGCCCGGGGCGTAGTTGGCCGTCAGGCTGAGCGCGCCGGCATTGGCGAAGCGCTCGCCCATGAGATGGCCATTGGCGGTCAGCACCAGTTGCGCGGTCTTGTCCTGCGTGGCGAAGACACGCCGCGCGCGCACGGCGTCGAGGAAGCTCGCCTGGCTCAACGCCGTGCCGTTCGGGATCAGCACCGCGGTGCGGTTGGTCCAACTCGCCCCCCACTGCGCGCAGTGGTTGTCCTGGTCGGTCGAGGGTGCGACGTGGTAGCCGCGCTCGAGCAGGATCTTGAACGCGGCCTCGTAGCTGGACACGCCCGTCTCGGTCTCGTTCGTGCTGGTGGAGAAGGCCGAGGTGTTGCTGATCTCCGCCAGCGCCATGACCGCATCGCCGTCGGCGCTGTAGCCCAGCGCCGTGCCGCCGACGATGAACTGGCCGCTGGACGCCGGGTGGTTGAACTGGCCGACCAGGCCCTTGCCCTTCATCGTCGTATACAGCGCGGCGTAGTCGCTCTTGGCCGTGAACACGTCGCCGATGAGCTGGTTCGAGCTGTTGTATTCCCACTCGAACAGTTCGTTGGAGTTGAAGATGTTGAGGTGGCCGCCGTTGCTGATCACGCCCCATTCCATGCCGTACACGGCGAGGAAGCCGGGGTGGGCGGCATTGAAGTTGCTCGCGGCGGCGAGGCCGGACTGGTAGAGGTTGTGCGCTGTGGTCGGACTGGCCGCGGCGTTGGTGGAGTCCGAGCCGTCGAACATGTGGTTGTGTTCGCTGGTGACCAGCATGTCCAGGCCCTTGCCCAGCGCATAGGCATAGGCATCGGCCGGCCCGTAGGCGCCGGACTGCGGGTTCTGCGCGCCGGTGCAGCTGGACACCACGCCGCCGCCGTCGGAGTGGTTGGTCTGGCTGTGCAGATTGCCGTAGTAGACCGTGTAGGGCAGGCCGCCGGTGGCCGCGGCGGACAGTGCAGCCTGGTGTGCGGGCAGGGCGTCGGCGCCGTGGCCCGGGGTGCGCAGCGGTGCGAAGGCCGGCATGCGCGGGCGCGGCGGGTAGCCCACCTCGATCATCGCCTCCTGCACTTCCGCCTCGCCGGCCAGGGCATCCAGCGCATCGTCCACACGCTGCGCCGGCGGCAGCAGGCCCAGAACCTCCTGGCCGGCGCGGTCCAGCGGCACGGCGGCGAGGCGCACGGTGTAGTGCCCCCAGGGCAACGGGCCGTTGCGCCCGTCGCGCTCGGACCAGCGCAGACCCGCCTGCGCGCTGCCGCCGCTCAGGCGCGTCTCGCCGCGCCAGCGCCGCAGCACCAGGCCGGCCTCGTTGACGATGTCCAGGCGCCACACCACCGGCGTGCCGTCGTCGGCGCCGGGAAAGCGGAAGCGCAGGGCGAAGTCGCGGCTGTGGTCGGCGCGCGCCGTGAACGGCGCCGCCAGCGCGGCTTCGAATTCATAGTGGTCGGCGTAATCGACGGCCGCCGCCGTCGCCGACAGCGCGCACAACAGTGCCGCCGCCAGCAGTTTCTGCGAGCGAAAAGTCATGATGAGGGTCCCCACCCCGGATGAAAAGCCGGCGCAGAGTAGACGCGCTGCGTGTTGCGGTCATGTTGCGCTGCGGCTGCACGGCGGCGCGCCCTGCGCTCTGCATGCGCTGCCGAACGGCGCGGAAAAACGCTGTTGCGGCACGCAGTTGGCGGTGTTCCCGGGCGTCGGTGCCGGTGCGGGGCGCCGCCGCAGCTTACGAAGCGGTAAGTTCGCTCGCCCCGCCGCCGCGCAGCTGTGCCTCCAGTTCGGCCAGGCGCTGCGGCGTGCCCACGTCGGTCCAGCGGCCGGCGTGGTACTGGCCGCTCACGTCGCCGCGCGCGGCGGCAGCGAACAGCAGCGGAGCGAGCGGAAACCGCGGCGGCTGCAGCGCGGCGCCGGGCAGGGCGCCGACGATGTCGCGCCAGCCGTCCAGCACCGCCGCGCGGTACACGCCGATGCCGCTGTAGGTGTGGATCGGAAAGCCGCGGCCGTGCACGCGGCCCTGCGCATCGAGGTGGAAATCGCCCTGGGCGTGCTGCGGCGGATTGTCCACCAGCACCAGGTGCGCCACGCCGGCGATGTCCTGCGGCAGGGCGGAAAAATCCAGATCGCACCAGACGTCGCCATTCACCACCAGGAAGGGACCGTCTCCCAGAAGGGGCAGGGCGTGCAGCAGGCCGCCGCCGGTCTCCAGCGGCTCGGCGCCCTCATGGCTGTAGTGCAGCGACAGCCCCCAGCGCTCGCCGCGGCCGAGCTGCGCCGGAAACTGCTCGGCCAGGTGGGCGGTATTGATCACCACCGCGCGCACGCCGGCCGCGGCGAGTTTTTCCAGATGCCACTCGATCAGGCGCTTGCCCCCTACCGGCAGCAGCGGCTTGGGCGTGTGCGCGGTCAGCGGGCGCATGCGCTCGCCGCGGCCGGCGGCGAAGAGGAGGGCGCGGTCGATCATGCCGGCGCGTCGGCGGCGGGGCGCGGCTGCGTCAGCGGACGCGCGGCCACGGCGCGCCGCAGCAGGGTCGCGAGGTCGGCGAACTCGGGCCAGGCAGCGCAGGCGTCGAGCACGTAGCGCAGCACCAGGGGCAGGTCGGCCAGGTACTGCGGCTTGCCGTCGCGGTAGCAGAGGCGGCAGAAGATGCCCAGGACCTTGAGGTGCCGCTGCAGCCCGGTCAGGTCGAACCAGCGGCGAAAGGTGGCCGGGTCGGCCGCCGGCAGGCCGGCGGCGACGAGGCGTCCGCGCAGGTCTTCGGCCCAGGCGCCCACGCGCGCCGCGGGCCAGGCGATGTAGCAGTCGCGCAGCAGGGAGACGGCATCGTAGGTGCAGGGTCCGCGCATGGCGCCCTGGAAATCGATCACGCCCAGGTCGCCGTCGGCCAGCAGCATCAGGTTGCGGCTGTGGAAGTCGCGGTGCATGAAGCGCTGCGGCTGCTGTGCCAGGGCGTCGAGGATGCGGCGGAAGGCCAGCTCCAGCACGTCCCAGTCGCCACAGCCCGGATCCAAGCCAAGGTGGCGCTGCAGGAACCACGTCGGCATCAGCTCCAGTTCCTGCGTGGCCCAGGCGGCATCGAAGGCCGGCAGGTCGGCGCAGGCGGCGCGCTGCTGCATGGCCACGATGGCGTCGAGGGCGCGGCCGTAGTGCTCCTCCACATTGGCCGCGGTCAGTTCCGGCAGCAGGGTGCGGCTGCCGAAGTCCTCCAGCAGCAGGAAGCCCTGTTCGAGATCCTGCGCCCGCACCGCCGGCGTGCGCAGCCCGGCGGCGCCGAGGCGCGCGCCGATGGCCAGCCAGGGGCGCACGTCTTCCAGCGCGGGTGGTGCATCCATCACCACCCAGCTCGCCGCGCCGCAGCGCACGCGCCAGTAGCTGCGGAAGCTCGCGTCGGCCGAGGCCGGGGCGATCGAATTCGGGGCGGCGCCCAGGGTCTGGGCGACGAAGTCCTGCAGCGCACGCCGCCGCGCGTCGGGCGCAGGCGTCATGCCCTGGTCCCGCGACTGCCTAGGCAAGATCGCCTATGGACGCGATCGGCGCGGCTTGCGAGCTTCCGCAGTTGGCGCCCGCGCCGGGCGGGTGTATACAAGCTGGCATTGGACCGGTGGCTGCGGAACATGGTGTCGGCGGTCGGCTGGCAGACCGGGTCTGCGGGAGGCAAGAGCGCAAGGAGCGCCGCGATGATAGACCTGCATTGTCACATGCTGCCGGGGATCGACGACGGCGCCGGGGATCTGGCCGTGGCCGTGGCCATGGCGCAGGCCGCCGTTGCCGACGGCATTCGCGTGACCGCCTGCACCCCGCACATCTACCCCGGTCTGTACGAGAACGACGCCGGCGGCATCCGCCGCGCCCTCGCCGCGTTGCGCACCGAGCTGGCACGGCGAGGCATCCCGCTCGCCCTGGTCCAGGGCGCCGACGTGCACCTGGTGCCGGAGGTCCTGGACGGTCTGCGCCGGGGGCGGATCCCCACGCTCAACGGCACGCGCTACCTGCTGCTGGAGCCGCCCCACCACGTGGCGCCGCCGCGCTTCGAGGATGCCGTCTTCGCCTTGGCGGCGGCCGGCTACGTGCCGGTCATCACCCACCCGGAACGGCTGAGCTGGATCGAGAACCACTACGAGGTGTTCGTGCGCCTGGCCCGACGCGGGGTGTGGATGCAGGTCACCGCCGGCAGCGTCACCGGACGCTTCGGCCGGCGTCCGCGCTACTGGGCCGAGCGCCTGCTGGATGAAGGTTGGGTGCATATTCTGGCCACCGATGCCCACGGCGTGGCCAAGCGGCCGCCCCTGCTGGCGGAGGCGCGCGAGGCTGCGGCGCTGCGCGTGGGGGCGGAGGAGGCCGAGGCGCTGGTGCTGCAACGGCCCAAGGGTGTGATCGACAATGCCGACCCGGCGGGCCTCAAACCCGTGCCGGGCGCCGGAGCCGCGCTGCCACCGCCCTCGCGCTGGCAGCGCTGGTTCGGCCAGGCCAGGCGCGGCCCGTGACGCCGCCGACGACGAGGAGACCATGATTCGTACCACCGTATTGCTGCTGCTGGCCGGACTGGTGCTGCTGTGCGCCGGCTGCGCCTCGGCGCCGCGGCCCAATGCCAACCAGCCCGTGCCGCTCGTGGCCGGCGCCAGCGGCGGCTTCGCCCGTCCGGACAGCGCGGGCGGCGACCGCCCTGACTCCAACCAGGCCGAGTACCGCATCGGTCCGCACGACCTGCTGCAGATCAGCGTATTCGGTTCCGAAGAGCTCTCGCGCAGCGTGCGCGTGAGTTCGCGCGGGCAGATCTCGCTGCCGCTGGTCGGCGCCATCGACGTGGGCGGCAAGACGGTGGAGCAGGTCGAGCGCGGCATCGCCGCGGCCCTGTCCAAGGACCTCATGCAGGATCCGCAGGTCTCGGTGTTCGTGCAGGAATACACCAGCCAGCGCGTAACCGTCGAGGGCGCAGTGAAGAAGCCGGGCATCTTCCCATTGACCGGTCCCACCACTCTGCTGCAGGCGGTGGCCATGGCCGAGGGCATGGGGCAACTGGCCGACGAGACCGCGGTGATCGTGTTCCGCGTGATCGACGGCAAACCGCCGCGAGGCGCCGTCGCGGCGCGCGCGCTGAGTCCGCCGCGCGCCGCATCGTAGCGGCAATGCGTACAAGCACGTATCTTGCAAATCGCAGCACCGCATGGCATCAAGCAGCGAGCCCGACCCATGCGCGGCCTGCGTGCGCATGACGTCGGAGCGGCGGCCGGGCCGCCGCGTGCGCGGGGACAGCAGAAGTCACAACCTGCACCGGTTCCGCGCGGACGCGGCGCCAGCGCGCGGGCGGCGCGGCGGCAAGACACACTCACGACAGGACGTTGCATGCACCACGCCCTTGAATCCACCCGCATCGCCGTCGTCGGCCTGGGCTATGTCGGCCTGCCGCTGGCGGTGGAGTTCGGCAAGCACTTCGACACCGTCGGCTACGACATCAACGCCGCCCGCGTGCGGGAATTGCGCGAAGGCCGCGACAGCACACTGGAGTGCAGCGCCGAAGAACTCGCCGCGGCCACGCGCCTGCGCTACAGCGACCAGCTGGCCGACATCGCCGCCTGCACCGTCTACATCGTCACCGTGCCCACGCCGGTGACCGAGCACAAGCAGCCGGACTTCACGCCGCTGATCAAGGCCAGCCAGGCGATTGGCGGCGTGCTGAAGAACGGCGATCTGGTGATCTACGAATCGACCGTCTACCCCGGCGCGACTGAAGAGGTCTGTGTGCCCGAACTGGAGCGCGCCTCCGGCCTGCGCTTCAACGCGCACTTCACCGTCGGTTACAGTCCCGAACGCATCAATCCCGGCGACAAGCAGCGGCGCCTCACCACCATTCCCAAGGTCACCTCCGGCTCCACGCCGGAGACTGCGGAATTCGTGGATGCGCTGTACCGGCGCATCGTCGTCGCCGGCACGCACCAGGCCCCTAGCATCAAGGTGGCCGAGGCGTCCAAGGTGATCGAAAACACCCAGCGCGACGTGAACATCGCCCTCATGAACGAGTTCGCGCTGATTTTCCACCGCCTCGGCATTGACACCCAGGACGTGCTGGCCGCCGCGGGCACCAAGTGGAACTTCCTGCCCTTCAAGCCGGGCCTGGTCGGCGGCCACTGCATCGGCGTGGACCCGTACTACCTCATCCAGAAGGCGCAGAGCACCGGCTACTACCCGGACCTGCTGATTGCCAGTCGCCGCATCAACGACGCCATGGGGCGGCACGTGGCCGGTGAGGTGGTGAAGCTGATGGTGCGACGTGGCTTTGCGGTCGCTGGGGCGCGCGTGCTGATCCTCGGCTTCACCTTCAAGGAGAACTGCCCCGACCTGCGCAATACGCGCGTGGTGGACCTGGTGGGCGAATTTCGCGGTTTCGGCGTGCAGGTCGATGTGCACGACCCCTGGGCCGATGTGGACGAGGCGCGGGAGGAGTACGGCATCGATCTGCTGGCGCAAGCGCCGCAGCACGGAGCCTACGACGCCATCGTCGTGGCCGTGGGGCACGATCAGTTCTGCCGTCTGGGCGGGCAGGGCGTGCGGGCCTATGGGAGGGAGTCCGGCTGCGTGGTGTACGACGTGAAGAGTGCGCTGCCGGCAGCCGATGTGGATGCACGGCTGTGACGACACTGCGCGACCGGCTGATCACGAAGGAACGAGGCAGGCGCAGGCTGCTGCCGCAGCACAATTGGAGGGATTGGAAGGCGTCTTTGACTGACGTGCAGCGGGCGATACGGCGACCGATGACGCGGGACCCCCATCACGCTTGGCCTTCCATCCCTTCCGAAGGAGCAAGCACAGATGGCTTCTAGCGCTCGGCGCTTTGCCTGGAAGCTGGGGAGAAAGCTCTATTGCTGGGGACGGCTCGACTCGCGCAACGATCCGGCGATCAATGGCGAGTACGACCTGCTGGAACAGGTGATGGCGCTGGCGCGCCGTCCCATCGTGCTCCTGGATGTGGGGGCAAACCGCGGTGAATGGACGCGCAGGGCGGTTTCCCTGGCGCGTGCCCGCAACCTCGAGCTCACCGTGCATGCCTTCGAACCGCTTTCAGGCACGCGGGCCCTGCTCGAGCAGGCCGTGCGCTCACTGCCTGAGGTCAAGGTCGAGGCCGTGGCCCTGTCCAACTCGCCCGGAACGGCGTCCTTCTACTTCCAGCGATCCGGCGCGGGCACCAGCTCATTGCATCCCGTTTCGGGATCGCAGACCGAAGCCGTGCCACTGACCACGCGGAGGTGAGGGCGTCGCGCCCGCGCCGTTCCCGCAGCGCCACCAGCCCCCTCTCCCAGCGGGAGAGGGCGGGGGGTGAGGGCCGCGCCTTCACCGCGATTTCACGCGCCGCGCCCGCGCGCGGCGCAACGCTAAGTCGCGGCGCTTCTGAACTCATGCCGCACGGTGCTGGCGTGCCGGCGCCGCGCGGCTATCATGCCGCGCTCGGCGTCTTGCGCCGCATCCCCGCACTGCCATGGCCACGCCTTCCCATCTCGACCGCCTCGAAGCCGAGAGCATCCACATCTTCCGTGAGGTGGCGGCGGAGTTCCGTCGCCCGGTGATGATGTATTCCATCGGCAAGGACAGCTCGGTGCTACTGCACCTGCTGCTCAAGGCCTTCGCCCCGGCGCGGCCGCCGATCCCGCTGCTGCACATCGATACCGGCTGGAAGTTCCGCGAGATGATCGCCTTCCGCGACCGCCGCGCCGCCGAGACCGGGGTGGAGCTGCTGCGCCACACCAATCCCGAGGGCCTGCGCGAGGGGGTCAATCCCATCACCCACGGCGCGGCGGTGCACACCGACATCATGAAGACCCAGGCGCTGAAGCAGGCCCTGGACAAGCACGGTTTCGACGCCGCCATCGGCGGCGCGCGGCGCGACGAGGAGAAGTCGCGCGCCAAGGAGCGCATCTTCTCCTTCCGCACCGCGCAGCACCGCTGGGACCCGAAGAACCAGCGCCCGGAGCTGTGGAACCTGTACAACGGCCGCGTGCACCCGGGCGAGAGCGTGCGCGTGTTCCCGCTGTCGAACTGGACCGAGCTGGACATCTGGCTGTACATCCAGCGCGAGGGCATCGAGGTGGTGCCGCTGTATTTCGCCGCCGAGCGCCCGGTGGTGGAGCGCGACGGCGCGCTCATCATGGTGGACGACGAGCGCCTGCCGCTGCGTCCGGGCGAGGTGCCGCAGCGCCGTCGCGTGCGCTTCCGCACGCTCGGCTGTTACCCGCTCACCGGCGCCGTCGAATCGCAGGCCGACACGCTGGAGGCGGTGATCGCCGAGATGGTCGCTGCGCGCACTTCCGAGCGCCAGGGCCGCGTGATCGACCACGATCCGGCCGCCTCGATGGAGAAGAAGAAGCAGGAGGGGTACTTCTGATGGCCCGTGACGCGGCAACCGACCGGGCGGCGGCGCAGCCGGCCGCCGACATCGCCACCTATCTCGCGCGCCACGACCGCAAGGACCTGCTGCGCTTCGTCACCTGCGGCAGCGTGGACGACGGCAAGAGCACCCTGATCGGGCGCCTGCTGTACGACACCCAACTCATCGCCGAGGACCAGCTGGCCGCGCTCGACGCCGACAGCCGGCGCTTCGGCACGCAGAACGGCGCGCTGGATTTCGCCCTGCTGGTGGACGGCCTCGCCGCCGAGCGCGAGCAGGGCATCACCATCGACGTGGCCTACCGCTTCTTACGCACCGACCGGCGCAAGTTCATCGTCGCCGACTGCCCGGGCCATGAGCAGTACACGCGCAACATGGCCACCGGCGCGAGCACGGCGCAGCTGGCCGTGGTGCTGGTGGATGCGCGCAAGGGCCTGCTCACGCAGACGCGCCGGCACAGCTACATCGTCGCCCTGCTGGGCATCCGCCACGTCGTGCTGGCGGTGAACAAGATGGACCTGGTGGACTACAGCCAGGCGCGCTTCGCTGAGATCGTGGCGGCCTACCGCGACCTGGCCGCGCTGCTGGGCATTGCCGAGGTGACGGCCATCCCGCTGTCGGCCCTGCTCGGCGACAACCTCACCGCGCGCGGCGAGGGCACGCCCTGGTACGACGGCCCGACCCTGCTTGAACACCTGGAATCCGTGGCCATTGCCGACAGCGTGCGCGAGGGACCCTTCCGCCTGCCGGTGCAGTGGGTGAACCGTCCGGACCAGAACTTCCGCGGCTTCGCCGGCACCCTGGCCCAGGGCCGCGTGCGCGTGGGCGAGGAGGTGGTGGTGCTGCCTTCGGCGCGGCGCTCGCGCGTGGCGCGCGTGCTCGGACCCAACGGCGATGTGGACAGCGCGGTCGCCGGCGAGGCGGTGACGCTCACCCTCAACGACGAGATCGACGTCAGTCGCGGCGACGTGCTGGCTGCAGCCTCCGCGCCACCTGAGGTGGCCGACCAGTTCGCCTGCCACCTGCTGTGGCTGGGCGAGCAGCCGCTGCTGCCGGGGCGTCCCTACTGGCTCAAGCTCGGCACGCGCACGGTCGTGGCCACGGTCACCGAGATCAAGCACCGCGTGGACGTGAACACGCAGGAACACCTCGCCGCCAAGCGCCTGGCGCTGAACGAGGTCGGGGTATGCAACCTGAGCCTGGACCAGCCCGTCGCCTTCGAGTCCTATGCGCGCTGCCGCGAACTCGGCGGCTGCATCCTGATCGATCGCCAGAGCCATGCCACGGTGGGCGCGGGCTTCCTCGACTTCGCCCTGCGCCGCGCGCAGAACATCCACTGGCAGCACCTGGACGTGGACCGCCAGGCGCGCGCCCTGATCAAGGGCCAGACGCCGCGCTGCCTGTGGTTCACCGGCCTGTCCGGCTCGGGCAAGTCCACGATCGCCAACCAGGTCGAGCGGCGCCTGCTGGCCAGCGGTTATCACACCTACCTCCTCGACGGCGACAACGTGCGCCACGGTCTCAACCGCGACCTCGGTTTCACCGCGGAGGACCGCGTGGAGAACATCCGTCGCGTGGCCGAGGTGGCGCGCCTGATGGTGGATGCGGGGCTGATCGTGCTGGTGTCCTTCATCTCGCCCTTCCGCAGCGAGCGCCGGCTGGCGCGCGACCTGTTCGCGCCGGGCGAGTTCGTCGAGGTGTTCGTCGACACGCCGCTGGAACTGTGCGAGCAGCGCGATCCCAAGGGCCTGTACCGCAAGGCGCGCAGCGGCGAGATCCGCAACTTCACCGGCATCGACTCGCCCTACGAGCTGCCCGAGGCGCCCGAACTGCACCTGCGCACGGCCGAGGCCGCAGTGGACGATCTGGCGGGCGAGGTGATCGCGGCGGCGACTCGGGCGGGGTAGGGGTTTGCCGTTGCCGTTGCGGGAGGCAGAGCTAAAGCCGAAGCCAAAGCCGATTACGCAAAGGACGCAGAGAAAAGCCTCGGGCTGTAAGCGGGGCCGCCTTGGCTTTCCTCGGTGGCATTTGCCCACACTGCCCTGGATCTTGATCAACCGGCGGGTGCTCTTCTTTGCGATCTCTGCGTAACCTCTTTCGCTCCTGACCAATCAGTGCTTGCCCTGCTTGGCGCCCTCTGCGAAGTAGGCTTCTTCTTCCCCGACCATCCAGTGCCTGCGCCCGTCGGCGGGGCGCGTGATTTGACCGCGGCCGGGCTAAACCGTACCATTTCGGTACGTTTTGAGGCCTCGCCCATGCTCCGCGTCAGCAAGCTCACCGACTACGCCACCGTGGTGATGACCACGCTGGCCGAGGCGCCGGCCGAAGTGCTCAGCGCCCAGGTGCTGGCCGAGCGGGCGCGCCTGGAAGTACCCACCGTGTCCAAGTTGCTCAAGCAGCTCGCCCACGCCGGCCTGATCGACTCCTTCCGCGGCGTCAACGGCGGTTACCGCCTGGCGCGTCCGCCCGAGGCGATCTCCGTGGCCGAGATTGTCATCGCCATGGAGGGGCCCATCGGCATGACCGAGTGCAGCGCCCACGAGGGCCTGTGCGACCACGAACAGCACTGCGGCGTGCGCGGCAACTGGCAGCGCATCAACCAGGCCATCGCGCAGGCCCTGTCCAGCGTGAGCCTGGCCGACATGCTCAAGCCGCCGGGCAACCGGCGCGCCATCGCCACGCCCCTGCGCGTGGCCCTGGTCTGAAGGGAAGCCGCCATGGCCACCGAACGCCACGACATCGAAACCGCGCTGAACCGCCGCTACGAGGCCGGTTTCGTCACCGACATCGAGACCGAGAGCCTGCCGCCGGGGCTGTCGGAGGACGTGATCCGCGCGCTGTCGGCGAAGAAGAGCGAGCCGGCGTGGATGACCGACTGGCGCCTGGCCGCCTACCGCCACTGGCTCACCATGGCGCCGCCGCACTGGGCCAAGCTGGCCATCGCGCCGATCGACTTCCAGGCCATCAGCTATTTCGCCGCGCCGAAGAAACAGCCGAAGTCGCTGGCCGAAGTCGACCCCAAGCTGCTGGAGACCTACGACAAGCTCGGCGTGCCGCTGCACGAGCGCGCCAAGCTGGCCGGCGTGGCGGTGGACGCGGTGTTCGACTCGGTCTCGGTG
>DAOOVM010000005.1:0-44480 GCA_035370085.1 Rhodanobacteraceae bacterium | reverse complement strand
TCGCCCATGCAGCGCTGGTGCAACGAATCGCAGGAACGCTATGTGCTGGCGGTCCGGGCCGAGCGTCTGGACGAGTTTGCCGCGCTGTGCGAGCGCGAGCGCTGCCCCTTCGCCGCCGTCGGCGTGGCGACGGCCGAACAGCGGCTGCTGGTCGGCTACGGCGTCGAGCTTCCCCTGCCACCCGTGCCGTCGCCCGCGTCGCAGCAGGCGGCCGCCGCGCCGGCAATCGACCTGCCGATGGACGTGCTCTTCGGCAAGGCGCCGAAGATGCACCGCGACGCCACGCGCAAGCCGGCGCGCGTCGATCTGGTGGCGGACTGCGGCGGCGTGGCGCTCACCGATGCGGTCGAGCGCGTGCTGCGCTTCCCCGCCGTGGCGGCCAAGTCCTTCCTCGTCACCATCGGCGACCGCAGCGTCGGCGGCCTGGTGGCGCGCGACCAGATGGTCGGTCCCTGGCAGGTGCCTGTCGCCGACTGCGCCGTGACGCTGGTCGACTTCGACGGCTACACCGGCGAAGCCATGGCCATGGGCGAGCGCACGCCCGTGGCCATGCTGGCCAGCGCCGACGCGGCGCGACTGGCCGTGGGCGAGGCCATTACCAACCTTGCCGCCGCCCCCATCGCCGACATCAGCGAGATCCGCCTGTCGGCCAACTGGATGGCGGCGGTTAACCACGCCCAGGACGATGCCGCGCTGTTCGACGCCGTGCACGCAGTGGGCATGGAGCTGTGTCCGGCGCTGGGCATCGCCATCCCCGTGGGCAAGGACTCGCTGTCCATGCAGACGGTGTGGAACGACGGTGATCGCGCGCAGAAGACCGTCGCTCCCGTGTCGCTCATCGTCTCTGCCTTCGCCCGTGTCACCGACGTGCGCCGCAGCCTCACGCCGCAGCTGCGACTGGACCAGGGCGAGACCGAGCTGTGGCTGCTGGACCTGGGCGAGGGACGCAATCGCCTCGGCGGCTCGGCCCTGATGCAGGTGTTCAACCGCACCGGCGGCGTGCCGCCCGACCTGGAGGATGCGCACAAGCTCAAGGCGTTCTTCGCCGCGATTCAGGAAGCGAATTCTGCCGGTCTGCTGCTGGCCTACCACGATCGCAGCGACGGCGGCGTGCTGGTGACCTTGCTGGAAATGGCCTTTGCCGGCCGCTGCGGCCTGTCCATCGGCCTGGACGGCTGGGCCGACAACACCCTGCGCGCGCTGTTCGCCGAGGAGCTCGGCGCGGTGGTGCAGGTGCGCCGCCGCGACGAGGAGGCGTTCCGGTCGCTGCTGCACAAGCACGGTCTGCGCGAGCTGGCGCACGTCATCGGACGCCCCAAGGACAAGCCCCTGGTGGCCCTGCGCCTGGGCGACGAGACCATCGCGCGCTGGGAGTGGCGTGAGCTGATGGCGGCCTGGTGGGAAACCAGCCATGCCATGCAGCGCCTGCGCGACAACCCCTTCTGCGCCGATGCCGAGCTGGGCTGGCGCGTCGGCGACGATGATCCGGGAATCATGCCCAAGCTGGCATTCGATCCGGCCGAGGACGTGGCCGCGCCCTTCGTCAATCGGGGCGCCCGGCCGCGCGTGGCCGTGCTGCGCGAGCAGGGCGTGAACGGCCAGGTCGAGATGGCGGCGGCCTTCACCCGCGCCGGGTTCGAGGCGGTGGACGTGACCATGTCCGACCTGCTGACGGGGCGTCACGCCCTCAACGGCTTCGCCGGGCTGGCTGCCTGCGGCGGGTTCTCCTACGGCGACGTGCTGGGCGCCGGGCGTGGCTGGGGCACCTCGATCCTGTTCCATGCGCGCCTGCGCGAGGATTTCGCCGCCTTCTTCGCCGATCCGGCCAGGTTCGCCCTGGGCGTGTGCAATGGCTGCCAGATGCTTGCCGGGCTCAGGGACATCATTCCCGGTGCGGCGCACTGGCCACGCTTCCGCCGCAACCAGAGCGAGCAGTACGAGGCGCGCCTGGTCACGGTCGAAGTGATGGAGTCGCCCTCGATCTTCCTGCGCGGCATGGCCGGCTCGCGCCTCCCCGTCGTCACCGCCCACGGCGAGGGCCGCGTGGAGTTCGCCCAGCCCGCCGACGTGCGCAAGGTCGCTCCCTGCCTGCGCTTCGTCGACAACTACGGCAAGCCGACCGAGGCCTTCCCGCTCAATCCCAACGGGTCGCCCGGCGGCTGGACGGGCTTCACCGCGGCCGATGGCCGCGTGTCCATCCTCATGCCCCATCCCGAGCGCGTGTTCCGCAGCGTGCAGCTGAGCTGGCGCCCGGACGGCTGGGGCGAGGACTCGCCCTGGCTGCGCATGTTCCGCAATGCGCGCGCCTGGGTGGGCTGAAGTGGGTCGCGGCCGAGTGGCGGGGGCGCGCCGGTGCTGCGGTTCCGCCGTCCGCCTGGCGCGGGGCGCCGCGTGATGGCGGCGATGCCGCCCCTGCGGCGCTTCGTCCTGGGTGTGCTGGCCTGGCTGCCCGTGTGCTTCTTCTTCTGGTGGTGGGCTGCCGCGCTGTGGGTGTGGCCGCCCGTGCACCTGGCCGGTCCGCTGCTCACGCACCTGTGGCCGGACCTGGTCGCCAGCGTGGGCCAGCACGGTGCCGAGATGGAAGTGGTCACGCGCCTGGTGGTGCAGCAGGCGGGGGCGGGCGGACGCCTGGCGGCGGGTGAGATCGTGCTGACGCCCAATCCCATGATCTACGGCTACGCCCTGCCGCTGTATGTGGCCCTGGTGCTGGCCACGCCGCTGGCCGAGGATCGGCGCTGGCGCCAGTTGCTGCTCGGATTGGCCGCCTTGTGGCCGGCGCAGGCCTTCGGCCTGGTGGCAGAGACCCTGAAGCTGCTGGCCTTCGACAGCGGCGCCGAGGGCGCGGCGGCAGTGCAGGCCGCCGGCCTCGGCCGCGAGCTGATTGCCCTGGCCTACCAGTTCGGGTATCTGGTGCTCCCCGCGGTGCTGCCGCCGCTGCTGTGGCTGGCGCAGAACCGCGCCTTCACCGACAGCCTGACCGGGCGAGGTGCCGCGGAACCTGCCCCGGGGGGCGCGGGTCCAAGCTAGTCGCGTTACCCTGACGCCCCCGTATCGCCCTGCCGTCGCGGCTCCGATGGCCGCGTCCGGCGCTTGCGGCGGGTGCAGGTCTTAACAGTGTCCCTCCAGAGTCCTTGCCGGGAAATCGCCCATGTCCGCCGTCGAATCGCAGGAAGCACCGCTCGCGCCCGTCGCCGAGGACAGCCTGGACGAGCGCATCTGCGCCTTCATGGTGAAGAAGGGGCGCGTCAAGGAGGCCGACCTGGCGCGGGCCCGGCGCCTGCACGAGGAATCGGAAGACGAGAGCTTCCTGTCGCTGCTGACCAAACTGGGCCTGGTGTCCGAGCGCGATCTGGCCGAGTCGGTGGCCGAACTGCTGCGCCTGCCCCTGCTGGCGGCCAAGGACTTTCCCGAGGCGCCGCCGCCGAACGTGCAGGTCTCGGTGCGTTTCCTCAAGCAGCACCACATCGTGCCCATCGCCGAGAGCGAGACCGAGGTGGGCCTGCTGGTGGCCGATCCCGCCGATGTCTATCCGCTGCAGGCGGTGGAGCTGGCGACCGGCCGCCGGGCCAGCGTCAGCGTGGGACTGCGCAGCGAGATCGATGACCTGATCGAGCGCTACTACGGCCAGGGCCGCTCGGCCATGGGCACGATCGTGGAGACGCTGTCGGACGAGAACGCCCGCGGCGAGGACGACATCGAGCACCTGCGCGACCTCGCCTCCGAGGCGCCGGTGATCCGCCTGGTGAACCTCATCGTGCAGCGCGCGGTGGAACAGCGCGCCTCGGACATCCACATCGAACCCTTCGAGAACCGCCTCAAGGTGCGCTACCGCATCGACGGCGTGCTGCACGAGGTGGAATCCCCGCCGGCGGCCTCCACCGCCGCGGTGATCTCGCGCGTCAAGATCATGGCCAAGCTCAACATTGCCGAACGGCGCCTGCCGCAGGATGGCCGCATCATGCTGCGCGTGCAGGGCAAGGAGCTGGATCTGCGCGTCTCCACCGTCCCCACCTCCTGGGGCGAATCGGTGGTCATGCGTATCCTCGACCGCGAAAGCGTGGTGTTCGACTTCCACACGCTGGGCTTCACCGACGAGTTCCTGCCGCAGTTCGAGAAGGTGCTGGAGCTGCCCCACGGCATCCTGCTGGTGACCGGCCCGACCGGCTCGGGCAAGACCACCACGCTCTACACCGCGCTGTCCAGGCTCAACACGCCCGACGTCAAGATCATCACGGTCGAAGACCCGGTCGAGTACCAGATCGAGGGTATCAACCAGATCCAGGCCAAGCCGCAGATCGGCCTGGATTTCAGCCACGCCCTGCGCTCCATCGTGCGCCAGGACCCGGACATCATCATGATCGGCGAGATGCGCGACCTGGAGACGGCCAAGATCGCCATCCAGTCCGCGCTCACCGGCCACCTCGTGCTCTCCACCCTGCACACCAACAACGCCGCCGGCGGCATCACGCGCCTGCTCGACATGGGCGTGGAGGACTACCTGCTCACCTCCACGGTGAACGGCATCCTCGCCCAGCGCCTGGTGCGCCGCCTGGACAAGGCCAATGCCGAGCCCTACGTGGCGCTGCCCGAGGTGATCGCCGAGTTCGGCCTGGAGCGCTTCACCCAGGAGCGGCCGATCACGCTGTACAAGCCCGTGCCGACCCCCAACCACCCGTCCGGCTATTACGGTCGCACCACGATCATGGAATTCCTCGTCATGTCCGACCCGCTGCGCCGCCTCATCATGCAGCACGCCGGCATGGGCGAGATCGAGGAGCAGGCGCGCCGCGAAGGCATGCGCACCATGTACGAGGACGGCCTGGCCAAGTCGGTGCAGGGCGTCACCACCATCGAGGAAGTACTGCGCGTGACGCAGGAATCCTGACATGGCGCTGTTCCGCTACAAGGCCGTCACACCGGCCGGCGAAGTGCTGGAAGGCCAGATGGATGCCGCCACGGCCGACGAGGTCATCGTCAAGCTGCAGGACGCCGGCAATATTCCGCTGGAAGCCCTGGCGACGGACGCCGCCGACGCCGGCAATCCGCTGGCGGCGCTGTTTCGGCCCAGGGGCTTCACGGCGGCGCAAGTGGTGCAGTTCACGCAGCAGCTGGCGACCCTCCTGGGCGCGGGCCAGCCGCTGGACCGCGCCCTGCAGATCCTGCTGGACCTGCCCGAGAGCGACAAGGCCAAGCGCATGCTCGAGCGCATCCGCGACACGGTTCGCGGCGGCGCGCCCTTGTCGGATGCACTGGAGGCCGAGCACGGCGTGTTCTCGCGCCTGTACGTGAACATGGTGCGTGCCGGCGAGGCCGGCGGATCGCTCGACGATACCCTGCGCCGCCTGGCCGACTACCTGGAGCGCTCGCGCGAGCTGAAGTCGGGCGTGATCAACGCCATGATCTACCCTGCCTTCCTGGTAGGCATGGTGTTCCTGTCGCTGTTCATCCTGCTCGTGTACGTGGTGCCGCAGTTCGTGCCGATGTTCCGCGACATGAACGTGCAGATGCCGCTGATCACCAAGATCGTGTTTGGCGTAGGCTCGGTGCTGCAGAGCTTCTGGTGGGCGATCGCCGCGGTGCTGGTGTTCGCCGCGCTGTGGCTGGCACGCCAATATCGCGACCCGGACACGCGCCTGAAGCTGGACGAGCGCGTCCTGCGCACCCGCGTCCTCGGCGACGTACTGCTCAAGCTGGACACCGCACGCCTGGCGCGCACGCTGGGAACTTTGCTCAAGAACGGCGTTCCGTTGCTCTCGGCCCTGGCGATCGCGCGCAATGTGCTGGGCAATACCGCTCTGGCGCAGGCGGTCGACCAGGCAGCCGAGGAGGTCAAGCGCGGCACCGGCCTCGGCTTCGGTCTAGCCCAGGCCAAGCGCTTTCCGAAACTGGCGCTGCAGATGGTGGCGGTGGGCGAGGAGTCGGGGGAACTCGACGGCATGCTGCTCAAGGTGGCCGACACTTTCGACACCGAAACCCGCAATACGCTCGATCGCCTGCTCGCCCTGATGGTGCCGGTCACCACCATCGCCATGACTGTCATGGTGGCCATGATCATGATGGCCATCATCCTGCCGATCATGGACCTGGCCGGCTCGGTCCAGTGACGCCGACCCAATCGATTTCCGGAGGAGAGTTCCCCATGTCGCACCCCGCAAACCGTTCCTTCCGCGCCGCACCGCGCGCGGCCGGCTTCAGCCTGCTGGAAATGCTCGCCGTGATCGTGCTCATCGGCATCGTCGCCGGCATCGTGGTCAACCGCGTCGGCGAGAACGTCAAGAAAGGCAAGTGGAATGCCGGCAAGGCGCAGGTGCAGGCGCTGGGCATGAAGATCGAGAACTTCGCCTTGGACAATGGCGGCCCGCCGCAGAGCCTCAATGACCTCGTCAGCCGTCCCGGCAGCAGCCAGAACTGGAAGGGACCGTATGCCAAGGAGTCCGACCTCAAGGACCCCTTCGGCCACGCCTTCGGCTACAAGGCGCCGGGTGAGCACGGCGATTTCGACATCGTCTTCTACGGCGCCGACGGTCAGGCCGGCGGCGACGGTTTCAACGCCGACGTCGGCAATTGGCAATGACACGGCGGGAGCCGGCAGCGGAGATCGCCGATGCGCCAGGGCTGACCGCCCTGCCGCCCTCCGGCGCTTCCTGCTGCCGACTCCCGCTGCACCCGCAGCGGGCGGCGGGCCTGCCGCGTTCTGGCCGGGTCCGCGGGACGGTCCGCGCTGCCCGACAGCACGCGCCGGCGCCCCGGCGCGCCGGCGGCTTCACCCTGCTCGAAATGCTGGCGGTGATCGTGCTGTTGGCGATCGCGCTGACCGCGGTATCCATGTCGGTGTCCAAGAGCCTGTCCAGCGCCAAGATCCGCGCCGTCAGCCGCGACCTTGTGGCGGCGTTGCGCTACACGCGGGGGCAGGCCATCGTCAAGGGCGCGCAGAAGACCTTCGACGTCGACCTCGACGCCATGACCTACAGCGCGCCCGACAAGGAGCCTAAGGCCTTTCCCGAAGGCATCGAGGTGCGCGTGCTCACCGCAGCGCAGGAGGCCAGCTCCGAGCGCAAGCTCGGCATCCGCTTCTTTCCCGACGGCTCCTCCACCGGCGGCAACATCGGCGTCATCTCCGGTCAGCGCGAGTGGCGCGTCAACGTGGAATGGCTGACCGGCGAGGTCGCCCTGGATGAAGTCAAGAAGTGAACTCGCGCGCCGCGCGCCGGTCCCAGCCCCACCATGACGATCCGCGCCTCCCGATCGATGTCCCTGCCGCGCCGCCAGCGCGGCTTCAGCCTGCTCGAGCTGGTGGCGGCCTTCCTGGTGTTCGCCCTGGGATTCGGTGCGCTCATGCAGATCCTGTCGGCGTCGCTGCGCAACGCGCGCCTGTCAGCGGAGTACACCCAGGCTGCACTGTGGGCGCAGAGCAAGCTCGACAGCGTGGGCATCGGCGACAAGCTCAAGGAAGGCGGCAGCAGCGGCGAGTTCGACGCGGCCTACCGCTGGCAGCTGGAGATCGCTCGCTACCAGCCGCCCGACGCGGCGGCAGCGCCGACGCAGACGCTGCAGCCGGTGGATCTGTATCGCGTCGACCTGACCGTCAGCTGGGGCGGCGCGCAGAGCCGGCGCGAGGCGCATTTCACCACGCTGCGCGCGGCCAATCCGGACCCCAATGCCGCGCTCGGCGGCGGCATGCCCGCGCTGCTGCCGCGGGGCGGCAAGGGGGCGCCGTGACCCGCCGGGCCGACGGCTTCACCCTGCTCGAAGTCCTCATGGCGCTGACCCTGATGGCGGTGCTTCTGGCCGGCGCGCTGGGCGGCATCCAGGCGACGATCAAGGCCATGGATTCGGGCGAGGCGAGCATCGACCGCGTCAATCGCCTGCGCGTTACCCAGGAATTCGTGCGCCACGAGGTTTCGCGCGCCCTGCCGCTGGCCTTCGGACACGACAAGGCCAGCGGCACCAATTTCGTGTTCCAGGGCGAACGCGATTTCCTGCGTTTCGTCGCTCCGATGCCCGGCTACCTCAGCCGCGGCGGCGCCTACGTGCAGACGCTGGAACTGGCGCGCGGCCGCAAGGGTCTGCAGTTGCTCTTCACCCAGCACATGCTGAATGGGTTCGACCTCGACCAGCTGGGCAAGGAGAAGGACGAGCCGGTCGTGCTGCTCGACGGCATCCGCGAGGGCCACTTTGAATTCCGCACCTACGACGACCGCGGCGAAGTAGGCGACTGGACGCCGGATTGGAAGGATCCCGCGCGCACCCCCCTGATGGTGCGGCTGGACCTGCGCATGCAGCCGGAGACGCACCTGGTCTGGCCGGTGATGGACATCGCCCTGCTGTTGGACGCCGGCGCGGCGGCGTTCAATCCCGCCGCGGGGTTCATACCGCAGCCGCCGGGCGAGCAGCGGTGAGGTCGCTTCCGCTGCGGTCACCTGCAGTGGCGCGGTGCGCACGGCGCGCCCAGCGCGGCGTTGCCTTCGTGCTGGTGTTGTGGGTGATTGCGCTGGTGACCATCCTGCTCGGCAGCTTTGCCTTGATCGCGCGCACGGAGAACCTGCAGGCGCGCCACCTGTTCGACTCGGTGCGCGCCCGCTACGCCGCGGAGGCGGGCCTCAACCGTGCGGTCTATGAGCTGCGCAATCCCGACCCGCAACTGCGTTGGACCGGTGATGGTCGGCCCTACGAGTTCGAGTTCGAAGGCGCCCGCGTCAGCGTCAGCCTGACCGACGAGAGTGGCAAGGTCGACATCAACGTGGCCGACGCCACCATGCTCAAGGCCCTGTTCGTCGGCAGCGGGGTAGAGGAGGCCCGGGCCGAGGCCCTGGCGGATGCCATCGTCGACTGGCGCGATCCCGATGACATGACCAGCCCGCACGGCGCCGAGGAGCCCGAGTACAGGGCGGCCGGACTGCCCTACAAACCCAAGAACGGCCCCTTCGACACCGTGGGCGAGGTGCAGCAGGTGCTCGGCATGGACTACGCCACGTTTCAGCGCATCGAGCCGGCCGTGACGCTCTATTCGGGCAGCGGCCAGCCCAACCCCGGCTTCGCGCCGATCGAGGTCCTGCGCGCCCTGCCGGGGGTGAGCGAGGAGCTGGCGCGCAGCATCGTTGCGCAGCGCCAGGCGGTGCCGCCCGGCCAGCCCACCGGCCTGACCCTGCCCGACGGAACCCCCGTCATGGCGGGGGGCGGGGGGCTCACGTATAGTATCCAGTCCCGCGCCACGCTCCCGGGCGGTGCCAGCACCCTGCTGGACGCCACCGTCCGCCTGGGCGGGGCGAACCCTGCCGGCAGGCCGTTCGTGATCCTGCGCTGGCGCGACGGCGAAAATTCATAGATGGCCATTCTCGACGCCCTGGAACCCCAGCTCGTCCGCCTGCGGGCGAGCTATGCCAAGACACCGCTGCCGCGCTTCTTCGCGTGGTGGGGGGGCGAGCTCATGGCCTGCCTGCCACAGCGCTGGCGCGAGGCGCTCGCCGAGCGCCCCGAGACTCTGCTGCTGCATGCCCAGGACGGGGAACTGGTGGTGCGGCGCCGCTCCGGTGCCCTCCTGAGTGAACTGGCGCGCCTGCCCCTGGCCGGAGAGGCGGCCGAGCAGCGCCTGGCTTTCCAGCGTCTGCGCAGCGCCATCGATGCGCCCCAGCTGCGCATCCACTACTGCATTCCCACCGCGCGCCTGCTGCGCCGCACGCTCACCTTGCCGGCGGCCGCGGAGGAGCGGCTGCGCCAGGTGCTGGCCTTCGAGATGGACCGGCAGACGCCGTTCAAGGCCGACCAGGTGCACTTCGACCAGCATGTGCTGGGGCGCGACGCGACCGGCAAGCACCTGCACGTGGACCTGGCCGTGGTGCCGCGCGCGCAACTTGACGCGGAACTGCATGCACTGGCCGGATTCGGCATTGCCCTGGACGGTGTGGATGGCTGGCGCGACCGCGACGCCGGCGAGCGGCTTGGCTTCAACCTCCTGCCGGCCGAGCGCCGCGCCCGCCACCGTGACCTGCGCCTGCGCCTCAACCTGGCGCTGGGCGCGGCGGCCCTGCTGCTGCTGGGCATCGTCATGGCACAGTCCGTGTCGAACCGTGAGCAGGCGCTGGTGGCGATGACCGAGGCAGTGCAGAAGACCCAGGACGAAGCCAAGCAGGTCAGTGCGCTGCGCAAGACCCTGGTCGACACGATCGATTCGGCCAACTTCCTGGCCGAGAAACGCCGCACGTCCGTGACCATGGTCGAGTTGCTGGACGACCTGTCGCGGCGCCTGCCGGACAACACCTATCTCGAACGCATCAACCTGGCCGACGACAGCCGCCTCGACCTGCAGGGACTCTCCGACGAAGCCGCGCGCCTGATCGAGCTGCTGCAGCACTCCGACCTCATCGGCTCGCCGAGCTTCCAGGGCGTCATCCAGCCCGACGCGCGGGTGAAGAAGGACCGCTTCAACCTGACCGCTCAGCTCAAGCCCAAGGGCGCCAAGCCGGATGCGAAGAAACCGGCGCCGGACGCCACGGGGGGCAAGGCCGATGCGTCTTAAGCCGGATGCGCGCAACGGCCGCTTTCTTGCCGTGGTACTGCTGCTGATCGTGCTGCTGCTCGCCTACCTCGGCGGCGTGCACTGGTGGTTCGTTGCCCCCCACCTGGCCGTGGCCGAGCAGATGGACGAGTTGCGCGAGCAGCAGCAGCGCCTGCGCGAAATCGTGGCGCAGCGGCCCGAACTGGAGAAGCGCCTGGCGGAGGTGCGCAGCTTCGAGCAGAACAACCAGGCCTTCCTCGCCCAGAGCGATGCCAATGCCGCCGCGGCCGACCTGATCCAGCGGCTGAAGACGGCGGTGACCCAGCACGCACCGGACGCCAATCGCTGCCAGATCCTCACCAATCAGACCTTGAGCGGCGGCAAGCCCGAGCTGTACCAGCGCGTCACGGTACAGGTGCGCATGAAGTGCGACATGGAGCCCCTGGCGGCGATCCTGTACGAACTGGAGACCGGCAAGCCCTATCTGTTTGCCGACGCGCTGATGATCAACAAGCAGAACTACGGCTACGTGCCGCCGGGGCAGAAGAAGGCGCAGCAGAGTTCCCTCGACGTGCGGTTCAACCTGACCGGCTATCTGCGCCAGCGCGGAGCCGCCAAATGATCAATCCGCAGACCGCGCGCCTGCTCACGCTCGGCCTCGGCACCACCTGTAGCGTGCTGCTGCTGCTGGCCGGTGCGCAGCAACTGGGCGTGGGACGGGGCTACCACTGGGCTGCTCCCGGTGGGGCCGCCCCCGACGAGCTGCCCTCGGTCGCTTCGATCCAGGGCGAAGCCGCCTCCCTGGGGCCCGCCTCGCAGTACGCCGAAGTCAGCGCACGCCCCCTGTTCAACGAGGACCGCAAGCCGACGCCGCCGGACGCCGCCGACGGCGACAAGGCAGAGATCCCCAAGGTCCCGCTCAACGTCACACTCACCGGCGTGATCATCACCCCGCAGGTGAAGCTGGCGATGCTGCGCGACAACGCCAAGGGCGAGGCCCTCTCCCTGCGCGAGGGCATGCCCTTGCCGGGCGACCAGGCGGTGTGGACGGTCGCGGAGATCCAGCCGCGCAAGGTGGTCTTCCGCGGCGGCAACGACGAGACCAGCGAGCTGCCGCTCGACGTCGCCGCCGTCACCCCCGCGGCCAGCACGCCGCGCGCCGCTCCGCCCCCTCCCCCGCCAGCCGCGCCTCCGCCCGGGAGCGCTCCGGTCACCGTCGACCCGGCAGCGGGCAACGCCCCCCCGCCCATGGACCGCGCCGCCGAGCTGCAGCGGCGCATCGAAGAGCGTCGTCGCGAAATGCGCGAACAGGCCGAACGTCTGCGCCAGCAACAGCAGGCGAACCCGCAGAATCAGGAATCGGAGTGAACCCCGTGCGTCTACGACTTTCCAGCCTGTGCTTCACCGCGGCGGCCGTGCTGCTCGCCGGGTGTGCCGCGACGCCGCCGCGCTCCTCGGCTCCCGCGGCGGCCGGCGGCGTGGCCGCAGCGGCCGCTCCGGCGCCCGACGGTGGCGACTCCCCCGCGCGGGATGCCGGTCCCATCGCCCTGACCAGCAAGGCGGCCACCCTGCCGGCGGCCAAGCCCGAGATCGAGAAGGGCACGGGCAAGTTCATCAACGAGGAGGTGGCGCGAGCGCCCGTCTCCGGGGGTTCCGCGCAGGAGGGCGAGGTCACGTTCAACTTCGAGAATCAGCCCATCCAGGCAGTGGTCAAGGCCTTCCTCGGTGATCTGCTGCGGCAGAACTACGTGATCGCGCCGGGCGTGCAGGGCAATGTCACCTTCGCCACCTCGCGGCCGATCCGCGCCGACCAGGCGATGCCGATCCTGGAAATGCTGCTGTCCTGGACCAACAACACCCTGGTGTGGGGCGAGGGGCGTTATACGGTCGTGCCGGTGAAGGATGCCGTGGCGGGCAAGCTGACGCCGCGCCTGGGGCCGCCAGGTCTCGGCAAGGGCTACGAAGTGCGCGTCTTTCCGCTGCGCTACATCTCGCCCAAGGAGATGGAGAAGCTGCTCAAGCCCTACGCGCGCAGCGATGCCTTCGTTTCGGTGGATACCGCGCGCAGCATGCTCGTGCTCGCCGGGACGCCGGCGGAGTTGACCAACTACCAGCGCACGATCGACATCTTCGACGTGGACTGGCTCAAGGGCATGTCGGTCGGCGTCTACCCGGTCACGCGCGTGGAAGTGGCCAAGCTCATGCCCGAGCTGGACAAGCTGTTCGGCGCGGCGGGCGAGTCGCCCATGGCCGGCATGTTCCGTTTCCTGCCGATCGAGCGCACCAACTCGATCGTGGTCATCACCTCCAATCCCGACTACCTCGCGACGGCCGAGGAGTGGCTCAAGCGTCTGGACCAGGCCGGCAGCGAGAGTGGTGCGCAGCTCTACGTCTACGACGTGAAGAACATCAAGGCCGGCGACCTCGCCGACCGGCTGTCCGAGGTGTTCTCCGGCCAGCGCAGCAGCAGCAGCTCATCGCGCTCCTCGCGCGGAAACGTCGGGCCGGGTCTGCAGCCCGTGCAGGCCAAGGGCGGCACCAACGCCGTCAACAGCACGCTCGGCGGCACGGGCAGCAGCGGCGTGGGCGGTTCCATGGGCAACCTGCGCAGCGGCTCGCAGTCCGACGGCGGCGACAGCGGCTCCCACGCGGGCAGTTTCAAGCTTGGCGACAGCGAAGACGAGGTGCGCATTTCCGCCGTGTCGGAGAACAACCAGCTGCTGGTCATGGGCACGCCCAGCCAGTGGGGCATCATCGAGAGCGCGATCAAGCGCCTGGACGTGCAGCCGCTGCAGGTGCAGATCGAGACCAAGATCCTCGAGGTGAGCCTCAACGGCAACCTCAGCTTCGGCGTGCAGTGGTACCTCGAGGGCCTCATCGGCACCGCGCAGGGGTCGCCCGAAGGCCACAACCAGCCGGGCAACATCCAGCAGGGCCTGCTCGGTTCGGGTGGCGTGTCGCCCCCGTCGTCGGGTCTGTTCTATTCCTATATCGGGCCGGAGGTGCAGGCGGCGATCCGCGCGCTGGAAACCAGCGGCAACACGCGCATCGTCTCGGCGCCCTCGCTGCTGGTGCTGAACAACCGCGAGGCCGACATCCAGGTCGGCACCAAGATCCCCGTGGTGCAGACCTTCTACAATCCCGGCTATGGCGTGATCAATTCCGGCACGACCGGAACCACGGGCACCACCAACTACGGCTTCAACAGCGGCTCCACCCAGTACCTCGACACAGGCATCCATCTGCAGGTCACGCCGCGCGTGAATCCGGGCGGCCTGGTGTACCTGGAGGTGGGCCAGTCCGTCAGCAAGCCGGGCGCCAAGTCCGATGCCGACATCAGCGGCAACGTGCCCATCGAACAGCGCCAGCTCACCACCGAGATTGCCGTGCAGAGCGGCCAGACCGTGTTGCTCGGCGGCCTGATCCAGGACACCACGCAGGACAGCGAGAACGGCATCCCCGGCCTGAGCCGCATCCCCATCCTGGGGCGCCTGTTCGGCAGCACGACGCGCAGCAATCAGCGCACCGAGCTGCTCGTCCTCATCACCCCGCGCGTCATCACCAGCACCGAGGAAGCCAGCGCCGTCACCGACGAGTACCAGCGCCGCTTCGAAGGCTTGCGTCCGCTGCGCAACGTGCGCGGCGCCGAAACCCGTCTGCAGGAGAACAAGCAATGAATCACCCGATCCGCGTCCTCGTCACTCTGGCCCTGACTGTGCTCGCGGGCTGCGCCACGGCGCCGTCCGGCGGATCGAGCGCCGGAAAGGGCGCGCACGGCACCTTGGAGGAGCGCGCCGTGCAGCGTTGGCAGCTGCTCATCGCGCACAAGGCCGAAGAGGCCTATGCCTATCTCACGCCGGGGTTCCGCGCCACCAAGTCTCAGGCGGACTACGCGCGGGAAAACAACAACCGCCCGGTGCAATGGAAATCGGTGCAGTTCCTCGACAAGGACTGCCAGGAGGACAGCTGCACGGTGCACCTGACCGTGGACTACACCCTGCCGATCCAGGGTGTGCCCAATGCGAAGGGATTTGGCGTTCTGGAGGAGAAGTGGATCAAGGTTTCGGGAGGGTGGTACTACCTCCAGGGCCAGTTTGGCTCGGCCGTGAGCAACAACTGAGCCCGGCCGGCAGAGGTTTTTCGTTTGCCGGCAGGGAGTTCCGGCAAATTCTTCAAGCACCTGTCAGCCTCGGGGCAAGGGATTGCGCAGGCTTAACCTTTCGCTTAGCATTGCCGCGCTGTTGCCTGATCAGGCCCTTCAAAGGCGGGCCAAAAACGCTGCAGAGGCCGGTCAGGACTAAGCAAAAAGCCCTGTGGTTCATTAGGAGTGTTGTGATGAAAAAGAATCTTCTGACGGCTGCCGTCGTCGCTGGCTTCGCCGGCGTCGCTGGTCTCGCCAACGCGGTCGAACTGAACCCGGATGGCCTGGGCCAGGTTCTGATCTACCCGTACTACACCGTGAACGCCGGTCAGACGACCGTCCTCTCGGTGGTCAACACCACCAACCTCGCCAAGGCGGTGAAGGTGCGCTTCCTGGAAGGCTACAACAGCCAGGAAGTCCTCGACTTCAACCTGTTCCTGTCGGCCTACGACGTGTGGACGGCGAACGTCTTCGCGCTGAGCGCCACCGGCGGCGGCAACGTCCTCACGGACGACAAGAGCTGCACCAACCCGGACCTGCGCAACCGTCCGACCAAGCTGCCGGATGGCCGTTCCTACGAGCCGTTCCGCAACAACCAGTACCAGGCGTCGGGCCCGAAGGGCCTGGATCGCACCCGCGAAGGCCACATCGAGCTGATCGAAATGGCGACCATCGCGGCGGGTTCGGCTCTCGAAACCGCTGTGACCCACGTGAACGGCACGCCCGACGACTGCTCGGTGGCGCGCTCCGTGCAGGCGACCGACGCGGCCCTGCTGCCCCCCAGCGGCGGTCTGTTCGGTAGCGGCACGATCGTCAATCCGGCGATCGGCACCATCTACGCCTACAACGCCGATGCCATCGATGGCTTCTACGCTGTCGGCACGGGCAACCTGTTCTCGGGTTCGTCCAGCGTGATCCCGAGCTTGGCCCAGGCCCAGACCAGCGCCACGACGGCGGTTGCTTTCAACTACGCCACTGCCTCCAGCGGCGGCAGCAACCTGGTCGTGACCTCGACCTACGCCCTGGCCAACGCCATCGACGCCGTGTCGTCGGTGTTCACCGCCAGCTCCATCAACAACGAGTACGTGATCGAAGCGGCCTCGGGTTCGGAGTCGGAGTGGATCGTCACCTTCCCGACCAAGCGCTTCTACGTCAACGGTGCGACCCCGATCGCCCCGTTCACCAAGGTGTTCACGACGGCCTCGTACTCCTGCGCCGTGGTCGGCATCCAGTACTTCGACCGCGAAGAGCAGACCACCTTCCTGGTGGACGACTTCTCGCCGCCGCCGACCATCCAGCCGTCCTCGCTGTGCTATGAAGCCCAGGCCATCACGTTCCAGAACGCCGCCGACTACGTCGCCGGCAATGGCGTGGGCAAGGTCCTCGGCTCCAAGCTGACCACCAACGTCGACCCGCGCGGCAACGGCGGCTTCCAGTCCGGCTGGATGTCGCTCAACCTGGATCCGGGTGCCGAGCCGCACGCCCTGCGCGCTTCGCTCGACGGCGACGTGTTCCATGGTCTGCCGGTGACCGGCTTCCTGGCCGTGAACTACATCAACGCCAACAACGGTGCGCCCGGCGTGCTGGCCAACTACTCCGGCCTGTACCGTCACCGCTCCAAGCGCAACTGCACCAACCAGGGCGGCGCCTGCTCCTGATCGGTCGGTTGTAGCACTGCTGTACGGAAAGGGAGGCTTCGGCCTCCCTTTCTTTTTGTCGGCCATCCGGATTTCGCCGCCTTTTAACCCGGAACTAGCAAATCTCCGCCGGTACGAGGCTACAATCAGGGCGCGTTTTCCCGGGACCCGCCCATGCAACAGACAGCCTTGCTCCGCCTTGCCAGTGCTTCGGCGCTGCTCCTCGCCGCCGCCTTCCCCGTCGCTCGCGCCCAAACGGTGATCGACCTGACCTACAGCGGGGGGGTGTGCACCTTCACGACGGACGCCAGCGGGGTATCGCTGGACTCGGTCAATGGCCACCTCACGGCGACGAATACCGCGGCCAACGCATTCAGCGGGCAGTGCCCCGGCGGCCAGGTCGTCAACCCCGCAATCACCCAGGCCCTGGCCTCGACCGTGGCCTCGCCGACGGAAGGCCAGTCCTTCACCCTGTCCTGGAATACGTCCAACGTCGACTACTGCCGGACGGACGGCACGACCCTGCCCGCCGGCGTGTCCTTCGCAGCGTGGCCGCTGACGGCCCAGATCTGCACCGGCGCGGCCTGTGCCCCCGGGTCGGTCGCCTTGGTCGCGCCGACGGGCGGCGCCGGCAACTACCACTTCGCCCTGGCGTGTTACCGCAACGGCAACAGCACGCCGGCCTTGACCTCGCTGAACATGACGGTCAACCCGCCGGGCGGCGGCATCACCTGTCCCACGCCGGTGACCGGCAGCCGCCAGACCAGTTCGTCGGTGAGGTACTACATCAGTGGCGGCGGCAACACCTTCAATGGTGACTTCACCAACTACAACCAGGTGTTCGCCTACAACAATGGCAATCCGATTGCCTTCCCCGGCGGTTCGAACGTGACCCTGAGCTACACCGCCCAGGCCGGCCAGTACGTCGCCATGGCCTTCACGGTACCCGCCAACCTCTCGACCACGGCCAGCGGCAACTGGGGTTTCCATGCGACGGGAGCGTCGGGCGGACCGGCCTCCATCTCCCTTTCGCAGTGCCCCGGCGATTTCAGCGCTACCCTGCCGGCGGGCTGCAAGGGTCAGTGGAACGGTTCGGAGAACACCGCCGTCATCTGGGAGGCGCCCGAGGTCAGCGATCCGTTCAACCAGGGCTGCCGTCTGGCCCGCGGCAAGACCTACTACCTGAACGTGATCCAGGGTACCTTGGCGGATCCCGCGACGACGACCTGCACCGGAACCAGCTGCGGACTCGGACTGAACTACAGCAAGACCAGCAACTGACGCGCGGGCCACCGCGTCGCGCAGGACACAGGGGCGATCATTCGCCCCTGTGTCGTTACTGAGGAAGAGGAAACCATGTTGAAAGCCATTGCCACCCTGTTGCTCCTCGGCGCCACGCTGTCCGCCCACGGCGCCGAGAACAACGACATCGTCGTAAGCCGCGGTACGGCCCACCTGACGTTCAAGCAGATCGATGCCGTGGTGCGGCGCATGCCGCCGGAAGACCGCGCTAAGGCCATGGACAACCCCACGCGCATCGACAACACGCTCAATACGATGCTGCTGGCGCAGCAGCTCGCCGACCAGGCGCGCGCCAACGGCCTGGACAAGGACCCCGAGGTTCTGGCGGACATCGAGTGGATGATCGTCGAGAAGCTCGCCGCCGCGCGCACACGGCAGTTCGAGTCGCAGATCAAGGTGCCGCCGCTGGAAGAGCTGGCCAAGGAAACCTACCTTGCCAACAAGGCCGACTACACGTTGCCGGCCAGCCGCGTGGTGAGGCATCTGCTGGTGCAGACCAAGGACGATCGGGACGAAAAGCAGGCCGAGGCGCTCGCCGAAAAGCTGCGTGCCGAAGCCGTGGCGCACCCGGATCGCTTCCAGCAGATGGTGGTGGACCAATCCGACGACAGCAGCAAGCGCACCACGTTCGGCATCGTGCGCCTGGGTGAAGGAGAACTCGATCCGGCCTTCGCCGATGCGGCGAAGAAGTTGAGCAAGGTCGGCGAGATCTCGCCGGTCGTGCGGTCTTCCTTTGGCTGGCACATCATCAAGCTTGAGCAGGACCAGCCCGCGCGCCAACGCAGCTTCGACGAAGTGAAGGACCAGATCCTGGCAAAGCTGCGCGCCAATTACATCGACCAGACCAAGCGCCAGTTCATCGATGAACTGCGCAATGAAAAGATCGAGGCGGATCCCGCCCTGGTGGAGTCGATCCGGACGCGCTACGCCAAGGACGCTGGCGCATCCGCCCCCTCGGCGGAAGCGGGTCAGAAGCACTAGCTCCCGCGACCGGGGGGTGGCCCATCCGCGGCCGCCTCCCGCGCCGACCTTTCCCGCCTGTCGCTCTCGCGTGGCACTTTCGAGCACATTGCAGGTCGCCCTGCACTTTGCCAGACGCGATTTCCACAATCGCTATCTGGGAAGCTTCAGCGGGGGCCTGTGGGCCTTGCTGCAGCCACTGCTGCAGCTGGCGGTCTACGCCTTCGTCTTCGTGCAGATCTTCCGTCAGCGGGTGCCGGGCGCCGACGCGCCGGGCTACGTCCCTTTCCTCGTGGCTGCGATGTGGCCCTGGACGGCCTTCGCCGAATCGCTGCAGCGCGGCAGTGTGGCCATCCAGGAACACGCGGGCTTGATCGGCAAGGTCCCGGTGCCGCGGCTCGCCCTCGTGGCGGCCCCGGTCATCGCCAGCTTTTCCGTCCACGGCATGGGCTACGCCGTCATCGTGCTCTTGCTCTCCCTGCTCGGTTCTGGCGTCGACCCCCTCGGCTTGCTCGTCGCCCTGCCGATGATGCTCGTGCTGATGGCCTTCGCCCTGGGTCTGGTCCTGCTGCTGTCGACCCTGCAGGTCTTCGTGCGCGACATCGCCTCGGCCCTGCCGCAGTTGCTGATGCTGTGGATGTTCCTGTCCCCGGTCATGTACAGCCGCGAGATGGCGCCGGAGCGCTTCCGCGCCCTGATCGACGCCAACCCGATGTCGGCCTTCGCCGGCATCTTCCGCTGGGCGCTCCTGCACCAGCCCGCCCCCCAGACAGCAGCACTGGCTTGGGCGAGCCTATGGCTCGCGGCAGCCGTTGCCAGTGGTGTCTTCGTCTTCCGGCGCCTGCAGCGCCACGTCGAGGATTTCCTGTGAGTACCGAGATCCTGGTCGAGGCCACCGGGCTGGGCAAGTCCTATCCCCGGGTGTTTCGCCGCAGTGACCGACTGCGGGCCCTGTTGCGCCTGCTGTGGGGCCATCGCACCGTCGATGCCGAGCCGGTCCTGCGCGACGTCGATCTGGTCGTGTGCCGCGGGCAATCGCTCGGCCTGATCGGCGAGAACGGTGCAGGAAAGTCCACGCTTCTGAAGCTGTTGTCAGGTGTGCTGACGCCGACCCGGGGGCGCGTGGTGGTGCGGGGCCGCGTCGGCGCCCTGCTTGAGCTGGGCGCGGGCTTCCATCCCGAGTACACAGGGCGCGAGAACATTGCCCTCGCCGCGGCCCTGGCGGGCATGACCGCCGCCGAGTTGGCGGAGCGCCTGGCGCAGATCATCGAATTCGCCGACATCGGCCGCTACATCGACGAGCCCATCAAGCACTACTCGTCGGGAATGGTAGTCCGGCTGGGATTCGCCCTCGTCGCGGCCCAGCGCCCCGACCTGCTGATCACCGACGAAGTGCTCGCCGTGGGCGACGAGTCGTTCCAGAAGAAATGCATCCGCTGGATGGAAGACTACCTGGCCACCGGCGGTACGCTCATCCTCGTGTCGCACAGCATGTACCACATCCAGAAGCTCTGCTCCCGCGCCCTATGGTTGCGCGAGGGGGCCGTCGAGGCGGCCGGGGAGGCCGGCGCGGTCTGCCAGGCCTACCTCGCCTACCATGAGCGCAAGCAGGCGGCCGACTCCCAGCCGGTGCGCCGCGGCGCCGCACCGGCCGGACTGGAGTTCCACGTCATCAGCCTGCGCCTCGGCAACGGACAGACGGGACAGTCGTACAGCGTGGCCCAGGGCGACGATCTGCGCGTCCAGGCCGAACTCCACTCGCGCGACGGCCGCGTCCCCGGCGTTCACGTGAGTATCGTGCGCGCAGACGGCACGCCCATCTTCGGCATCAACAGCGACATGGACGGAGTCCAGCCCCGCCGGTCGGAGGCAGGGGACTTTGCCATTGGACTGCGCTTCCGCCGCCTGCCGCTGCTTCCCGGCAGCTACAACGTGCGCGTCCACGCCCTCGATCCCGAGGGACTGCGCCTGTTCGACACCGTCGAGGCGCCGCTCACGGTGGCGGGGCGCGGGCGCGAACTCGGCATGATCTCCCTGGACCACGTGTGGGAAGACGCGCTGCCTGTGCAGCAGCCGCTACCGCAGCAAGGCGCAGCAGCATGAGCGAATCCGACGCAATGCAGTTCACGGGCGAGCGCTTCACGCCCGAGTGCGTGCGCGAAATCTGGTACGAGCACATGCACCGTTACGCCTTCGCCGCGCGCTTCGTACGCGGGCGCGACGTGCTCGACGCGGCCTGCGGCGAGGGTTACGGCAGCGCCCTGCTGGCAGCCGAGGCGCGCTCCGTGCTGGGTGTCGACATTTCCGAGCAGGCGATCGCCCACGCCGCACGCCGTTACGGCGATCGCACCAACCTGCGCTTCGAGCGCGGCGACGTGGCGTGCCTGGCGTTGCCGGAGCGCAGCGTTGATGTCGTGGTGTCGTTCGAAACGCTCGAGCATCTGCAGCAGCAGGAAGCCCTGGTGGCCGGATTCGCCCGCACGCTGCGCGAGAACGGTCTGCTGCTCATTTCCTCGCCGGACAAGGCCACCTACAGCGACGCCACCGGCTTCCGCAACGAGTTCCACGTGCGTGAGCTGTACCGCGACGAGTTGCTCGACCTGCTGCGCGCCCACTTTCCCCATGTCCACCTCTACGGACAGCGCCTGCTGTTCCAGTCGAGCCTGTGGTGCCTCCAGGGCGAGGCCAAGGGCGCCAGCGCGGGAACCATGCGCGGCGGACAGCAGCTGGTGCGCGGACTGGACTACCCGCCGGTGTACTACCTGGCGCTGTGCTCGCGCCAGCCCCTGCCGGCCGACCTTCCGGCCATCGACCTGTTCGGCGACCGCGAAGAATCGGTGTACGCGCACTACAATCACGAAATCCGCAAGAACATGGCTGCCGGGGGCCGCATCGCCGAACTCGAGGCGGAAGTGGCCCGTCTGAACGCCGAAATCGCCCGGCTGCGGCAGACGTGAGCGCCGCCACCGCCGCGGCCCCCCGCATGACCGTGGCCCACCTCTGCGGCCCCGTTCCGCCCACCGCTTCCGCCACGCCATGAGCACGACCTTCCAGTATCAGACGACCTACAACCTGCCGCCGCAGGTTCCGCCGGCGCCGCGTGTCGACCCGAATGCGCCGATCTATGCCTCCGAGGACGGAGTGGTGGCTTCGCTGTCCAACAGCGAATGCATCTTCCAGGTGCGGCGCAGCGGCGAAGCGCACGTGATGACCTTCCAGGTGCTGCAGGCGCTGGACCAGTGTCGCGAGTTCCGCACGCTGGAAGAACATGCCGCGCGCATCGCCACCAGCGTGCCCGGGCTCAACCAGCAGCAGCACGAGGGCATCCTGCGCGTGCTCTCCAGCCTGGTGCAGCGCGGTCTGCTGGTGTCCGACGCCGCCTTCCTCGAACGCCTGGCAGCTGCGCCGGCGCGCTCCCGCGCGGGCCTGCGCGCGGCCTTCATCCGTGCCTGCGGCCGCCCGGCGCAGTTGGAGCGCCTGCTGCACTCCCTGGTCGACTACGAGCGCCAACACCGCGTCGGCAGGCCCTATGTTGTGTTGGACGATTCCTCCGCGCCCGAGCATCTCGATCGGCATCGCGACCTCCTGCGCGAGTTCGCGCGGACCACCGGCTGCAAGGTCACCTACATCGGACCGGCCGAGCGGGCGAAGCTGGTGGAGCGCATCGGCAAGGCCCTGCCGGCTCAGCGCGCGGTGGCCGAATCCCTCGTGTTGCCTGGCCGCGTGCCCGGCAGCTTCGGCGGCGGCCGCAACTGGAACCTCGCCACCTTGCTTTCGGCCGGAGGACGGCTGGTGCTGTTCGACGACGACCAGCGCCTGCCGCTGCGTCGCGATCCGGCGTTGCGGCCGGGCCTCGGGCTCGGACTGAACAACGATCTGGCCGTGCATTTCCACGCCAATGCCGAGTCGGCACGCGGCGCCGGCGAGGACCTGGCGGGCGACCCCTTCGACCTGCACCTGGACCACTGCGGTGCGGGCATCGGAGAAGTTGTTGGCAGCGAGTCCTTCCGGTTGGGGCGCGAGGTCCTGCGCGGAGCCAACCTCAGCCGGCTGGCGCATCTGCGTCCTGATGCGCGCGTGTTGGGGACCCTGCATGGCACTTACGGTAGTGCGCGCTCCGAATCGGCGCAGTGGATCTATCACCTCGACGCGCCCGCTCGACACGAGCTGTGCAGCAGCCGGGAAGACTACTTGCGCAATATCGAGGCCCAGCACGTCTGGATGGCGGCGCCGCAGGCGCGCCTGCTCACGGTGGCGCCGTTCACGCCCTTCGCCCTGGACAACACCACACTGCTGCCCTGGACCAATCCGGTCGGACGCGGCGAGGACCGGCTGTTCTCCGCGCTGGCGCATTTCTGTCATCCCGAGGCGCTGGTGCTCGACCTGCCCTATGCCATCGGCCATGTGCAGGAGCAGGCGCGCAACCGCTCGACCGTGACACGGCAGGCCTCCACGCCGAGGGTCAACCACTTCGTGGCGGACTTCGTGCAGCGCCAGTTCGACTTGTCCGAGGCGGACGACCCGGCGCGCCGCCTCGGCCTGCTCGGGGCCATGATGGCCGACCTCGCCAGCGCCAGCCCGCGCGGTCGCATCGAGCACCTGCGCGAATACCTCAACTACGTGCGCGCCGGCGTCATCGATGGCCTGCAGCAGCAATTCGAGGCCGCCGGAGACGCGCCGGTGTTCTGGCAGGCCGATGTTCGCAGCATCATCGAAGCCAACGGTCGAGCATTGCTCGCCAGGAACGCGCCGCGCCTGGGCGACTGGGCCGACAGCCTCGACGAGGCGGGTTGTGCGCAGGCCCTCGGGCGCGAAATGCAGGCCATGGCCGATTACTGCCATGCCTGGCCGGTGCTGTGGGACTACGCACGCGAACAAGGCGAGCGACTGCTCGGATCGGTCTGAGCGCGCCTCGGGCGCGGGGTGCGGCAGCGTGCAGTCCGGACTGACCAGCATCATCATCGTGGCGGCCGACAGCGGCCCCGGTCTGGCCGACTGCATCGCCGATGCCCTCGCCAGCGAGGGCCCGCTCGAGGTCGTGCTGAGCGACAACGCCTCGCAGGATGGCAGTCTCGATGCCGTGCTCGCCCGCTGCGGCGGCGACGCCCGCCTGCGCATCCTGCGCAACGGCCGGAATCTCGGATTCGGCGCGGGCGTCAACCGCGCCGCGGCCGATGCGCGCGGCGACAGTCTTCTGCTGCTCAATCCCGATTGCCGCATCGATGCCGCGGCGCCGGTGACCTTGCGTCGCCTAGCCGCGAGCTGGCCGCGGCTGGGAATCCTCGGGCCCCGCATCGTCGATGCGGCGGGACGCGAGGAGCCCGCCGCACGCCGCAACGATCCGACCCTGCGCCGTGCCCTCGCGACCCTGCTGGGGCGCGATGCCCTGGGTCAGGGGGTGAACCGGCCGGCCCGCGCCGATGCGGGTGGGGCCGGGGAGGCCGTCGATGCCGTCTCGGGCGCCGCCATGTGGATTCCACGCGAAGTCTTCCAGCGCCTGGGCGGTTTCGACGAAGGGTACTTCCTGCACTGCGAGGACCTGGACCTCTGCCGGCGCGCGCGCGACGCGGGCTTCGCGGTCGTCTACACCGCGCAAGTCAGCATCGTCCACGCCAAGGGTGGCTCCAGCCGCCATCGTCCCGTGTTCGTCTCCTGGCACAAGCACCGCGGCATGTGGCGCTGGTTTCGCCGGCACGATCCGGCCGGCCGCCAACCGCTCCTGGCAGCGGTGGTGTGGGCCGGGCTGTGGTGCCATTTCTGGCTCACCGCGCCGGCACGCTGGCTCGGAGGGTGGCGTGCGCGGCGCGCGCAGACCGCTGCGGCCCCGGCGCGCACGGCGGCCTGAAGCGCGTCGGTCCGCCAGCGGGAGGACCGACGGCTTCCGCCGCATCGCGCAGGGCCCGCCTCAGGCCAGTTTCTTGAACCGGATGCGGTGCGGCCGCGCGCCTTCGTCGCCCAGGCGGCGCTTCTTGTCTTCCTCGTACTCGCGGTAGTTGCCGGTGAAGAACTCCACGTGCGAATCGCCTTCGAAGGCGAGGATGTGCGTGGCGATGCGGTCGAGGAACCAGCGATCGTGCGAAATCACCAGCGCGCAGCCGGGGAACTCCAGCAGGGCCTCCTCCAGTGCGCGCAGCGTTTCGACGTCGAGGTCGTTGGAGGGCTCGTCCAGCAGCAGCACGTTGCCGCCCTGCATCAGGGTCTTGGCCAGGTGCAGGCGGCCGCGTTCGCCACCGGACAGCTGCCCGACGATCTTCTGCTGGTCCGCGCCCTTGAAATTGAAGCGGCCGATGTAGGCCCGGGAGGGTGTCTGGTACTTGCCTACCGTGATCATGTCGGCACCGCCAGACACTTCCTGCCAGACGTTGTTCTTCGGGTCGAGGGCGTCGCGCGACTGGTCCACGTAGGCGAGCTTCACGGTCGGCCCGATGACGACCTCGCCGCGGTCAGGCTTCTCGACCCCGGTGATGAGCTTGAAGAAGGTGGATTTGCCGGCGCCGTTGGGGCCGATGATGCCCACGATGGCTCCCGGGGGCACCTTGAAGGACAGGTTGTCGATCAGCAGTCGGTCGCCGAAGGACTTGGACACGCCCTTGAACTCGATCACGTTGTCACCCAGGCGTTCGCCGGGCGGGATGTAGATCTCGTTCGTCTCGTTGCGCTGCTGGTACTCGACCGAGTTCAGCTCCTCGAAACGGTTCAGGCGCGCCTTGCCCTTGGACTGGCGTCCCTTGGCGCTCTGGCGCACCCACTCCAGCTCGCGCTGGATGGCCTTTTGCCGCGCCTTCTCGGAGGCCGCCTCCTGCTTCAGGCGCTCGTCCTTCTGTTCCAGCCAGGAGGAGTAGTTGCCCTTCCAGGGGATGCCGCGACCGCGGTCGAGTTCCAGAATCCATTCCGCCGCGTTGTCGAGGAAGTAGCGGTCATGGGTGACGGCCACGACCGTGCCCGGGAACTGCTGCAGGAACTGCTCCAGCCAGTCCACCGACTCCGCGTCGAGGTGGTTGGTCGGCTCGTCCAGCAGCAGCATGTCGGGCTTGGACAGCAGCAGCCGGCACAAGGCCACGCGGCGCTTCTCGCCGCCGGACAGGTTGCCGATCTTCGCGTCCCAGGGCGGCAGGTTGAGCGCGTCGGCGGCCACTTCGAGCTGGCGCTCCAGCGCGTGCGCATCGGTGGTGGCCAGGATGTTCTCCAGGCGCTGCTGTTCCTCGGCCAGCTTGTCGAAGTCGGCGCCTTCCTCGGCGTAGGCGGCGTAGATCTCGTCCAGGCGCGCCTGCGCGTTCTTGATCTCCGAGACCCCTTCCTCCACCGCCTCGCGCACGGTCTTGTCCGGGTCGAGCTGCGGTTCCTGCGGCAGGTAGCCGATCTTTACGCCCGGCTGCGGGCGGGCTTCGCCGTTGAAGTCGCTATCCACGCCAGCCATGATGCGCAGCACGGTGGATTTGCCCGAGCCGTTGAGGCCGAGCAGGCCGATCTTGGCCCCCGGGAAGAACGACAGCGAGATGTCCTTGATGATCTCGCGCTTCGGGGGCACGACCTTGCTCACCCCGATCATGGTGTAGATGTACTGCATCGCTGGCGTCCGGAATTCCGCGGGAAAGTCGCGCATTATCGCCCAGGGCGGCGTGCCCCGCCATGCCGCGGGACTCAGCCGCAGGAGGGGTGTTCCACGGTCGCGAGGAACTGCGCCAGCGCCCGGTCGACCTGACGGTCGCCGAACAGCAACCCGCGGCGCTCGCGCAGTTCCCGGGCAAACCGCTGCCGGG
The DNA here is from genome assembly GCA_035370085.1 of Rhodanobacteraceae bacterium. Classification (GTDB taxonomy): domain Bacteria; phylum Pseudomonadota; class Gammaproteobacteria; order Xanthomonadales; family Rhodanobacteraceae; genus Tahibacter. The sequence continues at coordinate 18,185 of DAOOVM010000005.1, read as the reverse complement.
CACCGCTGTCGGCGGCGAGGCGGACGGCCTGGGCCACGTAGTCGTCCAGGTCGCGCGCGATGCCGTCGGCGAGATCCAGCCGCCGCAGCATGGCCAGCGTCTGCCGGCCCCGCAGCAGCGCGCCCGGCAGGGTCACGATGGGGCGCCCGAGTCCCAGCGCATCGAGGCTGGTGATGCCGCCGGAGAAATCGAAACTGTCCAGGACCACGTCGGCGCGGGACAGGGCCTGGCGGTACTCGGCCGGCGCCAGGGCGGCCTCGACGCGAAAGCGCGCCGGGTCCACGCCCTCGCTGCGCAGGCGGCTTTCCAACCGGCGCCGGAATCCTTCGGCCTGGTGCGCCGGCGCATTGGTGAGCAGGGAGAAGCGCGCATCGGGACACTCCCGGGCGATGCGCGCAAACACGTGGTCGTGCAGCGGGTGCAGTTTCTTCAGCGCCTGTGCGCACACCAGCTGCGGTGGACCGCTGCGCGGTGCCTCCGGCAGGGCATCCGCGGCGGGGAAATGGCCGCCCAGATGGGGCAGGCGCACCAGCCGCTCGCTGTAGTGCAGGTTGGCATCCGCCGGTTCGGCCAGGTCCGACGATAGGAAGAAATCGACGTTCGGCATGCCGCTGGTGACCGGGTGCGCCCAGGTGGTGGCTTGCACCGGGGCGTACCGGCCCAGGGCCAGCGCCTGCCCGATCTGACTCAGTCCCAGATCGAGGAACAGCACGACGTCGGCGTCCAGCTGCCACAGGCGCTGCGACCACACCGGATAGGCGTGGTCGCCGTCGAAATAGACATCAGCCCGCTCGCGGAATCGCGCCGTCACGGCGTCGCGACGGTCGTCCGCATAGAGCACGCACAACTCGAAGTCCTCCCGCGGCAGCGACAATAGCGCCTCGCCCCAGGCGCGCGTGACGGCATGCTCGCGCAGGAAGCGCGATACGAGGGCGATGCGGCGACGCCGCCGACTGATGCGCCGGAGTGGCCGCTGCGGCAAGGCCGCCCCTGTGGCGCATGCCAGCAGGCGTCCAAGCAGCGCGGCGCAGCGCCGGTGCAGGTCGACATCGGCCTGCCCGAGGTAGGCCAGGGCGAAGTGGGGGGCACTGCCGAGCAGAGCCTGCGCCTCCTCGCGGCATCCGGCACGGCTCAGGTCGGCCTGCTCGAGCGCGGAAAGACCGTCGATCCAGCGTTGCCGGAACCCGGCGCGCTCGTCCTCGCTGTCGAACCACGGCCGTTCCGGTACCTGAAAGCACATCCACTGCGCCAGGAGGTTCTGCGGATGCTGCTGGCGCAGGCGGCGGAAGGTGGCCACCGACTCGGCCGGGCGCTCGGCCGCGTATTGCGCCAGCCCCAGCCATTGCAGCGCCTGCGGCGACGACGGATCGGCGTCGACCAGGCGCGCGTAGGTCGCCACCAGTTCCTCGCCGAGCCGCCGCTGCCGCTCCAGTTCCTGCGCCAGGGCCAGCAGCAGGGGCGCGGCCCGCGGCGCCAGCGCTACGGCCTGGCGCAGTGCCGCAAGCGCCTCCTCGTCGCGTCCGAGCCGTGCCAGGGCCTGCCCCAGCAGGAGGTGGGCGCCGGGGTCGGCAGGCTGCAGCGCCAGCGCGGCCGCGGCGGCGCCGTGAGCCTCGCCTGCGGCACCGGAACGCAGGCTCACCAGCGCCAGGTCGCGCCATGCCGCCGCCTGCTCGGGCAGAAGCGCGAGGCTCTGCCGCAGGCAGCGCGCTGCCTCCCCATCCGCGCCGCGGCGCAGCAGCACATGCCCCAGTCGGGCCAGGCACGCCGCGTCCTGCGGGGCGGCGAGGAGGTGCTCGCGCAGCGCGGCCTCGGTCCCGGCCGCGTCTCCGCGGGCCCACAGCGCCTCGGCTCGGGCAATGGCTGGTGGACTGGGCAAGGGCATCTCTCCCGCGGCATATGCCGCACGGCGCAGGGCGGAAGGCCGGGCGACGTGCGCGGCTCCCCGGATAAACCGCTAAACTTCGCCTTCTTTGCCCCCGCGGAGTCAAGCCCCATGTTTTCCAAGGACCTGCGCATCGCCGGTTACGACGACGCCCTCGCCCAGGCCATCGCGGCCGAGCGCCAGCGCCAGGAAGACCACGTCGAGCTGATCGCCTCGGAGAACTACGCTTCGCCGCGCGTGCTCGAGGCCCAGGGCAGCGTGTTGACGAACAAGTACGCGGAAGGCTACCCGGGCAAGCGCTACTACGGCGGCTGCGAGTTCGTCGACATTGCCGAGACGCTGGCGATCGAGCGCGCCAGGCAGCTGTTCGGCGCGGACTACGCCAACGTGCAGCCGCATTCCGGCTCGCAGGCCAACCAGGCGGTCTACCTCGCCCTGCTGCAGCCGGGCGACACCATCCTCGGCATGAGCCTCGCGCATGGCGGCCATCTCACCCACGGCGCCAGCGTCAACATCAGCGGCAAGCTGTTCAAGGCCGTGCAGTACGGCGTGAACGACCAGGGTCTGATCGATTACGACGCGGTCGAGAGGCTGGCGCTGGAACACAGGCCGAAGATGGTCGTGGCCGGCTTCTCGGCCTATTCGCAGGTGATCGACTGGGCGCGTTTCCGCGCCATCGCCGACCGGGTGGGCGCCTATCTCTTCGTCGACATGGCGCACATCGCGGGCCTGGTGGCCGCGGGCGTGTATCCCAATCCCGTGCCGCACGCCCACGTGGTGACCTCGACCACGCACAAGACCCTGCGCGGCCCCCGCGGCGGCATCATCGTGGCCAAGGCCAACGAGGAGATCGAGAAGAAGCTGCAATCGATCGTCTTCCCCGGCATCCAGGGTGGACCGCTGATGCACGTGATCGCGGCCAAGGCCGTGGCCTTCAAGGAGGCGCTTGAGCCGGAGTTCAAGGCCTACCAGGAACAAGTGGTCAAGAATGCGCAGGCCATGGCCCGGGCCATCACCGCCCGCGGCTACAAGATCGTCTCGGGGGGCACGCAGAACCACCTCATGCTGGTCGACATGATCGGCAAGGGCATCACCGGCAAGGACGCCGAGGCGGCGCTGGGCAGGGCGCACATCACGGTGAACAAGAATGCGGTGCCCAATGACCCGCAGAAGCCCATGGTGACTTCCGGCCTGCGCATCGGCACGCCCGCGGTGACCACGCGCGGGTACCGGGAAGCGGATTGCGAGGCCCTGGCGCAGTGGATCTGCGATGTGCTCGACGCGCCCAAGGACGAGCAGGTGCTGGCGCGGGTGCGCGACCAGGTCACCCGCCAGTGCCGCCAGTTCCCGGTGTATGGCTGAACGTCGCCCGTGGGTCGGGCAGGGCAGCGCGGCCGCGGACCGGTGCGGCCGACCGCGGCCGCTCGGCCTGCGTCTGCGGTCCGTGTGCGCCTAGACCATGCACTGCCCCTTCTGCCAGCACGAGGACACCCGGGTGATCGACTCGCGCGAAAGCGAGGACGGCGCCAGCATCCGGCGTCGGCGCGAGTGCCCGTCCTGCGGCGAGCGCTTCAACACCTTCGAGACGGCCGAGCTGCGCCTGCCGGTGGTGGTGAAGAGTGACGGCCGGCGCGAGCCCTTCGACGAGGCCAAGCTGCGCACCAGCTTCGCCCGCGCCCTGCAGAAGCGCCCCGTGGCGAGCGACGCGGTCGACGCCGCCGTGCGCGCGGTGTTGCGCGACCTGCACCGCAGTGGTGAGCGCGAGATCGCCTCGCGCCAGATGGGCGAGTACGTCATGCGTGAGCTGAAGCGCCTCGACCAGGTGGCCTACGTGCGTTTCGCCTCTGTCTATCGGCGCTTCGAGGACGTGCAGGCCTTCCGCGAGGAAATCGAGAAGCTCGAGCGCGACCTGCCGGCCATCGCCGGCTTGCAGTTGCCCCTGCTCGGTGACCCGGGCGCCGCCGCGCCGAAGAAGAAGGGCCGCCACTGACATGGCGGCATGGTCGGCGCGCGATCACGCCCTGATGGCGCGGGCGTTGCGCCTGGCCGAGCTCGGCCTGTACACGACCGCACCCAATCCGCGCGTGGGCTGCGTGCTGGCCCACGGTGACGAGGTGGTCGGCGAAGGCTGGCACGCGCGCGCGGGCGAGCCGCACGCGGAGGCGCATGCGCTGCAGGCCGCGGGCACGCGGTCGCGCGGCGCCACCGCCTACGTCACGCTGGAGCCCTGCGCCCACCACGGCCGCACGCCGCCCTGCGCCGAGGCGCTGGTCGCCGCCGGCGTGGCGCGCGTGGTGGTGGCGCACGAGGATCCGCACGCGCGCGTCGACGGCCGCGGCCTGGCGCGCCTGCGCGATGCCGGTATCGCGGTGGAGACCGGCCTGTTGCGTGAGGCCGCCTGGGAACTCAATCGCGGCTTCTTCAGTCGGCACACCCGCGGCCGGCCCTGGCTGCGGCTGAAGCTCGCCATGAGCCTGGACGGACGCACCGCGCTGGCCAACGGGCGCTCGCAGTGGATCAGCGGCGAGGCGGCGCGTATCGACGTGCAGCACTGGCGCGCGCGCAGCGACGCCCTCCTGACCGGCAGCGGCACGGTGCGCGTGGACGATCCACGCCTGACGGTGCGCCCGTCGGATCTGGCCGCTGCCGGCGCAATGCGAGGTCCGGTGGATCGCGAGGCGGACGGCGAGCGCGGGCCTGCGCCGGCGTACAGGCCGCCGCTGCGCGTGGTGCTGGATTCCGGCCTGACCACCCCAGCGGGTCGGCACGTGCTGGACGGCGGCACACCGAGCCTTTTCCTGCACGCTCCGCATGCACGGCGTGCCGCACACTTCGCGGCCGTGGAGTGCGCCGAGGTGCGCCCGGGCCACGGTCGCCTCGACCTTGCCGCCGTGCTCGCGCACCTGGGCGAGCGCGAGATCAACGAGGTACAGGTCGAGGCCGGCCACACCCTGTGTGGCGCCTTCTTCGCGGCCGGACTGGTGGACGAGCTGCTGCTCTACGTGGCCCCCGTACTCTTGGGCGATGCCGCGCAGCCGCTGTTGACCCTGCCGCCGCTGGCGGACATGGCGCAGCGCTGGTCGCTGCGCGTGGTGGAGCAGCGCGCAGTCGGCGCCGACTGGCGCCTGCTGCTGCGCCCGGCCTGAATCGCGGCCCGGGCCGCATGGCGAGACACTGGAGCGGACGCATGTTCACCGGCATCGTGCAGGCCCTGGGAACCATCGAGCGCATCGAACCGCGCGGCGGCGATACGCGCCTGTGGGTGGCCGTACCCGGTGACTTCCTTGCCGACGCGGCGATCGGCGACAGCATCGCCGTAGCCGGCGTGTGCCTGACCGCCGTCGCCTTCGACGCTGCGCGCTTCGCTGCCGACGTGTCGACGGAGACCCTCGCCTGCACCACGCTGGGCGCTCTCGACGTCGGCAACGCAGTGAACCTGGAAAAGGCGCTGCGCCTGGCCGACCGCCTCGGCGGACACCTCGTGTCGGGCCACGTCGACGCGGTCGGTCGGGTGCTCTCCGTCACGCCCGATGCCCGCTCGCAGCGCTGGACGTTCGAGGCGCCGCTGGCGCTGGCGCGCTACATCGCCGCCAAGGGCTCGATCTGCATCGACGGGGTGAGCCTGACGGTGAACGAAGTCGAGGGCGCACGCTTCGGCGTCAATCTCATTCCGCACACGGTCGAGGTCACCACATTCCACGACCGCCGCGTCGGCGACGCGGTGAACCTGGAGGTCGACCTGGTCGCGCGCTACGTCGAGCGTCTGCGCACCGGCGCGACCTGAGGCGCCGAACGCCCGGTCGCGCCGCGGCGCACACACCGCTGCACCATCACTTCCTCAATCCGACTCCCGGCCTCGCCATGTCCTTTGCCTCCATTCCCGACCTCCTTGCCGACATCCGCGCCGGCCGCATGGTCGTGATCCTCGACGACGAGGACCGCGAGAACGAGGGTGACCTCATCATGGCCGCGGAAAAGGTGCGGCCAGAGGACGTGAACTTCATGGTGCGGGAGGCGCGCGGCCTGGTGTGCCTGGCGCTCACCCGCCAGCGCTGCCGCCAGCTGGGCCTCAAGCCCATGGTCGACGAGAACACCTCGCCGCACCACACCAACTTCACCGTGTCCATCGAGGCCGCCGAGGGCGTGACCACGGGCATCTCCGCCTACGACCGCGCCCACACCATCCGCACGGCGGTGCGCGCCGACGCAGGTCCCGCGGACCTGTCCCAGCCTGGCCACATCTTTCCGCTCGCGGCGCAGCCCGGCGGCGTGCTGACCCGCACCGGCCACACCGAGGCCGCCTGCGACCTGGCCGGCCTGGCCGGTCTGGAGCCGGCTGGCGTGCTGGTGGAGATCATGGCCGACGACGGCAGCATGATGCGGCGGCCGCAGCTGGAGGAGTTCGCGCGACGCCACGGCCTGCGCATCGGCAGCATTGCCGACCTGGTGCGCTATCGCCTGGAGACGGAGAAGACGGTGGAGCGCGTGCACGCCGAGGACGTCGAGACCGAATTCGGCCCGTTCCGCCTGGTCGCTTACCGCGACGCGATCCAGCGCGTGCTGCACTTCGCCCTGGTACGCGGCGCGGTGGACGACGGCGCGCCGGTGCTGACGCGCGTGCACATGCGCAACACGCTGTCCGACGTGCTGCACCTCAAGCGCAGCGACCTCGGCCTGACCGTCACCGCGGCGCTGCGGCGCATCGCCGCGGAAGGGCGCGGCGTGGTGCTGGTGCTGGCCGATGCGGGTGAACACGAGGATCTGCTGGAGCGCCTGGCGCGCCGCGCCGCGCCGCCGGCCCGGGATGCCGCCGTGCAGGAATGGCGTCGCCACGGTCTGGGCGCGCAGATCCTCGCCGACCTCGGCGTGCGTCGACTGGTCGTCCTCGGCACCGCGCGCAAGCTGGTTGGCCTTGCCGGCTTCGGCCTGGAAGTCGTCGGCAACGAGAGCTGAGGGGCGCCACGGCGCGCCGCGACGGCGGGAAGCCTCCTGCGCGGGCCGGCCAGGAGGCACCCGAGCCGGCCCTGCGGCAGTGGCCTGCTAGAATCCCGCCCCCAACGTTCCGAGCCGACTGCCCGTGGCCGAGTATTCCGGCGACCTCCGCTCTTCCGCCCAGGCGCGCTACGCCATCGTCGCCAGCCGCTGGAATCCGCGCATCGTCGAGGCGCTGGTGGTCGCGGCACGCGGAACGCTGACCGAACACGGCGTGGACGCCGGCGCGGTCGACGTGGTGCGCGTGCCGGGCGCCTGGGAGATTCCGCTCGTCGCCGCCCGCCTCGCCGCCGCGGGCCGGCACCAGGCCATCCTTGCGCTGGGCTGTGTCGTGCGCGGCGACACGCGGCACTACGAGCACGTGGCCGACGGGTGTGCCCAGGGTCTGATGCGTGTGGCGCTGGACTACCGCATCCCCGTGCTCAATGGCGTGCTCGCAGTCGAGCGCCACGCCGATGCCGAGGCGCGCGCCGGCGGCACCCACGGCAACAAGGGCGCCGAAGTGGCCCAGGCCGCGCTGGAAATGACCAACCTGCTGGAGACGCTGTGAACACGCACCGCCGCCCCGATGGCATCGACCTCGCTGCGCGCTCGCGCGCGCGCCGCCGCGCCCTGCAGGCGCTGTATGCCTGGCAGATGAGCGGGACCGCCATGCCCGGCATCATCGAGCAGTTCCGCCACGAGCAGGACATGGAGATCGCCGACCTCGACTACTTCGAGGGCCTGCTGCGTGGCGTGGAGATGCACCTGGCCGAGCTCGATGCCGGCCTTGCGCCACACCTCGACCGCGACATCGGCCAGGTCGATCCGATCGAGCGGGCCGCGCTGCGCCTGGGCGCCTACGAGCTCAAGCACCGCATCGACGTGCCCTACCGCGTCGTCATCAACGAGGCCATCGAGGGCACCAAGCGCTTCGGTGCCGAGCACGGCCACACCTACGTCAACGGCGTGCTCGACAAGCTCGCCGCGCAGTGGCGCGGTCACGAGTACCGCGCGCGCTGAGTCCGCCGCGCCACCGCGCTCCGACGACGCCGGCGAGGCAGACGTGGAATTCGACCTGATCGAGCGGATCCGCGCACGCACGACGGTGCAGCGCGCGGACGTGCGCCTGGGCATCGGCGACGATGCGGCCGTGCTGGCCGTGGCCGCCGGACACGAGCTGGTCGTGTGCACGGACACCCTGGTCGAAGGCGTGCACTTTCCTGCACGCACGCATCCGGCCGACCTGGGCTGGAAGGCGCTGGCGGTGAATCTGTCGGATCTGGCGGCCATGGGCGCCACGCCCGCCTGGGCCACCCTCGCGCTGACCCTGCCGGTCGGCGATGCCGCCTGGGTCGAGGCCTTCGCCGCGGGCTTCGATGCGCTGGCGCGCGAGCACGCGGTGGCGCTCGTTGGCGGCGACACCACACGCGGCCCGCTGTCGGTCACGGTCACGGCGCACGGGATCGTTCCGCGTGGCGCCGCGCTGACGCGCGCCGGGGCCTGCGTCGGCGACCTGGTGTTCGTCACGGGCTGTCTCGGCGATGCGGCCGCGGGCCTTGCCTGCGTCCTGCCCGGCCACCCGCGCGAGGCGGCCCTGTTCGCGGCGCCCGCCGCCCAGCGCGAGGCGCTGGTCGCGCGCCTGCAGCGGCCCACGCCGCGCGTCGCCCAAGGGATGGCTCTGCGCGGCCTTGCCCATGCCTGTATCGACGTCTCCGACGGGCTCGTGGCCGATCTGGCCCACGTCTGCGCCGCCAGCGGCGTCGGTGCCGAGATCGACGCCGCGCGCCTGCCCGCCTCCTCGGCCCTGATCGATCTGTTCGACGCGCCCGAGCGCCGCGCCCTGCAGTTGGGTGGGGGCGACGACTACGAGCTGTGTTTCTGCGTGGCCGATGCGGACGCGGACGCGGCGATCGCCACGCTGGCGCGCCTGGGCGGTGGCGTCACGGCCATCGGGCGCATCGTCGCCGGCGGCTCCGTGCGCGTGCACGATGCGCTGGGCCATACCGTGGCGCCTGTGCGCAGCGGCTGGAACCACTTCAGCTGATGGCACTCGACGCTGCACAGCGCCGCGCCCTGCTGCGCGATCCGGCCGGATGGATCGCCAGCGGCTTGGGTTCGGGCCTCAGCCCCGTCGCACCGGGCACGGTTGGTTCCGCTGCCGCGCTGCTGCCCTGGCTGGCGCTGCGCGAGCTGCCCTGGCCGCTCGTGCTCGCGCTGATCGCCGCCGTATTCGTACTGGGCGTGCGGGTCTGCGATCGCGTCGCGGCGCGCCTCGGCAGCGCCGATCCCGGCTGCATCGTCATTGACGAATTTGTCGGCCAGTGGCTGGCCCTGCTGCCGCTGCTGCTTTGGCCGAGGCCATCCGCGGTGCTGTGGACGGGCGTCGGTTTCGCGCTCTTTCGCGCCTTCGACGTGCTCAAGCCCTGGCCCGTATCCTGGGCCGATCGCAGCGTGAAGGGCGGCGTCGGGGTGATGCTGGACGACCTGCTCGCGGGCGCGTTGGCCGCGCTGCTGCTGGCCGGGCTGCTGCACTGGCGCTAGCGCACAGCGCAGGATCGGCCCCGGAAGTTCGGCGCACCGGGAAGGGGCCGTCACGCGTCCAGCGCCCGCGCGTCCGCGGCGGCGGCCGGACCCGCATCGGCCCGGAGAGCGGCCGGGACGCGCCGCTGCAGCCTTCCCGGGCCGCCACTGCGGAAATCACGCCGGTGCCGCGTTCGCTCCGAGCAGGGCCTGCACGCGCCGGCGCAGGGTCGGCAGCACCTCGGATTCGAACCAGGGGTTGCGCCGGAACCAGCCGATGTTGCGCGGACTGGGGTGGGGCAGGGGCAGGCAGCGGGGCAGGTAGTCGCGGTAGGCGCGCACGGTGGCGGTGAGGTCGTCGCCGCGCGCCGTCCCGAGGAAGTACCTCTGCGCGTACTGGCCGATGAGCAGGGTCAACTCGATGCGCGGCAGTTGCGGCAGCAGCTGCGGGTGCCAGGTTTGCGCGCACTCCGCTCGCGGCGGCAGGTCGCCGGAACGTCCCTTGCCCGGGTAACAGAAGCCCATCGGCACGATGGCCACGCGAGCCTCATCGTAGAAGGCATCGCGGTCGATCCCGAGCCAAGCGCGCAGGCGCTCGCCGCTGGGGTCGTTCCAGGGAATGCCGCTGGCGTGCACCCGGGTGCCGGGCGCCTGGCCGACGATCAGCAGGCGCGCCGAGGCGCGGGCGCGCAACACCGGGCGCGGACCGAGCGGCAGGTGCGCGGCACACAGGCGACAGGCGCGGATGCGCTGCAGCAGGGCGGGCAAGGTCTCGCCGTCGGAGCGACCCGCCGCCCCGGGCTCAGGAGCAGTCCTTGTTGTCCTTGGGGACACTGCCGGTGATCTTGTAATCGCTGGGATGCAGCTGGTCCTGGCGGTCGTAGCGCAGGGTGACGCGCTCGACCACGCGTCCGCTGGCGTAGCGCGCGACAAAGCTCGCCTCCGCGCCGTCGTTGAGCACTTCCACGTACAGGCCGGTGCGGCAGGCCGGCACGGCCTCGCCGCGGCGCGCCTTCTGCACCTCCGCCGAGAACTTTTCCAATCCGCGCTTGGCCAGGCGTTCGTCCGCCGATTGCAGGGCCGTCTCGAATTCGCCCCGGTCCAACTGCTGCAGCCAGTCGCGGGCGCGGATCATGGCGGGATCGACCGCTTCCGTCACCGGTTGTGCCGCGGCCGTGGCGCAGACCAGCCCGAAGGCGCCCAGACCAAGCCAGTGCTTTGATGTTGCGTGCATAAAGCCCCCTTCGCGAGCGTGGGCCGTCGCGCCGGCCCTTCAGCCTCTTGGCAGCAGTTTCCCGGGATTGAGGATTCCGTCCGGGTCGAACTGTGCCTTGATGCGGTGCATCAAGTCCAGTGCGTGCGGGTCGACGGCCCGCGTCAGGAACTCGCGCTTGACCAGGCCGATGCCGTGCTCGCCGGACAGCGTGCCGTCGAGACCGAGGACCAGATCGAACAATTGCGTCAGGCAGGCGGGGGCCGCGGCCGCCTGCGCCGCATCCTCGGGGCGGTACAGCAGATTGACGTGGATGTTGCCGTTGCCGGCGTGGCCGAAGGCGACGATGGGGATGCCGTGGGTGGCGACCAGGCGCTTGAGTCCCGCGGCGAGTTCGGGCAGGCACGACACGGGCACCACCACGTCCTCGTTGATCTTGTTGGGCGCGAGCTGGCGCAGGGCGGGGGACAAGGCCCTGCGCGCCGCCCACAGACGTTCGACCTCGGCGGCATCGGAGGCCGCCTGCAGCGTCAGCAAACCGCCGCCGCGTGCAGCGCGCGAGACCGCCGCCACGGCCGCTGGCAAGGTGGCCTCCTCGCCGTCCACTTCGATCACCAGCAGGGCGCCGGCCTGCGGAATGGCGTCACCGCCGACGCGGCGCGCCAGGCGCAGGCACTCCTCGTCGAGGAACTCCAGCGCACAGGGTGTCACCGGCTGGGCCATGAGTCGCGCCACGGCGGCGGTCGCCGCACCGATGTCGGCATAGGTGGCGGCGAGCGTGCGCCGGGCCGCCGGCAGGGGCGTGAGCTTGAGGGTCGCCTCGGTGATCAAGGCCAGCGTGCCCTCGGCGCCGATGAGCAGGCGCGTGAGGTCGTAGCCCACCGCGCCCTTGCTGGTGTAGACGCCGCAGCGGAACGCCTCGCCGCTGCCGGCCACCGCACGCAGGCCGAGGGTGTTCTCGCGTGTGCTGCCGTATTTCACCGCGCGCGGCCCGGCGGCGTTGCAGGCGAGGTTGCCGCCGACGCTGCAGAAGGGGCTGGAGGTCGGATCGGGCGCCCAGAAGAAGCCCTCGCACGCCAGCGCCGCCTGCAGGGCGCCGTTGAGCACGCCCGGCTCCACCACGGCGTAGCGGTTGGCCGCATCGATGCGCAGGATGCGGTTCATGCGCTCGAAGCTCGCTACCACTCCACCGTCCACCGGCACCGTGGCGCCGGTGGTATTGGTGCCGCGGCCGCGGGCGACGAGCGGCGTGCGCGCAGCGCGGCAGGCGCGCACCAGCGCGCACACCTGTTCGTGCGTGGTGGGGAACACCACCGCATCGGCGGCCGCCTGGCGGCGCGAGTTGTCGTAGCCGTAGGCGAGGCGGGTGGCGGCATCGATCGCCACGCCGTCGGCGCCGAAAAGCGCGCGCAGTTCCCGCAAGAGGGCCTCGCCGAGCGCCACGGCCCGCCCTCAGTCGGAATACTCGAACAGTTTCACCACGCGCTCCACGCCGGGCACATTGCGCGCGATGTCCGTCACGCGCTCGGCCTCCTCGCGGCTGAGCAGGCCCATGAGGTAGACCACCCGGTGGGCGGTGGTGACGTTGACGCGGGTGGGGTCAAAGCCGGGCTGGTCGACGATGTCCAGCAGGGCGGTCTTCACGCGCGCGGTGAGTGCGTTGTCGGCGCGGCGCGACCAGAAGCCCTGCGGCTCGGTCACGGCCAGCTCGTTGACGATGCGCCGCGTGCCGTCGAAGCCGGACACGCGCTGCTCGGCGCGCTCCTTCAGTTCCTCTGTGCGCACCTCGCCCACCAGCAGCATCACGCCGTTGTAGACGACGATGGCGACATTGTTCTTGAGCGCCAGCTCCTTGTCCTTGTTCAGGCTGTCGTAGGCGGTGAGTTGGATGTTGCGATCGTCGACGACGGTGCCGAAGGTGCGTCGATCGCGCGCCGCCCCGGCACCGGCGGCGCCAGCGCCGACCACGGCGGCGATGCAGCCGCCGAGCAGGGGCGCGAAGACAAGGACGAAAAGCAGGTTACGCAAGTGGCGCATGGCGCGGCATCCTCAGCAGGCCTCGAACGCGCCGCGCTGCCAGTCGCAGCGGACACCGTCGGCGCAGCCGTCGAACGCTACCACATCGAATCTGCAGGTCCCGCTCGCCGCAGCGGGGCTCTGTGCCAGATAGAGCTGTGCCGCCCGCACCAGCTTGGCGCGCTTGGCCGGGCCGACGCTGGCGAGCGCTCCGCCGGATGCGCCGGCCTCGCGGAAGCGCACTTCCACGAACACGAGGGTGTCGCCCTCGCGCATGACGAGATCGATCTCGCCGTAGCGGCACTGCCAATTGCGCGCCAACAGCACCAGTCCGGCGCGCTGCAGCTCCTGCAGGGCGCGCGTCTCCCAGGCCTCGCCGCGCGCACGCACGGATTCAGGGCGCCTGCGCGCCGCCGAGACTCAGACCCGCACTGGGCCGCGCCACGCCGGCGTCGAAGCGCGCCCAGGTCAGCAGGCGATGCACGCGACCGAAGCTGTCGGCGGCCAGCTGGCCGGTGGCGCCGGGCAGGTAGCTGTCCGGGTGCGTACCCAGCCACTCCTGGTAGGGCAAGAGGGCATAGGCGTCCAGCCCCAGGGCGAACAGGCGGGCGCCGGGCCCGCGCGCGGTCTCCAGGCTGCGCGCCAGTTCCTCGCGCGACGGCAGGCCGGGCGCCGCATCGAACAGCCAGGGTGCGTCGCAGAATTCCAGCCCATCCAGATCGCGGTCGAGTCCGGGGTTGCTGCTGCCGCCGTAGACGTGCGAGGTGGCAAAGGCGGGCAGGGTGACGCTCGCCAGCTTGAGCTGCGGCAGCAGCAGGCGGGCCTGCTGTGGCCGCAGGCTGAGGAACAGGCCGGCCTCCCCGGCCGTGGCGAAGTTGCCCACGGCTTGGCGGATGGCAGCGGCGAAATTCACTTCGCCGTCGCGCAGGCGCGCCTCACCCACCACCTTGCCCCCCAGGCTCTCGAACTGGGCGCGGAAGGCCAGGCTGGCGCGCTCGGCCCAGTCCTCGGTGGCGGCGAAGACGACTGCTTCCTTGATGCCCAGGCCGACCATGTGCTCGGCCGCCTGGGCGCCTTCCACATCGGGGGCGAGGCCGAAGGCCAGGCTGCCGGGTGGCGGCGTGGCGCCGCTCTCGGGCTGGTTGAGGGCCAGCACCGGCACGGGCAGATGCCCTTGCGCAAACAGCGCACCCACCGCCTCGCGGGTCAGCGGGCCAACCACGCGGTCGGCGCCGTCCTGCGCGGCGCGCTGGTAGGCCGCCAGCGCTTCCTCGGGCGTGCCGCCGCTGTCGTAGACGCGCACGTCCGCGCGCGCTGCCTCGCCGCGCTGGTCGAAGTAGGCGGCGAAGAAGCCGTCGCGAATTGCCGCGGCGGCGCTCTTGAGGGGGCCGGACAGCGGCAACAGCAGGACCACGCGGCGCGTCTCGCGGTAGCCCTCGCGCGTCCACCGGCCGCTGCCGTCCGCCTGCTGCGTGCCGACCGGGCGGGTCGGATGCAGCACGACCAGCGGCAGGGCCATGCCCTGCTTGCGCAGCGCCTGCTCGATCCATGGACGCAAGGCATCGTTCGGCGCCAAGGGCTCTGCCAGCTCCTTCAGTGACGCGGCGGGCAGGCTCGCCAGACTGTCGACGAGGCTGCGTTCGTTCTGCGCGCGGTCGGCGCCATCGAGCGTGCGGTTGAGTGCGGCGCGTGTGCGCGCGGCGCCGAAGGCATCGCCGTGCGCCGCCTGGGCACGTGCGGTCAGCTCCAGCCGGCGCGTCGCCAGACCGGCAGGCAGGCGCGCCTCGGGCATGGCCAACAGCGCCAGCGCACGCGCCGCATCGCGGTCGGCGAGGGCGCACTCGGCATCGAGCAGGTCGTAACGCAGCGCCTCCTCGGGCGCGAGCCGCTTGCGCTTGATGTCGCCCAGCAGCCGCGCGACTGCACCCAGGTCGCCCTCCTCGCGCAGCGCCTCGGCGGCGCGCAGGCGGTAGTGCGCGCGCTGGCCCGCATCGGACTCCGCCAGGGCCAGGAAGGCGTCGGCGGCGGCGCGGAAATCGCCGCGCGTGTACGCCTCCTCGGCCAGGCCGGCCTGCTGCGGCTCGCGCGGCTGGCCGACCCCACCCGAGCTGGCGCAGGCAGCGAGCAGGGTGCACAGCACAAGGGCGGCGAGCGAGCGCAGGGTCGAGGTCGGCATGGTCACTTCCTGGGCCGGAGAAGCACCGATGATAGCGGATGGCCGCGCGGCCCTCGTCGCACCGCGCCGACCTCGGCTATGGTGGCGACCCGCCAACGGAGTGCAGCGCATGAACGCCGCCACCGGCCGCCTGTGGGTGGTCGCCACCCCCATCGGCCACCTCGATGACATGAGCGCGCGTGCGGTGGAGGTGTTGAAGCGCGTGGAGCGCATCGCCGCCGAGGACACGCGCCACAGCGCGCCCTTGCTGGCCCGTTACGGCATCGCCACGCCCACGACGGCCCTGCACGAGCACAACGAGCGCGAGGAAGTGGAGCGGCTGCTCGCACGCCTGCGCGCAGGTGGCGAGCTGGCGCTGATTTCGGATGCGGGTACGCCGCTGATCAGCGACCCGGGCTTTCGCCTCGTGCGCGCGGCGCGGGCCGCGGGCGTGACCGTGTCGCCAGTGCCCGGTCCCTGCGCTGCGATTGCCGCATTGTCCGTGGCCGGATTGCCCAGCGACCGCTTTGTGTTCGAAGGCTTCCTGCCGGCCAAGGCGGCCGCGCGGCGCGAACGCCTGGCCGAACTGGCGGGAGAAGCGCGAACGCTGGTGTTCTACGAATCCAGCCACCGCGTGCGCGAGTGCCTGGACGACATGGCTGCCGTGTTCGGCGCCGCGCGCCCGGCCGTGCTGGCGCGCGAGCTGACCAAGCTGTTCGAGACGGTGCTGGACGGCACCTTGGCGCAACTGCAGGCGCGCCTGGCGGCCGATCCCAATCAGGAGCGCGGCGAGTTCGTGCTGCTCGTGGGCGGACGCGAGGCGGGTGAGGACGAGCGTCTGGCCGAAGGCCGTCGCGTGTTCGCGCTGCTGCGCGAGGAACTGCCGCCGGCGCGCGCAGCCAAGCTGGCTGCGGCCATCACCGGCGCGCCGCGCAAGGAGCTCTACGCCGGCGAGAAATGATCGTTCGCGCCGGTGTACAGCCACTGCACGGATCGGCGGCCGTATACTCCCACGCGGAGTCGGCCGGACAGTCGCGTGCGGCGCAGGTCGCGCGAGGAAAGTCCGGGCTCCACAGGGCAGGGTGCCAGGTAACGCCTGGGCGGCGCGAGCCGACGGAAAGTGCAACAGAGAGCAGACCGCCGATGGCCCCGCCAGGGGATCAGGCAAGGGTGAAACGGTGCGGTAAGAGCGCACCGCGTGCGGGGACAACGCCGCACGGCACGGCAAACCCCACCCGGAGCAAGACCGAATAGGGGAGCATGGCGTGGCCCGCGTCGCTCCCGGGTAGGTCGCTAGAGCCCGTCGGCGACGGCGGGCGCAGAGGAATGACTGTCGCTCCCTCGGGGGTACAGAACCCGGCTTACAGGCCGACTCCACTTCTGCAAGGGCGCGCCGCGTGCGGGCAGACGCACGCGGCGCGCGCGCGAACCGAGCAGCCGTCCGGTGCCAGCCCGGCGCACGGCGGCCGCGGGGCGAGGGACGAGTGTCATGCCAATCCGCGCCCATCGGGTGCTGGGCCGCCGCTATGCCGCCCTGGCGGGTGCCCGCGCGGCGCTGCAGGAAACCACCGAGCTCGGCAATCGCAGGCTGCACCCCCGCGGCGACCCGCGAGTGGCTCGCCGCGCACGAAGTCGGCCCCTGAAACCTCGCCCACGGCCTGGGTGACACATGGTCGACCGCTTTGCGTCAAGAGCCGTGCCAGATGCCCTCGGTTCGCCGCGCAGCCTGCCGGACCGCAAAGTGCATTTTTGAAATCACTTTGTTTTCAATAGCCTCGGACGTGCTCCTCAGAATCTCCCTGAAATCGCCAGATCGCCGCCATTTCCTTGATCCGTAAGGAAAATCTCCTTGACAGTCTCACCGCCTGCGACTAACGTGGGCGTCGGTGTGAAAACGTGGGAAATGGTGGAAACACCATGTCCCACCACAGGTTGCAGGGCAGCGGCGCAGGCAGGGCATGTTCCAGGGCGAAACCGCCATCACGATCGACGACAAGGGCCGGCTGGCGCTGCCGACGGCCTGTCGCGAGCCGATCGCGGCGGCCTGCGGCAACCGCCTGGTGTTCACCTACAACCCGTTCGAGCACGGCTGCCTGTGGCTGTTTCCCCTGCCCGAATGGGAGGCGGTGCGCGACCAGGTGAACGCTCTTCCGGGCGTGAAGGCGGTGCACCGCAGCCTGCAGATGAAGCTGGTGGGCGCGGCCGCGCACGTCGAACCCGACGGCAGCGGCCGCATCCTCGTGCCGGCGAGCCAGCGGGCCGCGACCGGTCTGGAGAAGCGCGCCGTGCTGCTCGGCATGGGCAACAAGTTCGAGTTGTGGAGCGAGCAGGCCCACCTCGCCAAGATCCGGCAGACCATCGCCGAAGACGAGGTGAGCGACGAGATGCAGACATTGAAGTTGTAGCGAGGAGTTCGGGGCGGGGATGGAAACGGTGGGGAGTTCGCAACCGCTGCAACACATCCCGGTCCTGCTGGACGAGGCGGTGGCGGCGCTCGCCGTGCGCGCGGACGGCACCTATTTTGACGGCACCTTCGGGCGCGGTGGGCACGCCCGGGCGGTGCTGCAGCGGCTCGGCCCGAGTGGCCGGTTGCTGCTCATGGACCGCGATCCCGAGGCGATCGCGCAGGCCCGCGTGCTGGAGGAGCAGGAGAAGCGCGTGGCGGTGCGGCAGGGCAGTTTCGCCGAGATGGACCAGTGGGACGCCACAGCCGGTGGGCTGGATGGCGTGCTGCTCGACCTCGGCGTGTCCTCGCCCCAGCTCGATGACGCCCGCCGCGGCTTCAGCTTCCAGGCTGACGCGCCGCTGGATATGCGCATGGACCCGGGCGCGGGCGAAAGCGCGGCGCAGTTCCTCGCGCGCGCCTCGGAGGCCGAGATCGCCGACGTGCTGTGGCACTACGGCGAAGAGCGCCTCTCGCGGCGCATCGCCCGCGCCATCGTTGAGCAGCGCCGCAGTGCGCCCATCGCCACCACCGGCCAGTTGGCCGAGCTCGTCGCCCGAACCATCGGCCGGCGCGAGGCGGGCAAGCACCCGGCCACGCGCACCTTCCAGGCCCTGCGCATCGCCGTGAACGGCGAGCTGGACGCGCTGCAGCGCGGACTCGATGCGGCGCTGGACCGGCTCAAGCCGGGCGGGCGATTGGCGGTGATCAGCTTCCACTCGCTCGAAGACCGCATCGTCAAGCAGTTCATCCGCCGCCACTCGCAGCCGCCGCCGACGCGTCGCGGCCTGCCGCCGCTGCCCCAGGCTCCATTGCGCCTGTGCGCTGTCGGCGGCGCGCAGCAAGCGGGAGACGTCGAGCTGGCACGCAATCCGCGCGCACGCAGCGCGGTGTTGCGCGTGGCCGAGAAGCTCGCCGGAGACGCCGCATGAAGTGGCTCGGCGCCGCCCTGTTGCTGTTGCTGCTCCTGGCCGACATCGGC
>DAOOVM010000004.1:0-48481 GCA_035370085.1 Rhodanobacteraceae bacterium | reverse complement strand
ACGAGGCCATCGCTTCACGCGCGACCTCGATGGCCTTCGATGCCGATACCAGGCTCACGCCCGAGGAGCAGGCGGTGCTGTCTCGCTCGCTGGGAGGGAGAGACGGGGAATGGAAACCAAGCCCGGGCTCCACGGCCATTACCCACGGACCTTCAGGCCGACGGCCTGAAATGCCGGCACCGGTTGCCCAGGATCAAGCGCAGGAGATCCTGGCGGCTGGGGACTTCGTGCTTCGGCAACTGCGCAGGGAGCGCGGCGAGGAGGCCTGCCGCCTGATCGACGAGATCACCTGGTCGATGTTGGGAGGGCAACTGGCTGGGCTCGCGAAGACAGCCAGCGAACGATGGGCGGTGGCGCTACGACTTGTTCGCACGGGCAAGTGGTCGACTCCCCACGGATACCCATCCGGCAGAACTGCCAGCTGATGTTCTGTTCTTGGCTTTGAGAGAGAACATCCATGAAAACCAAACAACCTCTGCTGGCACTCCCGCAGCCGGAGCGTTGCGGCAGGCAACACCCTCCACGCAGCGTGCCCCGTGGTGCGCGATCTAGGCCCTACGCGATCACCGAGCATCGCGCCTTCGGCTGGGAGGGTGATGGTGTTAAGCCCAGCAGCAAAGCGGCTGACGCGAGCCCGCCGTCGCTCGATAGCGGCATGTCACCCAGATCCCGAGAGTCGGATCCACGGGGCAGGGCGCTTCTGCAGGACGGCCGGGAGTCCTACAACCGGCAGGCCGTATCAGGGGGCGACAACGGCAGACAGGCCGCTACAGGTGTCCCGCACGGACCCTGCTCCAGGCAAGCGGAGCGAGAGTCGGCATCGAGAGACGCGAAAGGGCATCCACGGGAACCCTCGCGCCGGCCGACCCGGTGAAAAGTTCGCCTCGCGATTCGATGTTCCACGGAGATTGGTCGCTAGATTATTGATTTTACGGGATAAAAAAAGCGTGGAACATCGCTGCAGAGTGTTTCACAAGCGGATGGCGTCGGACAACGAGCAGTCCCAGTGTCAGGACAAACCATTGTTTTTAATGTTCTTTTGCGCCATGACGGCCGTCGAGCCCGCGTGCTATGCCTAAACCGCCTCGCGAGGGCATCCGCGGGGAACAGGCGGCGCATGGCATACTGACAACACACTAACCGCATACAGCCAACATACTTTATGGCACTGCCTACTCGCACTACCTTCCACCTGGGGCCCGTAAGCCGAGCGGTGCTCGATCGACCCGGCAAGACGTCTCGTCGGCTGGAATGGGTGTGCGCCGTGTATGCCCAGATCACGCGCCAGGCGCTCCCGCGTCTGCGCCCCGAGGAGTGGATCTGGCTCACCGAGATCCTGGCGGAGCTCGACGTGCGTTCAATCGATCACCTGGCGCTCCTTCCGGAGCGAGTGCGTAGTACGGCGGGGGGCGCCAGGGGCGTCGACAACCTTGGTGTGGCCACCCGCCTGAGCGGTTTGTCACTCGCGGGCAAAGCCGCGGTGTGGGATCTGGTGACACAGGTGGCACAAGCGCGGGAGTCGGCAGGGCGGCCGCTGACGGCGGAGGAGGTGATTGGCACCCTGCCGCCTGAGGCGCTCCTGAGGTAGCCGGCCGGCACCTGAAGAATTTGGAGCCGGACGGGGGACTCTGCAGGCTGGGACTTTCACCGTGGAAAGATGCAGGCAAATCGCACCTTTCCACGGGTAACACGCGTAGCGCGTCTGCCACCATGAGTCCACGGAAAGGAGCCCCCCCCAATGATGACCTGGGCCATCTACCATCGACCGAAGTTTTCTTCGTACCCCTACGCCGCGCGGGAATACACCCCCGAGGGCCACACCGGAAAGGTGCTGGAGGACATCAGCCTGGAAGGGCTGCGTGGCCAGATCCCTGCGGGCTTCAAGATGACCTTCCAGTCCGCCCTCGTAGATCCTCTGGTGATCGAGATGTGGACGCGGCTGGACTGATCATGCGTACCGCCTCTCTCTCGGTCTGCCTCGGCACGCTTGTCGCCGCCGCCGCCACCGCCGCTCACGCCGCCACCGCGGCCAGCGGTGTGGTCATTGTGCTCAGCAACCCGTCGACCGGTCAGTCGGTAACCATCACCACGGACCACGTGGAGATCCGCCCGGATGGGCGGTGGGTCGTGGACTGCAACGCACCCAACAGCTGCATGACGCCGTCCGGTCCCCTGGGGGCAGCACAAACCGCACTCCAGGGCGAAGCGGCACGAAAGGGCGCAGCCACGGCCCCCAACACAGGCGGCGATTCCATCGGCGACCGCCACGAACGTCAGGGGAAGTGACGGACCCACGTCGTAGACGCGGGCTATTCAAATGCTCGATGTCAAACGCGGCGAGTACGCCACCGCGATCCTCCGGAACCGAACCAAACGCATCGACGCGCGTGGTGCCTCGGCATGACGCGACAAGGTGGAGCACCATGAAAGCGAACACCATCGAACGTCGTCATGTAGCGCTCGACCAGCGCATCCAAGAACTTGCCAGCATCAACAACGACTCAGAGCTGCTCACGTTCCTGCGTACCTACGTGCCGGCCTGGGAGGTTCTGCTCGGCATGATACCGGGCACGATGTTGCCCAGCGTCGTGCGATTCGTCAGGCCAATGCGCGCCCTGGCGCTGTGCGCACCAGACCTGCTGTCAACGCGCAAGCGGCTGCGCGTGCTGATCCAGGGCATCCACACCAACGATCTCCTGGATGAAGGACGCATGTATGCCTTGGCGGCGCGCGCGTTCTTGCCCGACGTCGAAATCGAACTGCACCTGGCAGGAGCCGGTGTACGTCGCGGCAAGATCTCCAAGATGGTCCCCACGCTTCTCGCACAACGAAAGCCCGTGCTCCTCCACGAGCCTCTGGAGAAGATCCTCGCCAAGTCGATCGACCAATACGACGCCATGGTCTGCCAGAACGTGGCCGAAGACATCATGTACCTGACGGTGAAACTTGCATCGGCGCAGTTGGCGCGGGAGGCCGTGGCCACAGGAACACGCCTCATCCTGTGCGCGTGGTGCGACGAGGAGAGAAGGAACATCGTGAGCGAAGCAATCAAAGGGCACGGCATGGGTCAAGGCCCGTGGCGCATGACGGGACAAGGTAAGGACCGGGGCTGGGATGGCGCCTACTCACCCATCGAGCTCAGCAATGACAACGAGCCTGAACTCGACCTGGAGCGGCTGGAACTGCTCCGGCAGTATTGTCTGTCGAAGGGAATTATTGGCACCGAAGCCCAGCCGCATCGACCGCAGAAGGACGACAATGAAAGTATTCCCGACGTGCTGCAGGTCTATTCCCCAAAGGCGAACCCCGCGCACGTAGGGGCCGGACTACGGCCAGAGGTGCTTTGGCGCACAGGACTGGAGGAGGCCAGGAAAGCGGGCAGTGACCCACGACAGCAGCTGCGCCATTTCTTCGGGCTCCACACGGCACAGAGGGCAACGGAGTCACACCTTCAATTCAAGTTCCAAGCAGCCAAAGAGTTCGGGATTGCGGAACCGAGATCCAAAGCGGAGAAGTTAATCAAGAGCGCGTTGGACGGAAGCCTGGCCCGCGCCAGCACCGCGGAGGGGTTCTTGAAAGCCCGATGCAGACCCGACCTCGGCGTGTGGGCCATCAGCGGGGAATATCCCTGCGTGAAATTGGGGGACCGTTGGGTACATGAGACCCTGGTACTGGAGGCCGACGAACAGGAAGGCAGAACCTTAACGCTATGGAAAGACGAGTTACGCGACCCATCGCGTACGCGGCGGCTGTCTCGTGCTATCCCCTTCACGACCCTTGCCTCGAGCATCGAATGGATGCGAGCCGGTGCGACGCCGCTCCGGAGGGAGCCTCTGGTCCCTCTTAACGTACGAGAACGCGAACGCCTGGTTGAGGCGCTGCTCGATCAGCAGCGGGTCATCTGCATCGTGCTGGTAAGCCCCGATGTCGACGCCCCCAGGCAGCAGGCCATCATTCGCTGCCTCGCACGAAGCCTGTGGGCAGCAGCCTGGGTCGTTCCTCTGAATAAGCCCACCGCCGAGCTGATTGCTGAGCGTTGCGGTCCGCAGTGGCTGCCCCCCGTCCTCGGCGTGCGTGTCATCGGTCCACGCTTCACGCCGCAGGACTTCCTTATCGACCACCCCGGCTGGCCGCTCTCTGGTCGGGCCATGTCATTATCAGACTGCCACGACATTCGCACAGTGGCGCTGCGACCGTTCGAGGTCGACGAACCCAATGAATCGCACGCTGAGCGAGTGATTCGGCACTACGAGACGAGGGCGCACGCCCGCGCCTTGGAGAATGAGCGCCTCCGCGCCCACGAGGCTCGAGATCGTGCGTCCGAGGCGGAAACGCGACTCCGGGAAGTCGAGGCACGACAGGCCGAGATCGAGCATCAGCTCAGGGCAAGCTCGGAGCACGTCGAGCATCTCTTGGCTGAGCGCGATGCGCTTCGCGTCCAGGTGGCTGGACTGGAGTACCAGCGCGAGGCGTCCATGGAGGAAATCCGTTCCCTGCGGACGCGGCTCGACGAGGCGAGGAATCAGGGCCCCGCGCCGCCTGAGATCGCGGACGTGCCGCCGTTCCCGGACACCCTGGTGGACCTCAAGCAGTGGGCGCATCAGCACATGGGCGGCCGGGTGATCCTGCACCCGAGTGCGGTAGAGGCGGCCCTTCGTTCGCCCTTCCTCGACACGCCGCTGATCTACAAGTCGCTGGATCTCCTCGCGAGGTTCTACATCCCGATGCGCACGCGTGACAGTGAGGACCAGAGCGCTCGCCTTGCCTTCGAGCAACGACTGGCAGAGCTCAACCTGGAATGCACGAGAGTAGGAACGGCCGTCGAGGATCGGCGCTACCGCGATCGATACCGGCGGGTATTCGATGGCGTCCAGCGCACCATGGATCTGCACCTCAAGCGCGGGCACGGCTTCGATCCGGCGGTCGTGTTCCGGCTCTACTTTGCCTGGTGCGAGGAAACGGCCACGGTGTACGTCGGCCATCTGCCCGGGCACCTCGAAAACCGACTGACCCATCAAGGTTGATTGGACCCGGGTGAGCGCAGGCGACAGGGATGCGATGGGGTGAAATTTGCTCGCCTCCGCCATTTGGCGTATTGTGGCCGTCAAATGGAGAGTGCCCTATGAAAGCCGCTGCCGCAGCCAAGAAGCCACAGGGCGTCTATGCCCGCATGTCCGCGTTGCTCGAAACGCCGATGGCATCCGAGACCGACGCCATCGACATCGTCAATCGCGGACTGTCGACAAAATCCTTCAAGCGGCTGTCCAAACGCCTCGACATCCCGCACCGATTCGTGGCGTCCGAGAGCACCGTGAGGCGCCGCCTGGAGAACAACGAGCGGTTCACGGGGGCCGAGGCGGAGCGTGTTCTGCGGCTGGTCCGCGTCTTTTCCGAGGCGGCGGAGCTGTTCGGCGACGATGCGCTGGCCCTGAAGTGGATGAACACGCCGGCGCGATACCTGCCTGACGCCGAGCCGATCACGCCGTTGCAGGTGTGCTCGACCGAGCCGGGCGCACGCCTGATCGAAAGCCATCTGCTGCGCACCGCCCACGGCATTTTCTGATGCAGGTCTGGCGCATCTCGGCGTTCACCGGCTTGAGCGGGATCGGTGGCCATCACGTCGATGGTCGGTGGCACGCCATGCCGCGCTCGGTGCTCTACGTGGCTGAGCACCCTGCGTTGGCGATGGTGGAGGTCATGGCCCACATGCGCCTGAGCGTGGAATCCATTCCGACGCGGCTCAGGATCATCCGCATCGAGATCGGCGAGGGCGCTGTGTTCAGCGAGCGACCGCAGCTTCCGCAGGGCTGGCAGGCCAATGAAATCACCACACGCACCTTGGGCAATGCGTGGCTGGATGAAGGCAGCGCCCTCGTCCTGCCGGTGCCTTCGGCGGTGGTGCCTAGTTCGACCAACTATCTGATCAATCCGGCGCATCCCCAGGCAGCGACGCACCTGCGGGAAAGCTCGGACGAGCCATTCTGGTTCGATGCGCGTTTTCTGCGGTGAACCCCATGCCCGTCGATAGTGGAATGTCGCGGCCTCCTTCAAGGCGCGTGTCTCGGGCAGGGGATCGCTGGGCACGCAAGGTTCGTCCCCTCCTGAAAGGCGGATCCCGCCAGCGGGGATCGGAACCCTGATGGATCCACAAGGGCGCCCTCCGAGCTGGGTCATGGCCCTGCCGGGAATTCTGGCCATGCGGGACGACCCGCGCCGGGACCGGCGCGATGCCGCCTATTCGACATTGACTACGGTGGCCCGCGAAGCCGACGAGGGGCGCATCCACGCCGTGGCGCGCCGGCAGCTGGCCGCGGTCTTGCGCGATCTGTTGGCGGCCCAGCACGCGGGCGATCCGGACCGTTTGGCGATGTTGGTCGAGGAAGCCGAGCAGCTTCTGGCGCTTGAGGGAACGGAATGGAATGGAAGAAGGGAAGACGAGGCTGGCCGCTAGCGCTGCTGCTTGCCTCGTGCATCGCAGTCTGTCCTACGCCGGCGCGCGCCTTCGGTGCGGCCTGGCATGAAGCCGTCGGATCCATCGCGGA
The DNA here is from genome assembly GCA_035370085.1 of Rhodanobacteraceae bacterium. GTDB lineage: Bacteria > Pseudomonadota > Gammaproteobacteria > Xanthomonadales > Rhodanobacteraceae > Tahibacter. The sequence goes on along the minus strand of DAOOVM010000004.1, from coordinate 41,939 downwards.
TCGCAACCTGACGCCGCAGGCGAGAGCGTGGGTGAGTGCGTTGCTGAGCGACGAGCCGACGCCGACCCTGGAGGCCACCGCAGCCTGGGCGGACACCGTGAAAGACACCAGGACGCGGCGATGGCACTTCATCGACCTGGCGGACGACTGCGTCTACCGGCGCGAGCGGGATTGCCCCGATGGGCAGTGCCTCATCGAGGCCCTGGACGCGAATCTCGGCATCGTGCGTGATGCCGGCGCGCCCGTGCCGGAGCGGGGCAGGGCGCTGAAGTTCGTAGTCCACCTCATGGGCGATCTCGCGCAACCCTTCCATAACTATGGAGCAGCCGACGGTCGGGGCGGCAACAAGATCCAGCTGCGGTTCCGGGATCGAGGCACGAACCTGCACGCCTTGTGGGACAGCGTCATGCTGCGCGACCGCTGGACGAGCCCTGAGCAGCTTGTCGATGCCTTGCAGGCGCGACCGCGTCGGGAACTCCCTGTGGCCGCGGCCTCCATGGGAGAGATCGTCCGCTGGTCCCAGAGCGCCTGCCGCAGCGCGGTCCAGGCATCCATCGAGCGAAGCGGCACGCGTGTGGATGACAGCTACGCCTCGCGGGCGCTGGCGATCGAGGAGGAGGGCATCTGGGCGGCCGGCCGGCGTCTTGCGGCGACCCTCAACGCGATTGCTTCCGGCGCCAATAACCGCGATCAGCAGCGCGGCAAAAAAGTTAGGTGAAATCTCCCGATTCCGTAGAGTGGAAAAACACCACTACGGTGCATCAATGCGGAGATTGTGCAATGGCCAGCAGAGGCATCAACAAGGTCATCATCGTCGGACTCCTGGGCAACGATCCGGAGGTGCGCTACAGCCAGGGCGGTTCGGCCATCACCACGATCAGCGTGGCCACCAGCGAGAGCTGGAAGGACAAGCAGTCGGGCGAGACCCAGGAGCGGACCGAGTGGAACCGCGTGAAGTTCTTCGGGCGCCTGGCGGAGATCGCCGGCGAGTACCTGAAGAAGGGCCGCCAGGTCTACATCGAGGGCTCGCTGCGCACGGAGAAGTATACCGACAAGAACGGCGTGGAGCGCTACAGCACCGACATCATCGCCAACGAGATGCAGATGCTTGGCGGCACGCCGAGCGGCGAGGGTGCGGCGGGCGCCAGCAGCAGTGGTGGCTACAGCCGCGGTGGCGGTGGCGCCAGCCGCGCCGAGCGCGGCCCGGCGCGCGGCGCGCAGTCGGCTCCGGCCCGCAGCGGCAGCGCTCCTGTGCCGATGCCTGCGGGCTTCGATCCTGACGGTGATGACATCCCCTTTTAGCAAAGGCACAATGTATACCGTAAAGGAGAGGGCGCCACGATTGGCGTCGCAAGTCGCTCGGCTAGTTCGCAGCGACACCTCTCCATCCCGCCGCGCGCACGGGGGCCGCTCGAACCCCGGCGCGCTAGGCGACCGGGATCGCGCACGCGCACGGACGCGCTACCGCGAGCGCCAAGACGTGCGCGGGGAGCGTTGTACCGGATCGTGCATCGGCGCACGTGGCACCCCGGGGTAGCCTGCAACGGCAGCGGACGCGAGCGGCTTATGCCCATCGCGACCGTGGCCGAGAGCACGCCGTAATGGCAGTGGTATAAGGGGCCCTCAAGGGCTCGCCAGGCTGTGGAGGAGTAGGCGCATGACGCAAGAGCAGTCCCGGTTGTCGATGGCCGAAGCCGTGCGCCTGCATGATGCGCAGCTGGCCCTGGCCAACGAGGAAGTGTGCCGCCTGCGACGCGAGCTGGAGGCCGCCATCCAGCGGCAGGGACGGGCGCGCGAGGCCCGCCTCCAGTTCCTGCGGTTCGTGATGCCGGCGGCCGGCTGACCACGGAGCGGATCGCTCGTGTGCGGACGCTATGCCATTGCGCCAAGGACGCCGGAGGACTGGGCCACGGTGGGCGAGTGGCTCGGTCCGAGGGTCGAGCACGCGCTCGCTGGACGGAAACCCCAGTTCAACATCGCGCCGACCACCCGGATCCCGCTGGTGCTGCAGGGTGGGGATCGCGACGAGATCTTGACGGCAGAGGCCCGCTGGGGATTCATCCCGCATTGGTGGAAAGAGGTCGCGCCGCCGCGGTTCTCGACGATCAATGCGCGCAGCGAAGAGGCCTCCGCCAAGCCCCTGTGGCGTGAAGCGTGGTTGCACGCACGCTGCCTGATCCCGGCAACCCACTGGTACGAGTGGCGCAAGGACGTCGGCGGCAAGCAGCCCTTCGCCCTGCAGGCGGCAGACCGCAAGCCCTTCCTGTTCGCCGGCCTGTACTCGCGATGGCGACCGCCCGGCTCGGACGAGGTGATTTGCACCGCGGCGATTCTCACCCGGCCGGCCAGTCCGGGCATCGAGGCCATTCACGACCGCATGCCGGTCATCCTGCAGCCGCGCGCGTGGCGTGCCTGGATGGATCAAGAGCGAGCCACCAAGCCGGGCGTGCTGGAGGTGCTCGACGGAAATCAGATCCTGGAAGCGCACTTCTACCCTGTGTCCACGCGCGTCAACGCCGTGCGCCACCAGGGGCCGGAGCTGCTGGACGAGCACGCACCGGCAGCCAGCTGACCTGCGTCACCAGTGCAGTGCCCCCACACGCCGGCCCATGTCCGCGTGTCGCCCGCGGCTATTTTCTTCGGCAAAAGCCACCTGATCAGTAGCGTGGAAGGGGAGGACTTGCCTCGCACTGGACTTCCCCGATGCCCGCCCGATCCGACCGTCTCCTTGCTCATTTCCCCACGAGTCCCACGCCCCTCCTCGGCCGATTGAGTCTGGCGGCAGAGGTGGCGGTCGTGATCTTCGCGATGGCGCTGCTGGGGCTCGCCGGCCTTGCGCTGGCGGACCACCCGCTGGTCTCGCCCGCGGCGCTGGTGGCCGGCTGGCAGGCATTGGCGATCGGCGCGCTGGTGCTGGCGGTGCCCTTGCGCACCGGCTGGGAGTTCCGCCGACAACAGCTGCTGGCGCAGGCCTGGGCGCGTACGCGCCAAGGCATGCCACAGGGAAGCGAGCGCTCCCAGTTCGAGCAGCGTGCCAGCCAGCGGCTGCGATGGCTGCGATGGCACTTCTGCAGCGGCGCCGTCCTGACACCGGCACGGTGGGCGGGGGTGCTGGTGATGTCGGCGCTGTTGCAGGCCGGCAACCTCACGGACGCCATCGTCGCGGCAAAGCTGACCGTGGTCCTGCTCGGGGTGGAGTGCCTCGTGCGGGAAGGGGTGTGGCGCGCCGCTACACGGGGAAAGGTCGCGTTCAATGACACCTTTTCCCGCGTTACGAGGGGTCAGGAATGGATACGGTAGCAACACGTTTTCGTTGCCACCGGAGTCCCTTCCATGCACACCCAAATTGCCCTCGCGCAGCGCCAGCGCATCATCGCCGGCATCCCCCTGAGCGACCTGCGCCAGGCCCTCAGCGACAGCCTCCACGACCGCCGGATCCTGTCGCCGGCGCGGTTCATGTCGGCCCTGTCCATGGGGTGCGGCGAGGTGCGCCGGGTGCTCGACGACCTGGTGGTGATGGGCTACCTGCGCACCATCCAGGCCACCCCTGAGGCGGGGCCGTGGTGGGCGCTCACCCCCAAGGGGCAGGACCTCGTCCACTGACCCCGTGCGAAGCGAAGGAATGCCCATGAACACCGCCCTGAGACCGGCCGTGACGCCCATGCTCCATCCCGCCGACAAGAACCGCGCCGTCCATATCACCTCCTTGCTGGACCTGCCGCGCACGCTCGATGCGCTCAAGCGTGGCGACGCCGTCTTCTTCGAGGGATGGTGCTTCGAGATCGGGGGCGGCGTGCAGGGTCTGGATGAGACCGGGCAGCCCATCGCCACGCGCCGCGTCTGGGCATCCGGCCCCCACGGCGAGTTCGATGCCTTTCGCGGGTGGCGAGGCGAGGAGCTGCGCCGATTGCGCCAGCTGGTGGCGAGCGCCGGTGAGGCGCCGCAGAGCCCGCGGCGACCGATCACCTCGTGAGGGCCCTCGCGTGAATCCTCGTTCGATCCTGGCAGGAGCGCTGACGGTGCTGGCGACGATCGCCGTGCCGCAGGCGCAGGCGATCACCCCGAGCGCCGGCCTGGTTCTGACGGGGACAGCCGACAGCCGGCCGGTGCTGTGTCGCCCCGCCACCTCCGTCACGCTCGCCCTGCGAGGCGGCGTGCTCACGCTCGATGCGGACTGCGGCGGCGTGGCGCGCCTGCATTGCCAGCCCACCACGCTCACCCAGCAGGGCACGGCCCTGCAGAGCGACTGCAAGACCATCACCCCGAGCAGCGCCTTCAAGGTCGCACACCTGCCAGCGATGACCACGGTCATGCCGGGCAGCACCGCGCCGCTGCTGGTCCAGGTCTACAACAACACCGGCAAGGTCCTGTCCACGCTGAGTGTCTCGGCGTCGAAGGCGCCCAGCTGCAGCGCGACGCGCACCTCGGTGGGCGTCGGCGCCGTGGTGAGCTACACCTGCAGCTCGCCGGCCGCGAGCACCGATCTCGTGGACACCCTCACGGTGCAGGGCAACGCCAGCGACGGCACGGTCTACCGCGGCTCGGCCAGCGCGATCGTGATGGCGGATGGTCCTCGATTGGGCATTGCCGTCCAGCCGCGGTACCAGAAGGTCCCCGCAGGAGCGCCGGCGCAGTGGGATGTCTGGGTGCGCAACATGGGCCCCACAGATCTGACCTCTCTCCTGCTGGCCGACCAACGGCTGGACACGACCTGCTCGGGCAGTCTGAACGTGTTACCGGCGGCGTCGCTGGTCTACGAGCATTGCGGCCTGCCCGGCGTCACCCAGAGCTTCCTCGACCGATTCTCGGCGTCCGCGCTCGCTCCCTCCACACTGCTGGTGGACACCACGGTGCAGGTCGTGACCGGCACCGATGGGCTGTTCCACGGCGATTTCGATTTCCCCTGAGCCACGGAGAGGCTTCCATGACGCAACCCCCGACCCGCTCATCCGTACAGCAGCATCGCGTGATTCTTTGAATATTTCCAGCCAGTTGAACACCCTGTTTCAATGAAACTGACCATGCTGTCCCAAGTGACTGACCACAGATCACACCCGCTGCACGCGCCATCGGTGCTGTGCAGGAAGATGCAACCGGGCCTCAGTGATCGACCTCTCGATCCTGTAGTACCCGAGTCAGATGTTCATGATCGACGACAACCCCAGCGAGTTGCTTGTAGAAGGTCGACATGATCGCGGTTGACATCGATGGACAGGTTCTCAGCCCATCCGCTTTGAGTGAGTGCGCTAAAGGTGTGTTCACCCGCCAATCCGCTGCCGAGCAAAGTCCTCCAAGCCAATGCTCTTGAACCCAAACCTCAAGGCGTCCAAAGAAGCTACATGGTAGATCTTGGGCTCCTTCGGGAAGGCGTGCACATAGAGCCTTCGTGCAGTCGGCATATCCCTCATCGAAGTCGTCACCGGAGAACGCGCAGGCGGATGTCTCATGCTGATTTGAAGCAGCCGAGGAAACCGAGGCTGGGAGCATGCGAACAAGCTCGGCGCTTGCCTCCTCGATATTCGCAGGCTTCCAGTAATCACCTGTTCCTCCGGAAACACGTCTGACGGCAAGATCTACGGGGAACTGCCGATCAGAGCCGAAGGCGATAACTCGATCCAAGTGCTCAACGGTTCGCTGTTCCCCGCTGCTTCTCAGAGTCGCTGCGCCACAGCCGGGCAGGGATGCAACTGATAGCGCTGCAAGCATGAATGCAAGGATGCTTCTCATTTTGGCTGCCTTACCGGAACGCATGCATGACAAAGCAAGAACCCCTGTGCAGAGCCAGTTGGCAGACGCATCATGGAGTTTGGAATTCGGCCGCCGACAGGCATTCCCGGATAGAAGGCGCTAAAGTCTCCGTTGCTGTTGGACAAGAAAACGGGGACCGGGCGACCAAGAATGGTCGCCGCATTTACGTCATCCGAGGAGAAATACTGGTAGTACCACTCACCCCCATAGCCATGAGTGTGTGGCAGGCCTACCACGGAGCTATTGTCTGTCGCGGGGATGATCCACGGCGAATGACCAGCGACACCCCGTGTTGTTCCGGTGTCCACAACGCCCGCACCATCATTTCGATCGAGAAGAACGCTCGTATATTCGGACTGCTTGCCACTCCCACTTGGATCGGCCGAGTCAGGATTCACGCCCGACAACCAATCGTAGGCAGCATCCACGACACCAGAGCTGATCATTGGATATTTTGCTTGCAGCTCCTTGAGTCTCGCCTGATAGGCTTTGTGACCCATTTCGTCATTGAATGCGCGTGAGAATGCTGCCGTGAGCGCACCATTGGCGAACTTGCCACCCGTGGCTGCAGTGACCGACCCACCGAGCATGGCGGCCGCGAACGTGCGCTGCGCGCTGAACCCTTCGTTGTACTTGTCGATGCCGTCGATCTTGCCGGAGAAGGCTTGCGTCACGCCGGCGCTGACAAAGCCGTGGCCGAACGTATCGCCCTGCAGGCTGCTCATCACGCCGCCAGCGACGCCATGCGCGAGCGTCTTCGCGGCTAAGCCTCCAGCGTTCAACTCGCCGTTCGTGTACGCCCAGCTTGCGTTGCTCTGGCTGAACGCGGTGCCTATTCCGTAGAACAATCCCGCCGAGAACGCGCCATACAGCCCGCCTTGCAACGATCCTGTGGCGACACAGCCGGCGACGAACCCAGTGGCGACCGCCGCCCAGAAGCCGGTCACCCCGATCATCGGCAAGAGGTACGGCGCGAAGATGGTGATCGCGATGGCGGCGATTGCGCGCCAGTACTTCTTGAAGAACCCGCCGATGCTGTGTCCGCTGGGATCGGTGTAGGACAGCGGGTTGTTCAGCACGTAGGTGTAGCGGTTGAGGCCCTGCGTCGCGTCCTGCTCGATCTGCGAGTCGGCTTGCACGAAGCGGCCGAGTTCGGAGTCGTAGATGCGGCCGTTCATGTGCACGAGCCCGAAGTCATCGACGTGCTCGAGTCCGACGAAACCGTGCGTGGTGGTGGTCGGCAACGTCGCCGGAGGGCCTTGCCAATCCGCCGCGTCGCGACGGGCGCCGTGCGCGTCGAAGCTCATCGCTTCGATCACGCTGCCGCTAGCGCTGGTGATGCGCTCGATCGAGCCCAGGTGGTCGGTGAAGAGGTAGTAAGGCGTGATCGCGCCACTTTGGCTCACGATCATCGCCACGCCACCGAAGTAGCGCTTCACCTGCTGTGTGCCCGAGGGCAGCGTGACGAGTTCCAGGTTGCCGACGTAGCGAGTAATCGTGGTGCCGGCGTTCGGGCCGCTCGTGCGCACGTCGGTGCGCTTGTAACGGGTCTGATCGGGGCCGTAGAGGAAGCGCGCTTCGGCGACGCTGGTCTTGATCGACGCCGCAAGGTTCTCGCCGGTGTACGTCAGGGTGCGGTCGTTGGCCGTACCTGCCGCATCGGCGAACACCAGGTTACCGTTGAAGTCGTAAGCGTAGGTCTTGCCGAAGGCGGCCTTGGCCGCATGGGGCGACTGCGTAGCGTTGGCGCCGGCACCCGCGCACCCGGACAAACCGCCGTAGGTGTAGGCCTGCCCATTCTTCTGGCAGATGTTGCCGAGGTTGTCGTAGGCGAGGCTCGTGAGGGTCAGCGGCGAACCCTGCGTCACGCCGTCGATCTTGGTGAGCTTCGCCGTTTGTAGCCGATTCAGTCCGTCGTAGGCGAACTCCTCACGGTAGGCGTGCAATCCACCCTGGTAGGTCTTGTTCTTCTCCCGCGCCGTGAGGTTACCCTCGACGTCGAAATCGTAGTCGGCATCCTGGATGACGCAGTTGCTACCAGCGCAGACCGTGTCGGGCCGGCCGGTCGACGGATCGTAGGTACGTGTGATCTCCATCGCCGTGCTACCGCCACGGCGCTCCTTCGTCACCTGCCCGCGCGCGTTGTGCTCGGTGACCTCGTTGAGCAGGCTGACACCGGACAAATTCAACGCGGTCAGCGTCTGCACGTAACCGCGTGGGGTGTACGCTGTTTCCACGCCGCTGCTGGCGATGTCGGGCGATGCATCGTATTGCTGCGACAGGCGGCCGATGCCGTCGTACGTCAGCGATTCCGTGTAAGTCGTGCCGTCGATCAGCGAACTGCGCGTGGACAGGCGCGCCAACGTGTCATAGGTCAGCGCACGACGGAACACGCTGCCGTCGGCCTGAGTCGTTTGCTCGAAGTCCAGCGCGCCGAAGCCGTAGGCGGCCGTGTCGTACTGATAGAGGTGCACCACGGTGCCAGCGCTGGGCGTGCTGCCGAGTTCGAAGCCGTTGCAGAACAGGCGATCGGCCACCGCCGGACAGCCGGGGCCGCTACTGACGCTGCGCACCGTGCGCCGCCACACGCGACCGAGCGCGTCGAAGTCCTGCTCGATGACCTGGCCCTTGGCGTCGGTCTGGCGGATCAATTCCCCAGCGGCGCTGTACTCGTAGTTCCAGGTGCCGAGGTCGGGATCGACCTGCTGTTTCTTGCGCCCCAGGGAATCGTAGAACACGGTGGTCGTGATCTCGCCCACGCCGGCATTGCGTCGTACGGCCTTGAGCTTGCCCTCGCCGTCGTAGTCGTGCTGGATCGAGAAACCATTGGGATCGCTCAGCGTGTCCACCTCGCCCAGCGCGGTCTTGGTCTCGGTCCAGGTCTTGAGGAGACCGTTGGTGCGGGTCGTGGTGAGGCCGGAGTACTGATAGGTCTCGGTACTGGTGTCGGGCCGCGTGATCGTCTTCACGCGATCGATCACGTCGAACGCGCTGGTCGTCTGCGTGGTGGCGGTGGCACACGCTGTCCCTGTCAGCGATGGACCGTTCGCACCTTCGATGCCAGCCAGGAAGAACGGCTCGGTGGTTTTCACCGTGCGGCCGTGCGCGTCGCGGAACACGCACGTCGCCGACAAGTCCTTGCCCGCCACGCCGGCGTTGAAGGTTTGCGTGACCGTCATGCGCGGCCGGCCGAGCACGTCGTAGTACGTCCACGTGCTCGGCGCGCCGGCCGCGGTCGCGGCCTCGCGGAACACGGCGCCGGCAGGACAGGTGATGCCGACGTCGGTACACCAGCGGTACGTCTTCGCCGACGCGGCACCGGTGTCGTCGTTGCGCGCGTACTCGCGGCCGAGGTAGCCCACGGCGATGCGCGTGTGCACGCCATTGGCGTCGATCTGTTCGGTCACGTCACCGAATTCGCTGCGGGACACGACTGTGGAACTCGCCCGCTCGGTCCATTGCTTCGTCGGCACCGCGGGGTCGTAGTACGGCACCTTGGTGGCGGTGGTGTAGCGGCCGGCCGCGTCGTAGGTCGTGTGCACGAAGCGCTGCACCGTGGTGGTCGGCCCGGATGCGCCGACCGGCCGATGCTTCATCGTCGTGAGGTTCTTGCACGCCGTGTCGCTGAGGTCCGCGCTGCACTGGTACAGGTAGGTCTTGTTGCCGTACGTGTCGTAGTCGGTGAGCGTACGCAGGGTGAGGTTCGTGTTGTCGCTCTGCGTGACCTTCTCGCTGGTCAGAAGCCCCGTCCCGGTGCCCGCATAACTGAAGTTGGCCGTGCGGTCGATATTGACGACGTCAGGCCGTGCGCTGTGCGCGGTAGTCGATGTCAGGCGACCGAGGCGCCAGGTGTCCTCGGTGTCGGTGTAGGTGTTGTCGACGATCTTGCGTGACCGGGTGACATCCGCGCCGTCGCGCTGGTCGATCTCGCTATGCGTCACGTTGCCGTGGGTGTCATGGCAGAACGAAGAATAGGCCAGGTGATTGATACCGGTCACGGCGTTGTCGGGATCGAGGCTCACCTCCAGCGTGCCGTACAGCCTCGGGAAAATCGGCTGCTGCGGGATAGCCGGATTGATGACCTCGGCCGGTTTGACCGGTCCGTAGCCCGACGTGGAAAAGCGCGATGCCAGGTTGCCACTCGTCGCGCAATAGTTGCCACCCACCGGTGCTGGGCACGCGGCATCGCCCGTGATCGTGCCGCGACATTGCCAGACCTGGTTTGCGGTGCTGACGGCGTTGCCGGCGAGACTTGCGAAGGCTTGCGACGTCGAGAGATCCGTGAAGCAGGTTTCGTTGGCGGCTTCGATGTTGGCGTAGCACGCATCGAGGTGTGCGGTACCGAGCGTGAGCGCCGCATGCGAGGCATATTTGTACGTGCTGTCGGGCATGCCGACGAACGGGAAGTCTTGGCGGTAGTCGGTGCGGGTCCAGACGTAACCGTCGACCGAACTGCCGGCGGCATAGTCGTTGGTGTCGACACTCGCTACGCGGCGGAACCCGAGGAAGCCGCGCCCGCCGCCTTGCACCTTTGCACCCTCATAGCGGTAGCGCACCGTGCTCAATGCCGCAGCATTGGTCTCGGTCGGCGCGCTGGAGCTGGCTTGGCTGACCACGTACATCGGCACGAGCAGGTCCTGCACCGCAGTGCCACGACCATAGCCCAGTCCATCACGCGAACCCATATCGCGCCGGTACACGGCATGATTGGTCAGCGGTTGGTACGTGAGCTGCGTGACGGCGCCGTAGCCGTTGGTGATAGTGGTGATCGCGTCGCGGGCGCGGTAGCGCTCGCCCGCGGCAGCACGACTGGCATAGAGAAAATTCGAGCCGGTGCCTCCGCTGAACTGCACGCGCAAATAGTCGACGGCGCCATCGCCGTCGATGTCGGCGAATATGTGGGTCCACTGGTTGAGGTAGGTAACGGCCGCGCCGCCGCCAGCGATGTCGGTGGCAGCGGAAAAACTTCCACCAGGACTGCTCGCGCTGTACTGCCAATGCCGCACCTTGTAGGCGCGAAAGTACGTGTCGGTGGAGTTCCCTGGCGGATACAACAGATCCGCACGGCCATCGCCATCGACATCGGCGAGCTGCAGGGCGCTGCCATTGAGTACGCCCGACACGGCGACCTTGGCCAGAAACCCGGTTCCCGTGTTGAGCAGCAGGTTGTACTGGTCGGAAACCGACTGGTCCTTATAGAAGATGTCGTTGAGCCCGTCGCCATTGAAGTCGGCGAGATAAAGCCCGTCGGACGTCTGCGGCATGAGACCCGTGGCCACGGTATTGGCCGTGGAGTCCCACGTCTGGTGCATGTGGAATTGCGCCGGCGTGAAGCCGTTGGCCGGCGTGCGCTGTCCGGCGACGAAGGTGTACCACGCATGCAGCGATACGCTAGCCGGCGCGGTGATCGTGCCGCCCAACATCGTATCGGTGGCGTACTTCGCCGCTCCCTGCACGACAGCGGGCGTGCTGGAACGCGTCATCCGGAACAGCAAGTCGGCGCGACCGTCGCCGTTGATCTCGTTGGCGACGCCGATGCGCTTGCCGTTCCAGTTGTAGAAGTCGAAGTAGCAATCGACGGCGCCGGTTTCGCAGGGGTCGCCCACGGTGTACTCGGCCACCGTCTGGTACGGCGCGGAAAAGCCATAGCGACCGCTCGGCTGCTTTTCCAGGAACCGGACCAGGAGGGAGCCGTAGGTGTTGCTGCTCTGCACCGCATCCGGGGTCATGACATCCAGCAGACCATCGCCGTTGAAATCGGCGAACTGCCCGTGCCGGAAATCCTCCGTCGTCACCGGGATCGCCACCCCGTCGACGGCAAGTTGGTCCGTGCCGGTGTTGTACGGCGTACCGCGACTGCTGACCGTGGCGCTGGCCAGGAATAGCTTCCAATTGCCGCCGGCGGCGCCGGCGATCATCAGGTCGTCGCGGCCGTCACCGTCATAGTCCAGAAGCTGCCAGGTGTCGTCGTTGCTCGCCAGATTGCGCGGCGAGCAGTAGCCAGCTGCTCGCGTGTCATAGGTGAACTGGGTTCCACTGCGGTCGGCGAAGCTGACGTAGAGCTTGCTGTTGCTGCAGCCGCTCTCACCGTTCTTCCACCAAACAAGATCCAACCTGCCATCGCCGTCGACGTCGCCCAATTTGTAGCCGACCAGGCTGCCGAAATTCGGGCCGGCCGGCGTCTGCTCGCTGTCGGTCTCGAAGCGATAGCGGGCACCTGACCAAGTGAACGTGGTGGGCTTGTAGCAGACGGTCGTATCGAGGCCGCTGCACTCTTCCACTTGCGACAGCTGCCGCAGGCCGCTCAGCGATGGTGAGGTCTGGTAGCTCAGGTTGTAGCGACGCAGTTTGGTCGCGCCATCGAACACCTCGATGGTGTCGAGTTGGCGCGAGTGCGTGATCAACGCACCGCTGACGTAACTCAGGCTCCACGCGGCTTGCGCCAGAGCGGAGTAGGTGAACGTGATCGACGCGAAGCCGCTGTTGGAGGTGCTCGGGGCGGCCGGCTGGCCCGCGGTGGCGGTCGCCGTGTACTGGATGGAATCGAGCTGGAGTTCGCCGCTCGTGCCAGCCGGCTGGCTGTAGTTATAGAGAATGGCGTTACCGAGCGAGTCCTGAAAATGGTTGATCGCCCACGTGAGCGCCGGTGTCGCGCCGCCGGCGCTGACGGTGAGGCGACCGCCGCGTCCCTGGCCGTACCAGCTGGTGCTGCCATCCTTGCGCTGCACGCGGAAGTAGTCGGGATCGGCGAGCGACGTGCCGTGCACGATGACGCGCGTGAAGGGATCGAGCTCGGGATAGAACACCTTGAGTCCGCCACCCGACGTCGGCGGCGCATCGTTGGTGGCGAGCAGGCGCTGGCCGTCGAGGCAGAAGGCGTCGTCGGCCGTGAAGTCGACGGGATGGGGGTTGCCGTCCTGCAGCGGATCGCTCAGGAAGTCGCCCGCTTCGCGGCTCTGACGGCACCGTGAAATTGCAGAAAGGCCTTCAAGGCTGAATCCAGTACCGAGCGGGCCGGTGGTCATGCCGCGCTGTGAGTAGGACACGGCGATCTGCGGCACCACACCGGCGCGGCCGGGCGCGGCGTAGATCGGCACGCGGTACGTAGTGGCACCGTCTTCCGAGACCCGGAATTCGCCGACGGTGGCGCCGACCTTGTCGGACGCGGCATCACGCGCTGGCAGTGCCGTGACCTGCGGAATCGCGCTGACACCGGCAGGCAACTGGGGCGTGAGGGGGTTGTTTGCGTTGGTGGAACTGCCCGAGTCGACCGTCCAGCCCGTGAGCGTGACCGTGGCGTGAGCCGGCAGCACCGGCGCGCTCACGCCACCAAGGAAGGCGAGCGTGGCCGCCACTCCCGACAGCATCCATCCCGGAATCCGAAACCGCGCCAGCAACTGCCGGCGGTTCACGCCTGACTGCACCCGCATGTCCCTTCCCCTTGTCGAACGTCCTGTTCCCGTGAGTCCGTTCCGGTGCTTCAGCGGTGGCAGGAAAATGTGTCACCGTCAGGATAGTCCTGGTGCTGGCCTCGCGCTACCCCGTCAAATGCTCCAACGACCTGCTCTACGAGAGATTGAAAAACAGCGCAGCCAATATGAACGACGCCGCTCCCACCAGGAGCAATGGACCAATCAACCAGTCCGGCGCCACTTTGCCGAGCAGGATGCACCCCATGAAGACCGCAACGCATGACAGGGCAATATGTTGAAAAAACTTGCGCTCGTTCTCCAAGATGGCTTGGCGCTTCATTCGCTCGAGATCGGCTTCGTACTCCCAAATGTCGAACTTGCAGTGCACGCACTCGCGAGTGTAGAGCCACGTTCGCTGATCGCATTGGGGGCACATGCGTGCGTTGCGGTGTCCCTCAGGTGGCGACTCAGCGCGCGGTGCTGGAGGTTCAGAGGCAGCCTCCGGCAGCGCGTCGCGCAACAACGCGTCCAGCCCCTTCGATATGGCGTCCGCGTCCGCGGAAGCATCGTCGTCGCGTTGGCTTTCTTGCTTTGGATCTTCCGTTCCTTGCGATGAATCCCGCCTCGCGCCGAACAACGGCCGCAAAACCTTTTCGTTGGGATCCTCGCTGCTCACGGTCCGATCTACGCCGCGATGGACAAGGCCTGATCTACGAAATTCGCATCAAGCTGCTTTTTTTCCCGAAAGTGGGTGTAGAGCAAAGCAATTACTCGCGCTTTCGACGCGTTCGGCAGGCGCTTTCGCGCGCGTGCCAAGCGCATATCGACTTCATCCATCAGACGTTCAAGCAGGTCGGCGCGAATGTCCGGGCCGTACCGACGTTCCTGGCAGGGGCCATCAAGCAGCCATACCGGGTCGGCGCCATAAGTCTTATACAGCGCACGCAGCACCGTCGCGGGCACTTCCCGTTCGCCCCGTTCGTAGTTCTGAAAAGCGCGCGGCGAAATGCCCAGCGACTCGGCGAAATCCGCTTGGGACAGGCGCGACGCAAGACGCACTTCCGCCAAACGCGCGCCGATGGCCTTGTTGTCCTGATCGCTTGCAAGCCTGCTCATTTGTGCTAACGTGAGACTCAGATTGGTATCTCACCATAGCACGATGTCGAGCGCGATTCGACAACACGAACTGATCAAGGCGGGCCTGCGCCTGCGGGGCACCTCGTTCGCGGAGATTGCGCGTCGGCTGGATGTAGCGCCCACGACCGTCACGATCGTCAGCCAGGGCCATCGGCGCTCTCGCCGGATTGAGGCGGCGATCGCCCAAGCGTTGGACGTGGCGCTGGAGCGCCTGTGGCCGGATCGGTATCCGACGAATCATCCCGTTACTGACCCGGACGCGGGAGGTGCCCTGCTCGGACGCTGACACATTCCCAAGCAGCTAACGACGACGGGAAACGAAAAACCCGCGCTGGATCAGAGCGCGGGCTTCGAATGGTGCGGCATCAATGGAAAGTTGACGCCCTCATTCTCGGCATCCTTTTGTTCGGTGTCAAGTACAACGGCGGCCTTAAACGAGGCCTTCGCGGGCACGTTTGTGCCCATAGCCTCCGAACACTGCCGACTCCCGTCCCGGACCACCCACAGGGCGATCGCTACGCCGCCCGCGGCCCAAGGGACACCTATGAAAAATCTGAAAGAGCTGTTGCGGCTCTTGCTGACGACCGACCTGACGAACCGGCAGATCGCGGCGCTGCGCGGCGTCTCACACAACACGGTCGAACGCTACCGCCGACGCCTGGAGGAAACGCATATCGACTGGGAGTTCGTCTCCAAGAGCGATGAACTCGCGCTGGATTTTATGCTCAACGACGGCCGGGAAAAGCTCAAGCGCAAGTTCGTCGAGCCTGACTGGTCGGAGATTCACGAGGCGCTGAAGCGGAAAGGCGAGACGCTGGGGCGCCTGTGGGAAAACTACCGGCCGGGCCTTGGCGACTCCGGTCTGTCCTTCACAGAGTTCTGCCGGCGGTACCGTCGCTACTGCCGCGCACTGGGTCTGGTCATGCGCCAGATTCATCGCGCTGGCGAGAAAATGTTCGTCGACTACTCGGGACAACTCGCCTGGTTGACTGACCCTCAAACCGGCGCCCGCACCGCGGTACAGATCTTTGTTGCCGTGCTGGGGGCATCGAGTTACGTGTACGCCGAAGCCACGATGACGCAATCGTTGCTGGACTGGATCGGTTCCCACGTGCGCGCGTTCGAATATTTCGGCGGCGTGACGAAGCTGACGGTGCCGGACAACCTCAAATCCGCGGTGGTGTGCATCAGGCCCGGCGAAGGGGCGCTCTTGAACCCTTCGTATGCCGAATTCGCCGCGCATTACGGCACGGTCATCGTGCCGGCGCGGAAGGTTCGCCCGAAGGACAAGGGGAAAGTGGAAGCTGGCGTGCGTCTGATCCAGATCGCCGTGCTCGCTCACCTGCGCAACCGCACCTTCTTCTCGCTGGAGGAGATGAATCAGGCGATCCGTGTGTACGTCGACGCGGTCAACAACAAGCCCTTCAAGAAGATGCCGAACAGCACCCGGCGCAGCCTGTTCGAGTCACTGGACCGCCCGGCATTGCGTCCGCTTCCCGCGCAGCGATACGAGTTTGCCGAATGGCGCATCGGCGTTCGGGTGGGACCCGACTACCACGTCACGTGGGATCGCCACTACTACTCGGTGCCATACACGCTGGTCGGGGCGGAAGTGGACATCAAGGCAACCGCGACCGCCGTTACGGCCTACCACCGGCAAAAGCGCGTTGCCTTTCATCCGCGCAGCAGCATCGAAGGCGGGTCGAGCACGCTGCGCGAGCATCAGCCGAAATCGCATCAGCGCTATGCCGACGAACAGGCTGCAGATCTGGTGGTCTGGGCGGAAACGGTGGGGCCTTCGATTGCCAGGCTCTTCCGCGACCATCTCGAAATCCATCGTCAACCACATATCGCGCTGCAGCTCTGCGTGGCGCTGCGCAAACTCGCTCGTTCGGTCGGGCCGCAACGGCTGGAGGCTGCCTGCCGCCGCGCTCTCGCCATCAAGTCGACCAGCGTCTCGTCCATCCGCTCGATCTTGCGGCACCACTTGGAGGACAAGCCGTTGCCCGACGACAGCAGTGAATCCACTTCGCCAGCGCCGCACGACAACGTCCGCGGCCCCACTTACTACCACTGAGGAGAAGGTTCGATGGCTATCCAATCCACGCTCGATGCGCTGCATGCCCTGCGCCTTCACGGCATGCGTCAGGCCTTGGAACAACAGCTGGTGCAAACTACCACCTATGCGGAACTCCCGTTCGATCAGCGCCTGGGAAATCTGGTGGATGCCGAGACTACGTTCCGCGACAACCGACGGCTGAATCGAATTCTGAAGGTCGCTCGCCTCAAGGAAAAGGCGATGCCCGAAGACCTGATCTATCGTGGCGACCGCAACCTCGATCGAAATCTGGTCAGCGACTTGCTGACGTGCCAGTGGGTGGCGCACCATAAAAATCTCATTCTGACGGGCCCCACGGGCACCGGGAAGACCTGGATCGCGTGCGCCTTGGGTATGCAGGCCGCGCGGATGGGTTACCCCGTGCTCTACCATCGCATCAGCCTGCTGCTGGAGGCTTTCGGCATCGCGCATGCCGACGGCTCGATCACGCGGCTGCGTGCGCAGCTCGGCAAGGCGGAGTTGCTGATCCTGGATGACTTCGGCCTCGCGCCGTTCACGCCACGCGGGAAAAGCGATCTCCTCAATCTCCTGGATGATCGCATCGGGTCCGGCTCCACCGTGATCGCGGGACAGCTCCCCATGAAGGGTTGGCACGATTTCATCGACGATCCCGCGGTCGCGGATGCGATTTTGGATCGCCTCATTCACAGCGCGCACAAGATCCAGCTCAAGGGAGAGTCGATGCGCAAGCAGCAGGTCAAGGACGCCGGCGAAACTGCTTGACGATCTCCTTTACCGCGCCGGTCTCTACAGCAGCTGTGCCACACGTGGTCAGCGACTTGGCAGAGAGTGGTCAGGTCGTTGACCGGGCGTGGTCAGCAACCTGGCACGCCCTGGCCAGCTCGGTGGTTGCGGGTGGTCAGCTCCGCTGACGTGCGCTGGTCAGTTTCGCCGGTCGTAGGTGGTCAACTGCGTGGAAGAATTCAATTCTTCCCGTGGAGCCGTTCGAGACGCTCCTGGAGGAGCTCGCCCGGGATCGCCGCAGCGAACGTCGCTGGCGCACGCTCAAGCGCGTGGCCATGGCCGGCGCGGTGGCCGGATACCTGTTGTTCCAGGCGAACCTGTTGGGGTGGATCCCCGCAGTGAAGTCGCCCACCGCGGGGCCGCATGTGGCGGTGGTCGAGCTCGAAGGCCCGGTCAGCGCCTCCAGCCCGTTCTCGGCAGATCTCGTGGTGCCGCTGCTCAAGCGAACCTGCGAGGACGCGCGCACGGCCGGCGTCGTGCTGCGCATCAACTCTCCCGGCGGCTCGCCGGATGAAGCCGATCGCATCGGCCGCGCCGTCGACGCCTGCCGCGCCGGCGGAAAGAAAGTGGTCTCCTTCATCGACGGCCTGGGCGCCTCGGCCGCCTACCTCGTGGCCGTGCACGCGCAGGAGGTGCACGCGGGGCGCTTCAGCCTGGTCGGATCGATCGGCGCCATCATCCAGTCGCTGGATGCCGAGGACGCCCTGTCCCGCCTGGGCGTGCGTAGTCGCGTCTACGCCTCCGGGTCCCAGAAGAGTGCGGGTTCCCTGTGGCGGCACGACACCGCCGAGCAGGCCAGAACGCTGCAATCCCTCGCGGACGCTGCAGGCCAGCAGTTCGCCGCCGAGGTCGAGAAGCGCCGCGGGAATCGACTGCGTGCCACGCCCGATCGCAACTCCGGTCGCGTGTGGACAGCCGCAGACGCGAAAGCGCTGGGCCTGGTCGATGGGGTGATGGTCTACGAGGACCTCTTGGCCAGCGCCTTTCCGGGGATTCCGGCGGAGCGCGTCGTGCCGAGACGGCCGCTGAGCGAGGCCTTTTCCATGAGTGCACTCGTTCAGGCTGTGAAGACAGAACTGACCGGATGGTCAGCCGAATATGTGCCCTAAGAGCGCTACACGGGAAAAGGTCACGGATGATCGAACCTTTCCCCGGGCTGCAGGCGCCGTGCGATCGGTACTGTATGCAACGCCGGGGAACCTGCGCCGACCTCGGTCGGACCACCACGAAGGAGACACCATGTTCTACCCCTCGCGGATTGCCTCCGCATTGCTCTTGCTCGCACTGTCGCCCCTGGCGGCAGCCGGCTGCGGGCGCGGGCAGGTCACCCGGACGGGCGACCCCATGCCGGCCACCACTGTCAGCGCCGCGGCGGCAGGGAAGGACATCGAGGCGGCGGTGAAGTCCCTGGCGCCGGCCGGCTGGACCGTGGCCAACCCCGACCACGCAACGGCGTCGGTGAGCTGGAGTGCGGGTCAGCCCGCCGATCGCGTTCTGCAGGACCTCGCCCGCCAGGCCGATGTCTGCGTGACCATCGACGGCGCGGCCAAGAGCATCACTCTCCACAAGGCGGCAGCGGCGAACGATGGCGAGGCGCCGATCGCGGCCATGCCGGCCATGGACGATTCCCTGCTGCTGGCCAAGGAAGACACGCCGAACAAGCCCGCCGCCGCGCCGGCGCCCGCCGCGCCGGCCAAGCACCCGCAGAGCGAGGCGACCCCGGCCAGTCCCAAGCCTGCCGCCGCCACGACACCGGCGCGCGCGCCTGCGCCCACCCCGACCACGACGGTCGTGGCAGCGCGGCCAGCCCCGGCCGCCCCGGCCAAGCCGGCCCCCGCGGCACGCAGCGAGAAGCCGGCGCCGACCTCGACGACGGCCAGCGCCGAGAAGGCGCCTTCCGTGGGTGCCCCGCGGCCGATCCGTGTCCAACCCGAGGACGCGCCGATCGCTCCGTTGCCCAACGACCTGCTCGCCGCCGTCAACACCGCCGAGGGCGTCTACGACCTGCGCGCTGGCGAGACCCTCCGCCAGGCCCTGGCACGCTGGACCAAGGATGCGTCCTGGGTGCTCGTGTGGCGCGCCGAGGTGGATTTCGAGATCGACGCGCCCGTGTCGTTCCCCCGCGGCACCTCCCTGCAGGAAGCGGTGCGCCTGACGATGAAGGCGTTCTGGGCCCGGCAGCAGGCGCTCACCGCGACCGTCTACAAGAACCAGGTTCTGCTCATCTCCGGGAGGAACGCTCCATGACTCGCTACGGACGGCTTGCCTTCATCCTTCCTGCCCTGCTGTTGGCGGCGTGCTCGACCCCGGGCATGCGCAAGATCCAGGGCGACATCGACGACAGCCACGGCCAGGCGCGCAAACACCTGCAGAAGCAGCAGGACGACGGCGCGGCGCCGTACTACACCGAGGTCGATGACATCTACATCGGCGCGAACACCGTCGTGGCCCGCAAGGTCGACACGCGACCCGAGGCGCTCGACCTGCCGGTCATGTTCCGCAAGCAGTATCCGGTCACGCTGCCGATGCTGGGCGAGTTCCTGTCCACCACGCTGGGCATCCGCGTCACGGTGACCCAGGACGCGCTGACCGCCGCGGCCGAAGCTGCGTATGACCCGGTGCAGGCCATGCAGGCGCGCACCGGCCAGGTGCTGGGCCAGTCCGTCCCCAGCGGCACGGGCAACGCCCCGGGCCAGGGCGTCGGCGCGGGCGCCTTCCTCATGCAGTACGAGGGCACCGTCTCGGGCCTTCTCGACCAGGCCTGTGCGCGCACGGGCACCGCCTGGCGCTACCAGAACGATGGCATCGTGATCTTCGGCGTGGACACGCGCACCTTTGCGATTCACGCGGTGCCCGGCATCACGACGGTCGAGAACACCATCTCGAACCAGTCCGATGCGTCCGGCGGCAGTGGCGCCGGCGCGAGCGGAGGCGGTGGTGGCGGTGGCGGCGGGAGCTCGAGCAACGCCGAGCTGAAGTCCTCCTCCGGCCAGAACACCAAGGTCTCCGCGCAGGTGGCCGTATTCCCCAGTGTCGTCGACACCGTCAAATCGATGCTCTCGCCCAAGGGCAAGGTGGCCGTCAACGAAGCCACCTCGTCCCTGACGGTCACCGACACCCCGGCGGTGCTAAACCGCATCGACACCTACGTGAAGTCGGAAAACGACAAGCTCACGCGCCAGGTGCAGATCGATGTGCGCGTCTACTCGGTGGAGGTCAATGCCGGCGACAACTACGGCGTCAACTGGGACGTGGTGTGGGAGTCCGTGAGCGGCCGCTGGGGCGTGGGGACGTCGAGCGTTCCCGATGTCATCCAGGG
Organism: Rhodanobacteraceae bacterium; assembly: GCA_035370085.1. GTDB lineage: Bacteria > Pseudomonadota > Gammaproteobacteria > Xanthomonadales > Rhodanobacteraceae > Tahibacter. Next base: position 21,460 of record DAOOVM010000004.1, on the reverse strand, counting down.
CGCCTCCCAGCTCGCGCTGAAGGTTCTGGATCCCACGTACACCTACGGCGGCAGCAAGGTCCTCCTGAACGCCCTGTCCAAGCAAGGCGACGTCTCCAACGTCACCTCCGCCACGGTGATGACCACCTCCAATTCCCCGGTTCCCGTCCAGGTCACGGAGGAAACCCCGTACCTGGCCCAGGTGAGCACCGCTCTGGTGGCCAACACCGGATCGCAGACCACCCTCACGCCGGGCAAGGTGACCACCGGCTTCTCGATGACGCTCCTGCCGGTCGTGATGGAGGAAAGCGAGATCCTGCTGCAGATGCAGATCAACCTCTCCTCCCTGCGCGAGATTCGCCAGTTCTCCAGCAGCGGCGCGACGATCGAGTTTCCGCAGGTCGATGCCCAGCAGTTCCTGCAGCGCGTGAAGCTGCGCAGCGGGAGCACGCTGGTGCTGAGCGGTTTCGAGCAGGAAGCCCTGAAGTCCGACATGCGCGGGCTGGGTTCGCCGAAGTTCTCCCTGGCCGGTGGATCCCGCACGACGTCGAAGAAACATACCGTGCTGGTCGTGATCCTGACCCCGAAGGTGCAGGCCTGATCCGATGATCTCCGGCACCGTCATCATTGGATCCGGGAAATACGCCGCCGTCGCGGGGCTGTCCTGGCGTCCTCTCGGCATGGATCCGCGCACGGAGATCACCACCGCGTGCGAAAACCTCGCCACCAAGCACGGCATCCTGCTGTTGGACCAGCCGGACGGGCGCCCCTTGCTCGGCCTGCTGCCGCCCTCGGCGCCCAGCAAGGCGCGCACGCTGCCGTCGGCGGCCGCGTGGCTGGCCAATGCCTGTGACCGCACGGTCATCCTGATCAAGGCCATCCCGAAGACAGGCCAGTTCTGGGTGGTGCAGTCCGGCGCCATGCAGGTCTCGTTTCGCGCGGACCACGTGCTGCCGGAGAACGATGCGGTCGAGCTGATCGACGGACTGCTGGGGGATTGGCTGCACGAGCCGGACGACGCGCGTCCGAGGCTCATCATTGACGGCGAGCGCTATCCCAGCTCACACCTGATCGAGCGCTGGTCCTCCAAGGAGTTCGTGAGCTTCGAGGAGCTGGTGCGGAGCACGCCGCCCCAGAAGTCCCAGACCATCCGCCAGCTCGCCGGCATCAAGCCGGGCCAGATCCTCGCCATCGCGATGATTGCTCTGGTGGTCGCCGGTGCGGTCTTCGGCATGCGCGCGTGGAAGCAACATCAGCAGGCCATGGAGATCGAGCAGCAGCGACTGGAGATGGAGCGCCAGCGGCTGGTGCAGGAGCAGCTCAAGACCCAGGCCGAGGTGCGCATGGCCCAGGCCGTGGTGAATGCCATGACCGAGGACACCGCAACCCCGGCCCCCGACGAGCTCGTCACCCAGTGCGTCAAGTCACTGCGGAGCGTCGGCAGGGAGCTCGGCGGCTGGCGCGTGTCGCGCGCCGACTGCAGCCCGGCGGGCAATGCCCTGACGGTCGATCTGATCCTCGATCCCGTGGAAGCAGGCGGCGTCGGAACGAACGCCTCTCTGGTGGACGCGGCGGCGCGGCGCGGGTGGAAGGCATCGATCGACCTGGCCGCGCAGCGCGCAAAGATCGCAATTCCCCTGACGCCGCCGGCGACGCGTACCGCGCTGAAGCCTGCCGAAGCGCCGGCTCTCGAGGCCGTGCAGACGCGGTTTATCGGTCGCCTGCAGCTGCTGGCTCAGGGCCTGGGCACGTTCTCCTTCAAGGTGTCCAACCTGGAGCCGCGCTCAGCGGTCTACCTCGATCCGGCGAAGGAAAACAACAACGACGCGAGCCGCTTCTCGCCGGTGCCGCCCGAGCGCATCTACCGCAAGGGCACCTTCGACCTGGCGGGCCGCGACCTGTGGCAAGCCACCAGCTTTTCCCTCAACTACCCATTTGTCGCGGTCGAGAAGTTCGAGATGAACATCACCGGGACCGATGCCGAATCCATCGATTGGACGATCAAGGGCCACTATGTCTCCGCTCGCCTCTAAGACCCTGCTCAGCGCCGTTCTGTGGTGCGCCGCGATCAACGTGACGGCGCAGACCGCCGCGCCGCCGCCGGGAGCGCCTGCTGCTCCAGCCGCGGCTCCGCCCCCCGCCGCGCCACAGGAGCCGGTCAGCGTCGATCCCAGCGCTCAGGGGGTGGAGGAAGCGGCGCTGGCCCTCGCGGCCCTGAGGCGCCAGTCCGCTAACGAAAGCGAGCGCCTGAAGCTGATGGAGTTTCAGACGCAGGTGGCCGATCTGGCCAAGAAACTCGGCACCGTCAAGGCGGGCACCAGCGACATTCCGGAGCTGGTGGGCCTTGATGGCCGCGCGGGGCATTACCGCGCCGAGTTCCTGTCGAACAACGCCATCTTGTCGGTCATCGAAGGCGAGTGGGTCACGCCGGAATGGCGCGTGGACCGCATCCTCTCCAACGGAGTCCAGCTGTCCAGGAAGGGCGGCAAGGAAACCCACACGATCCTGTTCGGACACCAGCCAATCAAGGGCGGCGCGAGCCTCCTCAGCAATGACCGCTCTCCCGGACCGTCGGTGCCGCCCCGCAGCTATCCGGCAGGCCCTGCCAGCAACTACGGCACCCCGGTCCCCATGAACGGCCCAACCGGTCGCTAAACCCCCCTCGCGGACGACGAAGTCATGTTGCGAACCCTGTTCGGCGGCAAGGACGACAAGACCAGCAGCAAGGAGCCGCTGCAGGAATCCGTTGCCACGCCTGCCGTGGCGAGGGTGGTGCCAGCGGCCGGGGCTGCGTCCCCGCCGAGCGCCGCCGCGCCATCGTCCGAGGCGCCGGAGGTGCGTGCCGAGGCGGCCGAGGACAGGCGCAACGCGCCCGTGATGCCAAACCTTCAGGTACTTGCCGCTGGCCGCAATCTGCCGCGCTATGTCGCGGTGCTGACCGATCAGGGCCAGCGATACACGGTGCGCGCGGAGGATCGCCGCCACGTTGCGCTGCTGGATCTGGGCGCGTCCCAGTACGCGATCGTCTGGACCAATCGCTGGGCCTCGAAGTCCACGCTGGAGGCTCTGCTGCACCGCCTGAGTCTGGACAACCTGAAGGTCCACCGCTTCTACGAGGCCCGCGAGGACATTCTCGGCCTGCTGTACCGGCCCGATGGTGTATCAGCCAACAGCGTCGATCGCATCGACATCTCACCGACCCAGGTCACGGAGATGATCGCCACGATGGTCGCCAGTGCCATGGAGGTGCGGGCCTCGGACATCCACATGCAGGTCGACGCCACCAGCGCCCGGATCCAGTTCCGCGTGAACGGCGCCATGGAGACCTACATGGAGCTTCGGCCCGACCAGGCCGACGTGATCTCCAATGCGCTCTTCACCATGGGCGACCAGGACGGCAAGCCCACCGCATTTGCCAAGACCGACTACCAGGATGCGTCCATCACGCACACCTGGGCGATCAACGGCGAAGCCAAAGAGGTCAAGCTGCGTTTTGCGTCCTTGCGCACCAACGCAGGCTGGGACGTTGTCCTGCGCGTCCTGGATCAGAACGTCACGAACAACACGAGCGGTCTGGCATCGCTGGGTTACGACGAGGCCCAGATCTTCGACTTCAACCGCATGCTGGCGCGCCCCACCGGGCTGGTGCTGCTGTGCGGACCGACCGGGTCGGGCAAGACCACCACGACCGCGACGCTGCTGCAGGAGCTGTTTCGCCGGCACGAGGAGTCGCACATCATCCGCACGATCGAGGATCCGGTCGAGATCGTCGTGCCAGGCCTGCGCCAGCACCCCGTCGTCCGATCGGGTGGCGCGGTCGAAGACGGCTTCCTGAAGGTCTTCAAGGCGTGCATGCGTGGTGATCCGGACGTGCTGAGCGTGGGCGAGGTCCGTGACCACGCCACGGCGATGCTGCTCCAGAACGCGGTCCAGTCCGGCCACATGGTGTTCGCGACGCTGCACTCGGGCGACGCCTTCGGCGCCTTCAGCCGCCTCCACCATCTGGGCATCGCCCGCTCCGACCTGACGGACGAAACCTTCATCTCGGGCATCGTCAATCAGAAGCTGCTGCGCCTGCTGTGCCCGGACTGCAGTGTGCCGATTGTCCAGAAACTCGCCCACCTGCCGCCGGATCTCGTGCGGCGTCTCATCCGTCTGAGCCTGCCGGATCAAAACGCCGTGCGGGTTGCCGGCGACGGCTGCGAGCGCTGCCGCGGGTCGCGCTACATCGGGCGCACGGTGGCGGCGGAGATCGTGATCCCCGACCGCGAGATTCTGGCGCACATCCAGCGCGACGAGGGCACGTTGGCCAAGGCCTACTGGCGCGCCGGGATGTCGGTCTACGACAAGAGCAGGAGTGGGCGCACCTCGCTGGACCAGGGCATCGAGAAGATGGCGAAAGGTCTGGTGAGTCCCATGGATGTCGAGCGCGTGCTCGGACCGCTGGATTCCCAGTTCACCCCGGAGAAGGAACGTGAGTGGTACCGCAAGGCGGTGCGCAAGCACGAGCTGGATCTGCACGAGGAGCGTTTCCAGTGAGCGCCATGGTGCCTTCCGAGCGCCGCCCGACCGCGGCCGGCTTCGATCGCCGCGGCGACGAATTCGAACACTGGTTCGCCCGCCGATTCAATTTCGGCGCGAAAGCGCGCATCCGTCTCTACGAGCGCCTGGAGCGATTCACCACGCGCAAGAAGCCGATCCGCGAAGCCCTGGAGAGCATCTGGGCCCGCTACCACCGCAAGAAGGATGCGCGTCGCGCGGTGTTCCGGCGCCTCGTGGAGCAGATGGCGGGTGCGGGCAGCAGCTTCTCGAGCGCGATTGCGCCCTACATCCCGCCGGCCGAGCGCCTGATGCTCTTTGCCGGCGAGGAGGGCGCGAAGCTCCCCGTAGGCCTGCAGAAGGCACGATTCGTCGCGGAAGCCGTGCAGAAGATGCGCAAGGCCCTGATCAGCGAACTGCGCTATCCGGTGCTGCTGGTCGTCTTCCTGGCCGTGATGCTGGTGGTGATCGCCTATCAGCTCGTGCCGATCATGCTGCAGATGGCGCCGCTCTCGAAGTGGCCGCCGGTCTCGATGATGCTGTACTACATCGCCACGGCAGTGAAGGTGGCGGGCATCTGGTTCGTAGCGTTCGTGTTCGCAGCAGCGGTGCTGATCGCACGGACGATCGACACCTGGACCGGGCCAATGCGGCGGTTTGCCGACAAATACCTGCCCCCCTGGACGATCTATCGGGTCTACCAGGGCTCCACCTTCCTGATCTCCATAGCGGCCCTCATCGAGGCAGGACGTCCGATCGACGTCGCCCTGAAGCAGATCACGCCGATCTCCAAGCCGTGGCTGCGCGAGCACGTCGTGGCGATGCTCCAGCAGCTGTCTGCCGGCGTACCGCCAGGCCGCGCCATCGACACCGGGTTGCTCGATGACGAGGTGTGCGGCGACATCGAGGACTACGGATCCGCCGGGGCCTTCGATCAAGCGATCGGCGCGGTGGGCCAGGACACCATTTCGGACTCCATCGAGCGCATCGCACTGCAGGCCGGCGTGGTCCGCGGCGTGCTCATGCTCATGGTGGCCGCGGGCATCCTCCTCGTCTATGGCGGCATGTTCTTCCTGGTCCTTGAAACAGCGCGAGGCATGAATGTTCCCAAGTAACCCCACTGGCCGCGGAATCCGTCAGCGCGGTTTCTCACTGCTTGAGCTGCTGATCTCGATTGCGGTGGCGGCCGTCATCATCGGTATCGCGCTTGTGTATTTCGAACAGGTCCGGGCAGCGCAACGGGATCGGGATGCGGTGTCCGGGCTGCACTCGCTGGTGGCCGTGATCCACCAGGTCTACCGCACGCCCAACTACGGGACGCTCAGCGGCCCTGTCCTTGCGAAGGCGAGCTCCTTCGCCCGCAGCCTTGCGGACAGCAGCGGGAACCTGATGGCACCGTGGGGAACACCCATTCAGGTGGGGCCCGCCATTTACGCGGGTATCGCCGGTGCAACCTTCCAGATGCTCTACACCCGGGTTCCCACCGAGCATTGCACGACCTTGCTCAAGGATTCCTACGGCGCATTCCTGAAGGTCCAGGTCGGTGGCGTGGTGTTGAAGGACATGAGCTCGACGCCCGTCGTCGAGACCACGGATCTGAACAGCATCCTGGCCGCGTGCAGCAGCGCACCAGATCCAGACGTGACACTGATTTCTTCCTGATCGGGAAGCAAAAGGGGGTCAGCAGCCCATCTGCTGAGACAACTGTTAGAGGTTTTCGACATGCGTAACTTGCGTCAGATGAACATGCACAATCTGAAGGGCCAGGCTCAGGGCGGTTTCTCCCTCCTCGAGCTGATGATCGGTATCGGCGTGGCGGCCGCCCTGATCGGCTTCGTGATCTACCTGTATGTGCAGGTGAACGCCAACAGCAACTCGTACAAGTCGACTCAGACCGTGCTGACCATCAGCACCGCCGTGAAGACCCTGTACCCCAGCCCGAATTACAACGGCGTATCGGGCAGCGTGCTGGCCTCCTCCAAGAAGGTCCCCGACGTCTACGTGTCGGGCACGAACCTCATCAACCCGTTCGGTCAGACCGTCACGGTGGCTTCCACCAACATCGGCTCCGGCACCGACAACGGCTACATCATCACGTTTCCGGGCGTACCGACCAACGAGTGCACTTCGCTCGCGTCGGCCGTGGCCGGCAATTTCGTGAAGATCGAGGTGGGCACCACCGCGGTGAAGGATGACACTGCCACCACACCGGTGGCCTATTCGACCACGACGGCGGTCACCGCCTGCAGCGCCTCCAACAGCAACACGCTCAAGTTCACCTCGACGTAAGCCGTGAGAACGCCCCTCCATGGGGGAGGGGCGTTCACTTCCTGGAGTCCTTCTGCATGACCGCTACTGCAGCCTTGATGTCGGCGCCGTCGATGTTTCAGCTTCCATCCGATTTCGAGAAGTACCGCGATTTCTTCCTCTGGGAACACGAGGACACCGACAAGGTGGTGGAGTCCGCCTTTGCGTTCCGCGCCAAGCCGGAGAAGGAAGACATCACCGACACTGCAGTCCAGAACTATCTCGGTGGTCTCTACGCACACATCAAGAAAAAATTCCCTGGCACTGACGATTTCGCGGTGGCCTACCAGGGCGTGACGTTTCGTGGTCACCGCATCTCGACACTGACCGGCCCACTGCTGGCGCTGCGGCGTGTGCCAACCAAGGCCCCGGTATTGGAGGATCTGGCACTGCCTCCGTTGTGGCGGGACATCCTCATGTTCCCCGATCTCGCCTACGGGGGGCTCATCTTCCTTGCCGCGGTGATGGGGCAGGGCAAGAGCACCACGACGGCGGCGATCATCACTTCCCGACTGCAGCGGTACGCGGGCTATTGCCTCACCATCGAAGACCCCTGCGAGCTGCCGCTTCATGGCATGCACGGTCAAGGCATCTGCATCCAGACTGCGGTCAAACCCGAGCACGGCCGCCAGGGATTTGCCGAAGGCCTGCGCGGTGCGCTGCGCTCATACCCCACCTTGCCATCGGGCTCAATGTGCCTGGTCGGTGAGGTGCGTGACGGTGAAACCGCGGCCGAGGCGCTGCGCGCTGGCGTCAACGGCACCCTCGTGATCACCACCGTTCACGCGAAGTCCGTTCACTCGGCGATCGCGCGCTTTCTTGCAATGGCAGAAACCGTCATGGGTCCCAAGACGGCTCGGGATCTCCTGGCGTCATCGTTTCGTGTGGGCATCCACCAGACCCTCACGCTGGATCCAGAAGAAGAAGGGTGGCGCCGCGGCAAGATCGGCGGCGAGATGCTGTTCTCGAAGGACGAAACGTCTCAGGTTGCCGCCGCCATTCGCGCTGAAGGCGCGGAGTCCCTCGTGGAACCGATTCGATACCAGTCCACGCTCCATGCGCAGAACCTGCGCTTCTCCGAGTTCATCAAGCGGGTGATGTGATGAAGACCCCTCACAAGCGGCACCGGGGTTACACCCTGATCGAGGTCCTCATTGCGCTGGGTGCCATCCTCACCCTCTCCGGCTTCGTCGGGTATTACGCTTGGCAGGTGCGGCGATCCAACCAGGTCGAGGCCTTCGTGGATCAGTACGGCGCGATGGCTGAGGCGCTGAGGGCGCGGTACCGCGGGCAGGGCGATTACGCCGGCCTCACGTTCAAGAGTGCCCGTCTCGATGGGCTGATCCCGCCCGGCTTCCTGTCCGCGAATTCCATCGCCATCGGGAGCACCCCATGGGGCACCACCCTGGACGTTTCTCCAGCCGCGGCCGAGTCGGATGCGCGGGCCGCCAACCAGTCGTTTATGACCACCGTTTCCATCCCGGATCCGGATCTGTGTCTGGGCGTGCTCATGGCCATGGCGGGACGGGTGCAGCGCATACGCGTGGGCACATCGATCTACCTGACGTTGGAACCGTTCCAGGGCACCGTAAGCGTGACCTCGCAACAGAACGCGGTGCGTAACTACTGCACGCGATCCCAGATCGCCGTCAACGGCCCCAAATTCTACCTCTACGACAACTGACATGAAGCAAGGCGGATTCAGTCTGGTCGAAGCGCTGATCGCTCTCGCGGTCGTGATGGGCATCGCATCCGTACTTCTGGTCTACAGCCGTGATGCCACGGACGGAAAGCGCGCGCTGGAGTTCACCATGGACATCCAGCGGATCACCGACACCCTGCACAGGCTTTATCCGGCCACTTCGCCCGACGGCTACAAGAATCTCACCGGCGTCCAGGTGACCGCCAACGTCGCGCCGGCGATCCCGGACGTTGGGGGGCTCATGTCCAACCCGTTCGGCGGGAATTACGCGATCGCACCAACAGCCTGGCGGGGCGAGCAGAACGCGGCCGCACTGATCATCGCGAACAACATCCCGGCGGCGCTGTGCCCGGCGCTCGTGGCGCAGATCAAGGATCGCGTGAACATGCTCACCGTGAATACCTCGTCGAACATCATCAAGGACGGCGTGAGCATCGACCTTGCGCCTGCGGACTATTTCAACGCCTGCAAGGCGAGCCCCCCATCGCCGAACAGCACCACGTTCTTCATGGTGATTCTCTAATGCAAGCCGCACCCCCATCCCGACGTTGCCAGCAGGGGGCAACGCTCATCGAGCGACTCCTCGTCATATTTGTTCTGGCATCGCTGACGCTGGGTGCTGCCTGGGCAGGCATGGAGGCGTACAAGGCCCGGCGTATTGCCCAGGTGCGTCAGGAAGTCGAGAAGATCATGGAGCTGGTGCACTCGATCTACCCGACGGACAGCCCGAACGGCTACACCGGCCTGAATTCCGCGCAACTGGCGAGCGCGCTGGCCGATGTGATGCGATTCGACGCAAGCGCCAACGCCTTCATCAATGCCTTCGGTGGCACGACATCCGTGAATCGCTCGGACTGGGAGTGGGGCACCAGTGAAACGGGCCGCCTGGCCATGATCACGGTCCGCGGGGTGCCGAGCTCTGCCTGTGTCGAACTGGCTGTTTACTTCCAGGACAAGGCCACCGCTGTCTCGATCAACTACGGAAACCAAACCATCCACGCGCCAAATGCGATGGATGCGACTCTGGCGACGATCGAGACCTACTGCAGCACTCCACCGATTGCCGGCAAGACCTCGTACATCGCCATCTTCTTCGTCTGAGACACTCCCCATGATCCCAAGCGCCCCCCGAAAGCACGAGCAGGGCTTCTCCCTGATCGAGGCACTGATCGTTCTCACGCTACTGGTCGGCCTCTCGGCCCTGGTGATGATGGGAATGAAGACGATGACCCAATCGTCGTCTCGGGAGAACTTTGTTTCCGTCCAGGCTCGCGAGATGTCGCTCATTCGCGCCGCGGCGAAGCAGTACGTGACCACCAACGGGTCCCTTTTCACCGCCGGAACCCCGAAGACGATCGCGATCACGGACCTGATCACCGCAGGCCTGCTGCCGACGGACTTTGCCAAGCGCAACGGCACCATCGGGACCTCACCGATGTTTCAGCCCTACGTCGTGATCGGCCTCAAGGACGCCACCGGTAAGGTTCCCATCGTGGTCACCGAGGGCTCGACTCCCTTGGGATCCCGTCTCCAGCAGATGGGCATGGCGGCCAACGACGCGATGGTGCTCGCGTACAAGCAGCAGGTTGCCGAAGAAGCGAACAAGGCCTTCAAGGTAGTCGCCGGAACCGTCGACAAGGGATCCACGGTCGCCAAGGGTGTCTATGGAGGATTCACGAAAGACCTGGCGGCATTCCTCGGAGCGGCAACATCTGCTGCGAACGCCGTGGTGCTGCAGGGGTTCTCGGATCTGGAGGTCAACCCTGTGGATGTATCAGGGTCCAATAAATGGAAAAGCTGCGTATTTAAGCAAACGGATCGAAGCTACTACGCAGGCAACAAATATGTGCTCCCGTCCTGCCCGGCAGGGTATACGGAGGTGGCGAGAACGCCTTTCTGTAACTACAAAGCCACCTCACTTGTATACCCAAGCGATGTGGGCTCACTGTTTCTTAGCAAGCGTGAAATTGATTCGCGAGGCCGAGCAGTCTACCAGTGGTCGTGCGATATTAATCTGAGTCCGACGTGCACACCACAGCCCTACTATACCGACACAGAATCGTGGGACATTTTCTTCGACATACAGCTAAATGGGGCAACTATTGCCACCGATGGTGTGTGCGACTGGAGTCACCAAACGCAAGGCACATGGAATCCATCCGCGTGGCGATGTGACGCGTCGGATGTGCCGAGCATTTATGCCAAACCTTGTATCTCTAACACCGGCCGTAATGAGGCACAACAGGCCTTCGCCGACATCGGACAAAATCCATATGATCTTTTGTGCTGTGCGCCAAACTAAATGGAGCGAAAAAGCTGCACGCCAGGGCTTTAGCCTTGTCGAGCTACTGGCCGTTGTTGCCTTGGCAAGCGTGGCAATGCTGCTTATGGTCAGCGCTTACAAGAAGGTTGGCTCGCAAGTAACAGCGCAAGTTGCTGCGGGGCAGCAAGACGGACGGGAGCTTGCCCAGTTCGCTGCGGCCGTGCGTGAGTGGGCGAACCAGAAATCCATCAAAATGACAGCGGATACTGCGACCGATGTATCTGTCGCCTCGCTGATCGCGTCGGGGTATCTTCCAGCGAACTTCGCAAATCACGCTGGCGGGGTCGGCCATAACCTGATCGGTCAGTCCTACATGGCGACGGCAATCAAGTCGAGTGGCGATGGCAAGACCCGCGCGGTTGCGTGGCTGATGGGTCCCGCATTGCAGTCCCTTCTTGCTGCGCAGGACATCGGGAGCACCAACGCCACGATCACTGCCAGGGCCGAGGCGGTCGCATCCGAGGTCAACGCGAACAGCTCATTAGCAGCAGGTGTAATCCAGCCGGGCAATACGCACGTTCGCGGTGTAACGGCATCATTTACGTACGATGTGAGCCCATGGATCGGGTCCACGGCGTTGACTCTGCCATCAGCTGTTGCTTTGGTGGGCTTTTCGGAGCTCGTTCCTGACGGATCCGACACGCCGAGCACCACCCCGCCGCCGCAGGTCGATATAGGAAACTGCTACGTGGCTCAGCCCAGTGTCGATGGCGGTGGAAACTTCGTCGCGGCGACATGCTCGGCGGGCACGCATGAAGAGGCCCGTTGGTCATTCTGCAAGCCATATAACAGTGCCAATCTCGACGACATGGCTAAGAACTTTCCTGGTGGAATCATCGTCTCGGGCAAGGATCATCGGTATTACAACGAGGTCCTGGAGGGGGAATGCTGGGTCGCCATGGCGTACAATTATCCCTGCCCACACCTCGATAGAGATGACGATGCCGTCTATTCGTTGGGCACCCCGTTTTTCAGGGAAACGTGCATTATCAATAGCTGGGGCGATTGTCCTGGCCGCGAGGGCGACACCTCCTATCGCTGCCTCAATCCGCGTCCGGCCCCTGTTCTTGCGAGCTATCCAGCGCAAGCGTTCGATCTCCTTTGTTGCCACTGAGTGAGCTGCCGGTTTCTGTGTTTTGGTGGCGGCGCCACGCACCGCGAGGCGCTGAGAGCAAAATTTCGGATGGATGCACGTTGCGGTAAGCTATGCAGGAAGTAGCAATTACCACTAAGGAGGAAGGGGAGATGAAAGAAAGAGTCCGCATTGCCCTCATGGGACTGCTGTTTGTCCTGTCGTGCACCGCCTTGCCGGCCTTCGCCCAGTACACCGCGCCGATTGCACGGGTAAGTGGTCAGATGCCCGTGGAGGAGCCGTTTCGCGGTACGTACTTCGATCCCGCGAAAGCGGGGACGGGGTTGTTCGTTGACTATGGTGGCAACAACCTGCTGTTCATCAGTTACTACTCTTTCGATGCTGATGGATCGCAGAAGTACTACCTGATCCAAGGTCGTTTCGCAGTCAATGACGAGCTGACCCGCGCCCGGACGGGTGTGATCGGGAAGCTGGCCGATGCCGTCGTCTACACGACGGCTGGTGGTGAAGCTGTGGGCGGGGCCTATATGGCGGCAACTCCGCACGTCATCGATACGCCGGTCTCGATGACCTGGACCGCACCGCGCCGCGCGACGTTTACCCTCGGAACAGGCACCTGGAACATGGTGGCAGCCAACTTCTTCGGGACGTCGGATGCCGATTATGTGAAGGGGCGGTGGGGTTTGTCGTATTATGTTGCGTTCGACACGTTCGACGGTACGCGATCGTTGGCGCATTTTACTGTCGATTTCTCCCCGGCTCCCTTTGGCGTCGAGAAGCTCAAGTTAGCTCCGAATTCAGTCGCCGGCGTCTCCTTGCCTCCCGCCAGTGCGAAGCTCCTTGTTGCGTCATGCGTGAGCTACCAGGCCTACGTGAAGCGGTGTCAGAATCTTGCGCAGGGTCTTGCCAACAGTACGTTCTCGGCTTCTGGTATCGGCACCGTCCCGCCAACCATGATCGCGTGGGTCGATGATGCGTCGGGACGGGCGGGAATCGAAATGGTCACCGGCTACTCCGAATCGGGCGCGACCCTGGGTCCCGAAAACTGGCACTTCGATCTGTACGTGGAGCCGTCTCGTATGAGTGGTCACGGAATCCACCAGTGGATGAATGGTGCGTACAAGGATCATCTGGACAGCACCTTCCTTTTCGAGAAGGTCCCCAACTACCTGATCGATTTCAGCCAGTAAGCAGGCTCGGTGTTCGTAGTGGAACCAAAGGCCCGGCATCCCCCTAGCCGTTCACTTGACCTGTTGATGAAGGGCACGATCCAATGAAGCAGCACGTTGAAGCGGAACTGAAAGACGCAGAGGATGCTTTCGCGACCATTTTCGCGATTCACGGCCCACGCCGTTACCGCGAATATCCAGATGGCGCAATCAACGGTGCCTGTGCCTGCATGCAGCCACAGAGCAACTTCGGTATCCAGCCAGGCCAGGAATTGAAGGTCGACGGACCAGGCGCTATATGGGCTTGGTTCGTGGGGTCGCCGCGGGTGTTTCAATTCGGGTTTGTCCGATCACGCAGTTGGGCAACTCGACGGATGCACGAGACGCTACTTGCCGAAGCGGCTCTACACCAACAGGTCAAGTGAACGGCTAGGGCATCCCCGGGCCTTTGTTTCTGCCCGAAAGGTCCAAGACGATGGCACCTTTCCCCGCGCCATAGGCGACGATCTGACGGTATCGTTGCGCCATGACCGCGATGCCACCGCAGACGCTCTCCCGCATGGATGCTTCATCGACTGGAACGGACATGGAAAAGCCGCCGGCGTCCACTCAGGATCAGGTGCCGTTCTTCCGACTCGCCCTGGCGCCACCCCATGCAGCGCGCGGATGCCTCGTGTGCATCACGTCGCCGGATCTCCATCGCCCCCTTGCCGGCCAGCTGGTGAACGGGGGAGGGGAGGGGGCTCTTTGCAGGACCGGCTTCTACCTCACCGCACCGTTTAGTGACGTCGCCGAGGTCATGGGGAAGGGCGGAGCTGCGTTTTCCTCACTGTTCCAGACCCGACTTGTCCCGCGCTGGCGTTGGCAGGTCCTCGAAGGATGCGCAACTCCGGCCGACGCAGCTGACCGTCTCCTTGCGATTGTGATCGGCCGCGACGAGTCGTGGGCCCAATACCAGAAGGGACTGCTCGCGGAGATCATTGCCGCGAAGTGGGGTGGGCGTCCGAATCTCCTCACCCTCGACAACATCCTGGCGTGGACACGGAGCGCTGTGCAGAAGGCCCTCCATCATCCGCTCCTGCCCCTGCTGCCGCGCTGGTCCAGGCTGGCCCTGTCAATCCCGGCGGGATTCGAGCTGGAGATGGTGCCCACGCTTCGTGCCGGTGGCTCGGTGATTGCCTTCATGGACGCCCTTGCCTCCAGCTACGAGGACACGGCGAGCTGCCTCCTGGATGTGCTGGCGGCGTGCATGCCCCAGGCGGCCCTGGAGGAGGCGCGGATGGCGTTCCGATCCGCCGACGTGGTCCTCCTCACCGGCTTTGACCTCGGTTGACCACTTACACGGGGAAAGATCGCGTTTGATCGAACCTTTCCCCGCGGAATACGCCTCTCCCATGCCCTACTGTACGCACACCCAAGATGGTGCGGTGTGCACGCATGAAGCGATTCCTTCTGGCTTTGCTGGCGCTGGTGTTGTCCTCGACTGCCCACGCGCGTAACCCTCAAACCGAGGCAATGATCAAGACCTGCATCGCGCAGGCTGCCGAGACGTTTCACATCCCTGCGCTGCCGATCGAGATCCTTCGGGACGTCGAGGCCGGTGAAGTCGGCCGGGTGTCGAAGAACGATAACGGTTCCTACGACATCGGCCCCATGCAGATCAATTCCTCCTGGTTGCCCACGCTGGCAGCCATGGGGATCTCGGAGTCGGCGCTACGCGACAACGCCTGCGTCAACGCGTACGTGGGCACGTGGATCTACTACCAGGCCTGGCGCGAGACCGGGAACGTCGCCCAGGCGATGGCCCGATACCACTCGCCCTATTCGCGCTTCCAGGCCCGATACCTCGGGTTGGTGCTACAGGCAATCGACCGCCGTACCGCGCAGAGCGCCCCGAGCGTGGCATCGCGCTGATTTTTTCGCCGTGGGCCTCGCTGCGTAGGCTCAAAGATGGCGCGAGAGCGCGCCCCTAAAGGAGATGAGCATGAAGCGTTGGTTCAATCGGTTGGGTTTGTGCCTGGCTGCGGCCGCGGCGCTTGCCGGCTGCGGGGGCGGCGGCACCAAGCAGGCCGCGGTGGATAGTGCGGTCACAGCGACGAAATACAGCATTGCGCTGAGCTTGCGCGATGCCAACGACATCCCGACCAATCACTTCAGCGCCGGCGTGCAGGCCTCGGTGGTCGCTACCGTCACCCAGACGGTCACGAAGACCTCGGCCAGCACGGTCATCAGTAACACCACGGGGCCGGCGGCCAACGTGCTGGTGAAGTTCGACACCAACGGCGCGACCGTGACGCCGGCCAGCGGCACCGTGCTGACCGACAACAGCGGCTCGGCCCGCGCGCAGCTGCTCGTCGGCGCAGACGCCGGCGGCTTCGCGCTGAACGCCTCGGTACAGGGCAGCAGCGGCGAGGGCGGCGGAGCGGCTACGATCAACTACATCGTCGATCGCACCCTCGAACCGCGCCTCACGCTCACGCTGACCAACCAGAAGGGTGAGGCAACGACCCGGCTGCAATCCGGCGAGATCGCCACCGTGCAGGTCAAGGCGGAGCTGATCCAGCAGGTGGTCGGCAAGCCCGGCGGCGAGCTCGTGCCCGCCAAGGGCGTGACTGTCACGGTCGCTTCAGACGGCGGCACCTTCGACCCCTCCAACGGCGCGGTTCTCACCGACGACAACGGAATGGCGCAGGTGCGCTTTCAGCCCTCGCTCGCGGAAGGCGCCCACTCCATGGGCGCGACGGCAAAAGTCGACGGCAAGTCGGTCGCGACCTCCCTGTCCTACGAGGTTCGCATGCCTGTGCTGCGGCTGGGCTGGGGCACTCCCTTCCAGGCGGGTGTGCTCGACGTGAGCCCAACGACCGTGATCGGGGGCACCGACGCGGCGCTGCGTGTGAAGGTGCTCGATGCGGACGGCAATCCCTTCCCGCTGCCGGTCTCGATCGCGTTTACCTCCAGCTGCGCCACCCTGGGCACGGCGGGCTTTGTCACGCCGGTCCAGGCCATCGGCGGCAATGCGAGCTCGGTCTACACCCCCAGGCAAGGCTGTGTCGGCCGCGACACGCTGCGGGCGCAGGCGCTGCTGCCTGGCCAGACGATCCCCGTGACGGCCAGCGCGGACGTCACGGTCGTGCCACCGCCGGCGAGCGGCGTTGCGTACGTCTCGGCCACCCCGACCACCATTGCCCTCAAGGGCCACGCGCGTGCCGCGTTGCCGGAGACGTCGGTCGTGGTCTTCCGCGTGATTGGTAACGGCGGTGTGGGCGTGCCCGGGCAAAACGTCCAGTTCACCTTGTCGTCCTCCGCCGGTGGCCTCTCCCTGCGGCCGAGTTCCGGAGTGTCGGACAACAACGGCGAGGTCCGCACCACCGTGACTTCCGGATCGGTGGCCACCACCTTCACCGTTCGCGCCTCCCTGGGCTCAGGGTCGGGCACGGAGTCCGAGCCGCTGCTCGTCTCCAGCGGCGCCGCGGACCAGGACTCGGTGTCGCTGTCGGCGTCGACTCTCAACGTAGAGGGTTGGGACTTCGATGGCAGCCTCTCGCTGATCTCTGTGCGCCTGGCCGACCACTTCAACAATCCGGTTCCCGACGGCACCGTGGTGAGCTTCACTGCCGAAGGCGGCAGCGTGACGCCCTCCTGCACCACGTCGGCCGGCGTGTGCACGGCGACGCTGCAATCGCAGAACCCGCGGCCGGCGGACGGGCGGGTGTCGGTTCTGGCGACGGTCGTTGGCGATGAGTCCTTCACCGACACCAACGGCAATGGGCTCTATGACGCCGGCGAGGCCTACGGCGACATCGGCGAACCCTTCCGCGATGACAATGAAAACCGCGTGCGCGACGCCAGCGAGCCCTTCATCGACGCCAACGGCAACAACCGCTGGGACGGGCCCAACGGCCGCTACGACGGCAGCCCCTGCAACCTCGGCAACGGCTGCAGCCCGGCCAGCACCCAGGTGGGGCGCAACATGGTCATCGTGTTCTCGACCTCCGCTGCGATTATCCAGATCAACCCGGGGACGATCAAAGCCGACGACGTGACGGCAGCGCCGGTGCAGATCCTCGTGTCGGATCTCCACGGCAACTTGCCGCCGCGCGACTCGACCATCACGGTCACCACGTCCAACGGCAAGCTGCTCAATGAGGTCAACACCACGGTGGCGAACTCCAACTCGGCCGGCCCGCTGGTGCTCAGCACCGCAGTGATCGGCGATGGCACGCCCTCCAGTGGCCTGCTGACCGTGGAAGTGAAGACGCCGGCCGGCACGGTGACGCGCAACCAGGCGACCGTCATCGACACCAAGCACCAGGCGCAGGTCGGCACGCTGACCTTCAATCCGGCGTCGACCACGGTGGCCTCGAGCACAACCGTGGATGTGGCCACGATCCTGACGGCAACCTCCACCGACACGCCCCCGCAGCCCATCGTCGGCGCGACGCCGGTGGCGAATTGCTCGACGGCCGGCGCGACGGGAACGGTGACCGTGACCCTGGATCCCACCATCCAGCCGACGGACACGAACGGCAGCACCAGGCTCACCTTCCACGTTACGACCGGGGCCGGCGTCTCGGGCTCCGCGGTGTGCACGGCGACACTGGGCAGCAAGTCGGCGCCCTTCAAGATCAATCTCGGCCCCTGAGGCGAGCCATGCGCCCCCCCCCTGTCTCCCGCGAGGTTGTGCCAATCCGGATCGATCTTCGCCCCCGAACCGGGGGCTATTGGCAGACCCTGCGGGGGATAGGGATGGCGTGCGCGGTGAACCTTCTGGCGTGCGCGGGCCTTCTCTACGCGGCAGGACGCTGGTAGACGCGGCAGGACGCTGGTAGCGTTCCGCCGCATCACGGCGGCGGAGAGGGCCGATGTGCAGCGAGGTGCTAATCCGCCTTCCCGGCGGCGTCGAGATCATCTGCTCCACGGTCGGCGAAGTGGCCGAAGCCCTGGATCTCCCGGCGGCCGCGGTATCGCCTGACCCTCCGGAGTTTTGCCTGTGCAATGCGCACTGGGCGACCCTCGGTGCGCGCTGCGCCACGATGGACGAGGGCTTTCCTCATCCCGGGTACGTGATCGAGGTCGCCTGAGCGGAGGCCTGCGACGCCAGCCGTCCACGCCCGCGCTGAAATTTCCGGATCCAATCCTCCGGTGCAAGGATGGAGATCGAGGTGACCCATGCTCGATCTGCAGACGCCACGCGTTCTCACACGCGCCCTTGACCCCGTCATCTCCGACCAGGCGCGGGCGGAGGGATTCAGTTCGCTCCAGCAACGGATCCTGTCCGCGCGGTTCACGCCGCGGATGATCGATCGCGCCGGCGGCCGCGTGGCGGCGGCGGTGGCACCCTCGCTGCAGCAGCTCACGCCGCCGGCCACGCTTCCGGACATCGACATCGCAGCTCGGCGCATTGCGGACGCGATCGTCGGGCGCGAGCACACGATTCTGTGCCTCGACCACGACTGCGATGGTCTTTCCGCGGCCAAAGTCCTCTACAGCGCGCTCGTGGATTACTTCGGGGCTTCGCCCGACCACGTGCACCTCTACACGACCGAGCGCCTGAGCGAGGGCTACGGATTCAGTCTGGCCTATCTGGAGCGTGTCTGCCGCAGGGTCCCCGACGTGCGCCTGATCATCACGGCGGACCAGGGATCCAGCGACGAGACCACTATCCGCGAAGCGCTGCGCAAGGGTATAAGTACAATAGTATCAGATCACCACATACTGCCTACGGAGGGGCCGCCGCGATCGGCGCTGGCGTGCGTGAGTCCGGCCCGGCACGACGCCGCAGCCTACGGCGATCCCATGATCGCCGGGTGCATGGTGGCGTGGCTGCTGATGTGTCAGGTCCGAAGGGAGCTCATTGCCCGCGGAACACTCTCGGCCTCGGCGCCGAGCCTGGCACCGCTGCTGCAGGCGGTGGCGTTGGGCACCACGGCGGATGCGGTGAGCCTGGGCGAAAGCGTCAACAACCGCGCCGTGGTCGTCGCCGGACTGGCGCGGATGAATGGCCCCAGCCCCATGCCCGGGCTGTCGGCGCTGCGGGCGATTTCGCGGCGCGACCCGCTGGACGCCTCGCCCCTCACCGCGACGCACCTTGCCTGGGATATTGCGCCGCGCCTGGCCGGGGTCGGCCGCCTGGACTCCGCCATGCCGGGTGCCCGGCTGCTGTTGGCGAGGACCGACAAGGAAGCCGCGGCACTGGCGGCCGAGCTCGACGAGGCCAACCGGGCGCGCCGAGAGATCCAGGCCGAGCTGCTGGCGGAAGCGATGATGCTGGCGCAGGCGCAGGTCGATGCGGGTGCGTGCGCGATCGTGATCCCCTTCCCAGAGGGACACCCCGGCGTGCATGGCGTGGTGGCGGGACGGCTGGCCCAGCGCTTCGGCCGGCCGACGGTCTGCCTGTCCCCCAAACGGGTCGGTGAGGGCCTGTACTCGGGCTCGGTCAGGTCGGTGCCGGGATTCCACGCCCGCGATGCGCTCATCGCCATCCGCGATCGGGCGCCGGACGGTGCAGGGATCCGAGCCGCCGGCGGTCATGCGGCAGCGGCAGGCGTCACCGTCGAGGCGGCCTGCGTTGGCGCCTTCGGGCAGGCCTTCGAGGCGCAGGCGCGCGATCGGCTCGCGGGCAAACCGCTGGGACCGTGGTTCGATGTCGATGGGGGATTGCCGGCCGCGCCATCGATGGCGTTGCTCGAGGAGATCGAGGCCTTGGGCCCGTACGGCCGCGGCTTTGAGGCACCGCTTTTCGAGCTGCAGGGCCAGGTGCTGCAGGTGAGGCCCATGGGCCAGGGCCAGCATCTGCGCGTCACGCTGCACGCCGACGTGGGGCCGGTCGAGTTCGTCTGGTTCAATGCGCGCAGCGTCGAACACACCCGCGATCCGCTCAGGATGCCGCCGCAGCTGCGGGCCATCGTCTCGGTGAGTCGCAACGTCTACCGCGGGAAGGCCAGCGCGCAGCTGATCGCCGAGGCGGTGATGGCGGCGGAGGGCTGAGCGCACCATTTCTTGGCCGGCCGGCCGATGGCGGGCGCGATCACCGGACATCCGCAGCGCCAGGCAACGGCCTGGCCGGATTCCCTAGTCGGAGAGCTCGCATGCGAATCATCAGGTGTGGGGTGCGCTGCCAGTCCTGGAACGAGCCGCGGCATTTCGACGTCGAGGTCGAGGACGACGCGACCGAGGAGGAGATCGCCGAGGAGATCCGCAGCGCGGCGATCGAGGAGGCGGGTTTCGACTACAGGCGGGAGGACGGTGCGCCGTCGGCGCCCGATGCGCCCGCGCAGGGATAGTCGAGCTGGCGGTCGGGAGAGCCCGAGCGGGAGCTAACGCTTGCGACGCAGCGGGGTGATGTTCTCGCCCCACTGCGCGCACGTCGCGGCACTGGGCGGGCGCGGCCGCCGCGGCGCCGTCGGGCGGGGCACCGGGTGGCTGAAGACGATGGTTTCCCCCGGCGAGACGTGCGCGAGGAACTTCACCGGCGCCGGATGCGCCTCGATGCTGAGGCCGCCCAGCAGGGTCGGCACCTCGACATCGAGGATCACCTCGGGAGAGTCCAGGGTCTGCCCGCGATCGCGGACCCACTGGCGCAGCTCGCGCCCGCCCAGCCAGAGCGAGTAGTCCGACAGGTCGCGCGCGCGGATCAGGAGCACGCTATCGCCCTGCTGCACCAGGCGGGTGAGGAACGTCCGAAGGCCGATCTCGCGCAACAGGCGCAGGTGGAAGTCCCGCAAGCCGGCCGCCAGTGCGGCTGCGCTGCGGTGGGCCTGCGCTTCGCGGATCCGGGCGATCACCAGCTCATCGAACTGCAGCAGGGTGGCGCACAGTACGCTGTGGCGGTATGCGCCCAGGTAGTGCGCGGCGGCATCGAGGAGCGAGGGCGCGTCGGCGGCCGCGCACAGCCGGTACCGCGGCTGCGCCTGGCCACGGGCGACCTGGGTGTAGAGAACCACCTCCTGCGCGTCGCTCGCCGCCAGGAGCTTGGCGGGATCGCCGTCGAGGAGATCCGGTGGCAAGGCCTGGCAGCGCGCCTGCAGCGCCTCGCGCTCGCCAGCGGCAAACCGGTCGTACGCAAAACCGATCCCCGCCATGAGGGCGATCTGGGCCACCGACTGCGATTGCACCCGCTCGAACACCGGGCCGTCATCGGCATCCAGCAGCAGGTACCACTCCTCGGTGGCGATCTCGGTGGGGGGGGCGGGGTGTGGCATCGGGCGCAGGTTGTGGGGCATGCGGAGAGTGTAACGGGTCAACTGGCCCCATCCCGCGGGAAAAGGTCCCATCAGATCGCACCTTTCCACGGTCAAAAGCCCTGCGCGACAGGGAATAATGCGAACCACGGGCGGCGCTTGATCCGC
>DAOOVM010000003.1:0-53018 GCA_035370085.1 Rhodanobacteraceae bacterium | reverse complement strand
GCAGCTCGGCCCGCACTGCGACGAGGCTGCGTGCGAGGGCCTTGCCGGAGGCCAGAAGCGCCTGCTCCTGCCCCAGCCGCAGAACGCCTTCGAGCTGCTTGACGAACTGCCAGCCAGCCCATGGAAGGGCCAGCGTGGACAAGGCCACGAGCACCAGCTGGCGGCGCAGGGACACGGGTCTCACTGGGCTTGGCGTTGCGGCAACGCCGTCAGGTGACTGCCGCGCGCCACGGACGCATCGCCAGGGCCTGGGCGACCAGGCCGACGGTCACCGGTACCAGGGCGCTGGCGGCCGTCCAGGCGCCGCTGTCGACTATCGCAAATTGGGGGTCCGCCAGAGTCCGCTGCACCAGCAGGACCACGAACAGGAGTGGCGGCAGCAGCGCGACGAGGGTCGCCAGTACCTCGTGGGCTGTTCGAGACCCTCGTAGCGGCGCGAGCATGAGGTACAGGCTCACCGAGCAGAACGCGGAGAGGTGAAGCGGCCAGACACGCACCCAGACGATCAGCGCCACGAGTCCCGCGGTGAGGCCTAGTCCGATGAGGCAGCACAGCCAGAGCGGAGCCGCCATGGGGCGCGCGGACGCGGCGAGCCGGTCGGACGCTTCCAGCAGGCGCATCAGCACCTCCCTGCCGGTCGCAGGGCGATCCGTGAGCGGACGCGGGAGTGTGGCCATGTCACGCGGCTCCAGAGAGTGACGCGAAATCGTAGGGCGCTGCAGGGGCATGCGCCGGCAGGAATTGTGGCGAAATTCGGGCAGCGCGCCGGCCCGCGGGGCGGGCTCAGGTTGTGGAC
This sequence comes from Rhodanobacteraceae bacterium, assembly GCA_035370085.1. Lineage (GTDB taxonomy): Bacteria > Pseudomonadota > Gammaproteobacteria > Xanthomonadales > Rhodanobacteraceae > Tahibacter. Next base: position 52,222 of record DAOOVM010000003.1, on the reverse strand, counting down.
CCACCCTCGCCCCACTACCCTAGCCGGCACGTTTCCGGAGCGAACCCGATATGACGATCAAGCGCGCGCTCGTACCCGTCGATGTCATCGACGCCCTGTGGAGGGGCAAGACGGACCTGGCCAGATCGCGTGCCAAGGAACACCAGGCGGAACTGCAGAAGCGCGCCGAGACCCTGCGCGAGCAGCTGCGCGACGTCGAGGAGGAGATGCGCGCGCTATCGGAGATGGCCCTCGGGGGCGTTCGCGAGGCAATCCCCACGCCCCCGAAACGCAGCAAGGCCTCTCCCTCGAATGCGATGTCGCCGGAAGCGCGGCGTCAGCGCGCCAAAGCCGTCATCGATCTGGGGCTGGAACTGGCGCGCGAGCAGGGCGGCAAGCCCGTGACGATCGTCCAGCTCACCGAGGAGTTGGCCAGGCGCAAGGTCGATCTCGGGGTCGGTCCGGAGGTTGCCCGGATCACCGTCGCCAACATCCTGTACCGCGCCAGTCAGTTCCGGCGGCAGGCCGATGGTGTCTACGCTCCCGTCCAGAAATCCGTCGATGCCAAGCGCGCTGCGGCGAAGACCGGGCGCGCCAAGGGCGCAAAAAGATAAGACCGCCGCCAGGAGTCCTTCCCGGCGACGGTGCACAGCTGATGGCCTCTCCCTGGACACACGCGGCGACCTCTGTGTCGCCCCCTTCGACCCGAGCGCTCCTGCGCATGGGTTGAGGGGTGCCCCATCCCAGGGGCCCGCCTCCTACACCGCTTTCCCTCCCTGGCGCGCGTCGATCGCGCGAGGCGCGTCCCGCGCCGGTCCCTCACACCTTCCACTCCCCGTCCCTGGCCCGCGGTCCCTGCGGTGGCCGTACTGAAGGGCGCCCTGCCCTCCTGCGCTTCCTGAGCTTCGCGTCCTGGCGATTCCTGCGCGGCCTGTGCGCATCTCCTCTCGACGGTCCTGTCGAGCGCTTCCCTGCCTCCGGTTGTCGCCGGCGTCCTGCCGGTGAGGTTGTTATGCCATGACCGATCCCCTTTCCGAAAAAATCTCGCGACGGGGCGGCGGTGATGCCCCGGCCGCGCGAGGTGGCCGGGGACTCAGGTGGTGGACATCTTCTTGTTGAGGGCGTCCAGGCTTTGCTCCAGGCCGGCGGCAAAGGGTCCCGAACAGCGCAGCAGTGGCCGCCAGCGGTGCCAGCGCTGCGCCAGCGTCTCGAACTGCAGGCGGAAGCTGGTGTCGGCCGTGTACCGCTGGCGAAGCCACCGCAGGAAGTTGCGCTGGGCGTCGTCGGATGCGGCGCTGGCCTCGTCGCCGGAGTCGAAGGTCGCAATGCCCCGCGACCCAGCGGTGGTGTCGCCACTGGTGTCGAGGAACACGGCGCAGGCCTCGCGCAGAACCTTGGCATGCGGTCCCACAACAGTGCCGGCGACCGGCGTCGAACCGGGACGCCCAAGGGCACGGGCCACAAGCCAGAGCACTTGGCGAAACCCGAAGTCGTCCCGGAACCGCTGACATAGCCAGTTCCGGTACCCGTCATCCGAATCCACGGCCAGAAGAGGCGGCGAAAACGGACCCGCGACGCCGGGGGTTGTATCGATGACCTTCAGATCGATGATCACGACACCCTCGCGACTTTGCCACGGTGCTTCCTCAGAATGTCCCGGGCAATGTCCCTCACCCGTGAGCACACCTCGTGGCGACGCAGGGCATCCCGACCGAAGCGCAGAAGGGCATCGTTCCAGTCGACCTTCTCATCGCCTTCCTGAAACGCAAACTCCGGCATCACACGGATGGCGCGCACACCCCGTGAACGCAGGTGCTCCTGGCAGGCCAGGCCCGCCATGGCGCCCGCGCCCCCCTTGTCCCAGTCCTCCCAGATGAAGACGAGCTCCACCTCGGGAGGCGGGCAGAGATTGGACAGGATGGTCGTGTTGATGCCCGCCCATACCGGCTGCTCCATGATGACGCGAACAGCCAACCCGGTTTCCAGACCTTCGCAGGTGTGCAAGACGGGGCCCGCGTCGTCGAGACGTACGGCCGCGCCGGTGACGCTGCGAAAGCTCGGGATTTGGGTCATCTTCTTGACCTTCTGGACCGGGGCCTTGTCGCCGTTTTCGGTCAGATAGATCCGGTGAAGCGCCGCGGGAAACCCATCGGGCTGACGAATCGCCGAAACGATCGCCGGAAACTTCCCGATGAGGACCGTCTTCGAGGAGCGATCCGGCTTTTCGACCTTGTCGAAGTAGTCCAGTGCCGGATGAAACCGCATGTCCTGCAACGGACCGCGGCAAGGGACCAGCCCCCGTTTGATGAAGTATTTCCGCGCGGGCTCCGCCAGTTCATGGCCAAGCCCAACGGTCCCGCTCCAGATGTCGTTGATGGACTTCACCGCGAAGGCATCCTGCCGGGATTTGTCCACGGGCTTGGGCTCGGGGATGTTCAACTCACGCCGGCGAACCTCGATCTTCCGGCCGCCACCGTTGAGCTCGTCGTAGACGGCCTTGAGGGCTTCCGGATAGGACCAGCCGTTCACAAACATCAGGGTGGCAATGCCGTTGCTTCGCACACCGCAGGTGTTGCAGATGGTGGCCCCTTCCTCGTGGAACTTCTTCTTCCACAGGCGGAATCCGTCGCCGTTGTTGTGGTGCCCGTTGGACGGACACGGCATCGCCTTCTTGTTGCCGTCGATCAGCGGCCGCAGCTCGGGGCACAGGGCTGCGATGAGCACATCCCACTTGCCCTGGGCCTGACGCAGAACCACGTCGGCGTCGGGGTACTTCTCCTGATCAAATTCGGACATGGGTGACTCCTCAGAGTGGACGCGCCCGTGGCGCGAAAAGGGTATTCGCCTGCACGGGCGCGGCGATCCGAATGGGTCTCGCTCTAGCGAGTATTGGGACGTCGGGAGCGCCGACGTTCGCATGGCCCCGTAGGGGCGCATGGGGGTGCCAGAGCGACACGCCGTAGCACGCACTTGTCGTGCTACGGCCTGTGGCCCCAGAAGAGCCCTGACCCTCCGTAAGGAGGGTCAGGGGTTGGGTTATGCCGCCATCGCCAACGCCACGTTGGAGAGGAGGCTGAAAAGCGCGTCAGGCAGTGCCTGGATGTTCGCCAGGGTCTTGGACTGCGGAATCAGCGTCCTGCTGATTTGGGTGCCGATGCCGAGGCCATACACCTCGATGCCCATTCCTGTCGTGACACGCAGTGCATCGCGGGCTTTCCATTCCGAGCTCGGCATGCCGTCCGTGGCAACGACCAGCATGCGCCGCGGCTCATCGCGTGCCGCCAGCAGCTGCGCGGCCATGAGCACTCCCTCGTCCAGCGGGGTGTCATCTCCATACGCGTCGACGGCGAATTTCCGGTACGTGGATCGTGCCGACTGACCAAAGGGCTTGATGATGAAGTCACCCGGAAATGCACCGACGCCGGTCGCGAGGCCTGGCACCATATCGGCTGCCAACGCGGTTGCCAGAAGGGCCTCCCGCGCAATCTTGATGCGATCGTCATACGCCATCGATCCCGACGCGTCCAGCAACAGGAAGAGGGCCGTGTTGATGCCCTTGTCCTCTCGCTCCGTCAGGAAGATCCGCCCGTCTCCGGTCGCGATGCGATGAAGCACCGTGGTGTCGAGGGTGTACCCGCGTGTCCGAAGCAGTGTGCGCTGGCGAGACTGCGACTGGACCTTCGCGATCAGTCGCTGCCGAACACGAGCAGACACTGCCGTCACCTGACTGAGGCTGATGGTGTCCAGATAGCCGTCGGCGATGGGCTGAGGAACCCCCGGATCCAGCCCCTGCAGGGTGGACCGGTGGTCCTCGATAAGACCCTTGCCACTCAGATCGGTGAACTCTTCCTGGATTGCATCGCTGACCACCTGACCGCGGTCGCGCACCATCTCGGCAGCATCGCCGTTCAGGGCATCTTGCGCTGCCTGGATCTGCGCCGGTGTCGGGGCCTGCGCCGGACGTTTCGCGCCGGCCTTTCCGGAGTTGGAGGCCGGTCCTCCTGTCTGTGCCGAGGCGGAGGAGTCTTCCTCGCCCTCGGACAGCCGTGCGTCGTCCTTCGCTCCCGCGGCCGGCGACGTTGCCTGATCGCTCGAATCTGCGTCTTCGGTGCCGTCCTGGTTGGCCGTCGTACCAGAGGGGCCGCTGTCGGCTTCTTCCGCATCATCGTCGGTCGTGTCCGGGTCGTTGGCTGACTCGGAATCGTCCTTCGCTCCCGCGGCCGGCGACGTCCCCTGATCGCTCGAATCTGCGTCTTCGGTGCCGTCCTGGTTTACCGTCGTACCAGAGGGGCCGCTGTCGGCTTCTTCCGCATCATCGTCGGTCGTGTCCGGGTCATTGGCTGACTCGGAATCGTCCTTCTCCGCGGCGGCAGACTGCGCTGAGGCCTCGCTGGTACTGTCGTCGTCCGAGTCTTCCCCCATGCCCGTCGTGGCCGAGGGTGTGCTTTGCGGCGTACTGGTTGCCGCTGCCTGGATGATCGACTGGATTTCCCGCGCCACCTGGAGAGCGTCTTCGACGCTTGCCATGCCGAGGGCACCGTTGAGCAGGCTCAGCAGTTTCTCGGTCATTGCATCGCCGAACATCTGGCGAATCGCAGGTTCGCCTTCCTGGGCCAGGGGGAGATAGATGCTCTCCTTGCGAAGATGCGCCCGTAGCCAGTGCATCGCCCAGTGGGTGACCGCCTTGGCTGGGGCGACTTGCGTGGTCACCGCCGTGTCGCGTCGTTCGGACACCAGCACATGGCTGAGCGCCCTCATGTTGCGATCGCAACCGGGATACTCTTTGGCCAACGCAGCCTCCATGCGCGGGTCCTCGATCGCGTTGACCAACCCGTGAAGCAGGTCGGTCTCACCTTCCAGCTGTTTGGTCAGCCAGGTGAGACGACTGTGGCGGTGGTGACCGATCTCGTGGTCCAGCCCCCCCATATACAGGGCAAGCATCCGCTCGAAATCCCCGGGCATTGAATTGGCCTTGGGCAGCGGAAAGGCCTCGATGGCCAGCGTGTCTGGAGTAGTCCAGGCGACACCGACCCCTTGCTGGATCCGAACCTTAATTCCCTGCTTCTGCGTCATCGCGCGAACGATGATTGGCAGCGCAAGGATCAGGTTCTTTGCGTCTTTTCTTGCCCCTTGGAAAAAATCCTTGGGCAGCGAAATGCACGTCATGGTTACTCCGTGATGCGTGAGTGGGTTGCGTCCACCAAGCCGCTGGCGGGCATGAAGCCCGCCAGCGGTGGTGGAACGGTTGGTGTGTTACCAGGCCAGCACGAATTCCGGCCCCGGCTGAGACAGCGGTGGCGGCGGCAGGCTCGTGACAGCCTCATCGTTGAGCTGGACGCTCGGTTCATCCGCGATCGAAGGCGCCTCCTCCAGCAACAACGACGGAGTGATCGCGTCGGTGGCAGCAAACATCGCCTGACCGACATTTAGGAGCGCTTCGGGATCCTGCAGCTGGGCGAGGACCGCACTGACCACACCGATGTCGGTGGGTGAGAACGGTTCCTTGACAGGCAGTGCGTCGAGCATGGCGCTGAGCTTCTCTTTCACAGGCGCCATACGGGCGTCGATGTACGAGAAACTGTCGACCTTCTCGAGGATCTCCCAGATCCGATTGATCGACCGCCGGGTCATGGCCGCCTGGCGATTACCGAACAGCCGGGTGGCCATGTCGCGAGCCTGCGATGCGATGGACGCCAAGACGGCGTCCTGGATGCCGTCCAACCCACGCTCGAACGCCATGACAGCCTTCGATTCAGCGGGGGGCTGCGCCATCTTCATCGGCGTCACCGAGAAAGAGTAACGGGCCCTTGCCTGCGCACCCTCGAGCTTGTTTGTCTCGATCAGGTGCGCCCAGTGGGGGAACGAACGCGCTCGCTCGTCGTACAAGCTCTCGAGGTTGGCGCAGATGTGATTCACATCTGCCCAATATTCCTTCTCGATGCGTTCGATGTCGGTGAGCACTCGGTCCAGATCTTCATCCTTCAGGGCATAGCCGCCCATGAAAGCGAAACCGACCTTGATGATGGCTCGATCGACCTCGCGCCGGCGCGACGCCGGCGGGGCGAGCTTCTTGGGTTCGATGAGGTGAATCACCCCATCGGTAATCAGCTCCTTGGGCGGAAGCTGGCTGGCCACGGTGGCCAGGTGCGATTCTCGCTTCACGGAGACGGTACCGGTCCAGGTCGTGATGCTCGGATAGAGCATCGTTAGACCGGATGCGATCTCCTTGGGGGTCTTGATGGGCATGGTGAACTCCTGTGGGAGGCCAGGCATGCCCTTGCGGGGCATGGCCCCGGCTGGGTGAGATCGGGAAAACGTCCCGATGCGTTGGGCGCAAGGCCCGTAAACCTTTGCCACAGCGCCCGAGGGTTCGGACGCTCTGGAAAAGGCCCCGCCGACTAGCGGCGGGGACAGTTTTCACCAGGCCAACTCAAAGCCCAGCGAGCTCGAAAGCTCGGGTATGGAAGGCATATCCACGGGAACCGGATAGCCCAGGGCATCGAGATTGGCACGATCTTCGGCGCTCTGTTGGACGAGGATTTCCAAAGGGATCACACGCTCATCCTGCATGTCGACCAGCCGCAGGCCATAGCGCTCTGCGACAGCCGCAGCAAAGCCCGCCATGCGGGTGTTGAACGCCCCTCGGATCTCCGCCTCGACGAGTCCGGTGCTGGTATCCACCGTGATCCAGTCGCGCGTCAGCTTGCACACGCGGGTGGTCGTGCTCGTGGCAACGAACCCCAGTCTTGCGGACACCGCATCGAGATCCTCATGGAGGGCTCGGGCGATTGCGGAATCCGTCACCCTCAGTCTCGCCAGGAACAGTGGAGAGGACTGGGGTGTCGTCGAGGGATCTTGCTTTGGCACATACCCTTCCCTGAGCTTGGCATTGACCCTGTCGTTGAACACCACCTCTGTCGCATTGGGAATGACGATCAGCTTCGGCTTGCGATCCGACTTGGATCCAAACTGGATGGTGATCTGATGCGCGATGGTGTCGAAGGTGGCTTTCCAGACCTTCGGGCCCTTTTTTCCGGCGGGGTTCTCAAGGTAGATGGACTTTTCCATATCCACCCCTCAAGCAACCGGGAAGAGCTTCTGCACCAGTTGCTCGATGGCAGCCGCGCTGGTCCCTTCGCAGGCGTTGGTCAAGACGAGACGGATGCCGAAAAGAGCTGCATCCGGTCGCGACAACCGGTACGTGCTGACCAGCTCGACCCACGTGATGAGTTCCCGGGTCGACATCGTCTCCTCCAGCGGAGTACCGCCAGACTCGCCCTTGTAACCGGCACGGATGAGGTTGGCCAGCTCCACAAACCTGTTCGCCTCCGGGGTTTGGAGTCCCGGAACGCTTCGGACGAGGATCTCCGCCTCCACGTCCTTCGTGGGGTAATCGGCGAAGACCTTCAGGAAACGGGACATCAAGGCCTTGTTCATCACGTTCGTGCCGCTGTAGGCGCCCTCGACATCGCCACCACCGCGGGTGTTCATGCTGGCGAAGAAAAGGAACCCTCTGGCCGCCTCGACCATCTCGCCGTTGTCCCGGAGCAGGACGCCGCGCTCGATGATGTCGTTGAGCCCCGTCAGCTCACCGGGATCCATCAGATCCATCTCGTTGAGGAGGAACGGCAGCCCATTGCGCATGGCGAACACCAGCGGGCCTTCGTCGTACAGGATCTCCCCTCCGGAGAGCGTCTTGCCTCCGACGAGGTCCTGCAACGTCGTCCGCTTGTTGGCGGTGTAGGACGGAACCGGCACCGAGAGACGCTGAAAAAACTGCTCGATCAGCGTGGTCTTTCCGGAGCCCTTGGGCCCCATGACCAACAGCCCCAACCGGCCCTGATGTTCCTGGCGCGCGTTCTCCCGGGACCACACGTAGCCGAGGACCTTCCAGGTCTCAGTGGGAAAAACGTAATTGGGATTTCGGACGGCCATGTAGGGTGCGTCAGCCGGATAGCTCCGGCAGGGCATGTTCCTGCCCGGCGTCCCGACGGGGCCGAAGGCTTTCGCGGTGTCGACCGTTTGGATACTGCTCATGGGTGTCTCCTCGTTGGAACGGAGGAGCCCCGGCGGGGCTTCCCCCGCATGGGTGGTGTGTGTTGATCAGGTCAGCTCGATGAGCTCGTCGCGCAACGCGGCGATCTCGTGCCACGTACCGCGAGCCACAGCGTTCTGCGATGCCTCGGCAATCGCAAGCTCAATCACCTGGCGCAGCAGCTGACGGTATACGTCCTCGCCGAGCTTGGCTCTGAGATTGCTTTCGGCTTCCGAACGGATCACGTCCGGATCCGCGCCTGCCGCGTCGCAGCAGCAGGCGAACGAGAACGCCTTCCAGGCCGGCTCAGGAATTCGCATCCAGAGCCACGCATCAAAGAACGCCGGTGTGCCCGGGCGAGACCCGGAGAAGTCCTCGAGGGACGCCTCCAGGAGACCGACGAGACACAGGGTTTCCAGTCCTCGAAAGTCCTGGAAATTGCGCTCGCGCTCCTTGGTGTAGCGCCGCCGGGCGGCAGGCATCACCAGGTGAGGCTGAAGCTCGTCGTTGACGGCAGCCCGCGGTCTGCGAAGGACCTTCTTGTTGATGGCCCTGGGTTCCCAGGTGTATTCCCGGGCAGTTCCATCGAAGAGGTCATGCAGGACCGCACGGTTTCGTGCGGCCGCATCGTCGAGGCGTGCCTGCTCGCGCAGGGCCTCCTCTTCCAGCGCCTCGGAAAGACGCAGGAGTTCAGGGTCCTGAAGCCAGACAGCAGGAATGCCCTCCTCGCGGAGGGAATGGGCCGAATTGCCCATGGGGTGTCTCCTTGGTAAGGGGACACCCCATCACGGGAGTGTCCCGTGAGGGTTGCGATTCTCGACGCGAGCGTCGGATTTTTTGGGACGCGGATACCTTCCGCGTTAGGTGTCGTGCCCGAAGGCACAATGCGCCGGCCTCGATGAGCTGAGGTCGTATCGGCAACAGACCCAGCGGGATCTGCTGGCGATACAGCCTCTGGCGCCACTCGACTCTACGAAGGCCCGGTGGGATTTGCAAGTCCGGTGGGAGGGGGTTCGGACCCCCTCCCATTCCGACGTTTACAGCGTGTCACCAAACGATTTCGATCAGACCGTTATGAGCAACGGCTGGCTCCACAGGCCGAGCAGACATCACATCCGCTGGACCGGTGTACCGCACCGATGGCCCCGCACGTGACGCAGTCGCGCCCCGACGCAGAGGCCTGCGCCCGGGCAGTCACCCCTGCCTGCTCGTGCGGGAGATCGTCCGCGTCACGATGAAACAGGCCCATCTGCTGCACGGGCATGCCATCCTCGCCAAACAGGCCAAGGCGCTGGTAGCGCGCGCGCAACAGGGTCGCCACATAGGCGAGCGTGCTCGGGTAATACCGCTGCTTGTCCGAGCCAGGCACGCCGGCGAAGCCATACTCGCCGTTGCGCTCATGGTAGGACTCCAGTTCCTGCAGGGTGGTCGCGATCAGGGACAGGTCGCTGATCTGCATCTGCAGGCTCAGCACCTTCGCCAGCCCTTCCCATTCCGGCTCGAAACGCCCGGAAAACCACACTGACAGCGGGACAATCGTGCCGTCCTCGGTGGTGTATTCCTTCAGCGTCACCGTGCCGTCGTCACCGGTCTGGGCATTGCTCACGTTCCACGAATGCGTCGTGAAACCCTCGGCCGTTCCCTTGGCTTCCTTCTCGCACATGCGGGCGGCCAGCATCGGCGACTCGGTGACGGAGTCATTGAAGAATCCCAGCTCGTGGCAGCGATGATCCACCAGCGTCGCAAACGCGGCCACCAGGCCATTCACCCGGCGCGTGGTGCCCCCGGGGAGCGTCATGTCGAAGGGCTTGGTCGTGACCTTCTGCAGTGCCTTCAGATTCTTCTGGATCCAGAGCCTGTCCGTGGAACGCATGACGCGCGAGAGCAGCCACGGCAGCGGCCCCAACCCTCTCGGGGCATCGCCGTTGGCGAAGACCTCGAAGGGATGATTGGAGCCGTTGGTGTAGTGGCCGATCGTCACGTAGAACCGCGCATCGGGCGAGATCAGACGGTAGGTTTTCGCATCGTTCCCGTCCGGCAGATCCGGTCGGGCCGGCCAGCGTGCACTGCCCTTGACGATGCCGGTGCGGGGCTTGAACACCAGGCGTCGGCCCGGCTCGGTATCGCGCAAAGGCGACGCGGTGTGGAGAGGAGGTTCATTGGCCGCCGGCGTGCTCACGCGAAATGCCGTGATCCTGCGCGGCAGGGTTTTCACTGCAGCTTGCTCGCTCATAAGGGATCTCCAGAAAAAGGGGCGCCAGAGGCGCCCCGGGGAACTGGTGGACTACCGCGGGACTAGAACTTCCCGTAGTAGCCATCCTTCAGTGCATCGAAGAGGTTGGCAGCGGTGTGTTGCTCCCCCTCGTACTCGACGATTTCGTTGCCTTTGGCGCGGACCTCCGTGCCGTCTTCAAGGGTGAACACGTACTCCGTGCTCGCCAGATCCGCCTCGCGCACCAGGACGCCCTGGAAGGCGGCCGGATTGAAGCGGAACGTCGTGCATCCCTTCAGCCCACTGCGAGCGGCATAGAGGTACACGTCCTTGAACGCATCGAAGGGGATGTCCGTGGCGACGTTGATGGTCTTGCTGATGGACGAGTCGGTGTATTTCTGCGCCGCCGCCTGGACGTCCACGTGCGCCGTGGGCGAAATGCTGTTGGCGTCGACGAATGACGGAGGCAGCGCGTTCACCGGATCGGTCGCGTCCGGACTCGCGTGGGGATTGACCAGCGTCTGGTAGGCGAGAAGCTCATAGCTCTTCACGTCCACCTTCTCCTTGGTCTTCTTGCCAGGACGAATGACGTTGCGCGAATACAGGTGTGCGAACGAGGGCTCGATCCCGTTGCTCGCGTTGTTGCCCAGTGACAGGGCGATCGTGCCGGTGGGGGCGATCGAGGTGTGGTGCGTGAAGCGTGCGCCCACCGCGGCGAGCTCGTCCACGAGTTCCGGATCGATGGCCGCTATGCGTTGCATGTAGCGGCTGTACCGCGCGTGCAGCACGCTGTTGCGAATGGTCTCGCCGACAGAATAGCCGTCGGCCACCATCTCCGGCCGCTTGCGCAGCATCTCAGCGGTGACCGTACTCGTCTCCGCCAGCAGCGGCGCGGGGCCCTTCTCCTTCGCCAGAGCCAACGCGGCACGCCAGCCCTCCAACGCCATCGTCGAAGCGACGAGCTCGGTGAATCGCAGACTCTCGGGGGAACCATAGACCATGCCCAGCATCACCATCGCCGAGCCCAGGCCAAAGAACCCCATCCCATGCCGCCGCTTACGCTGGATCTCCTCGCGCTGCTGCGCCAGGGGAAGCCCGTTGATCTCGACCACGTTGTCGAGCATGCGGGTGAAATCCCGCACCACCACAGCAAACCGGTCGAGGTCGAAGCTCGCGTTCGGCGTGAAGGGATCGGTGACGAACCCCGTGAGGTTGATGCTCCCCAGAAGGCAGCTGCCGTAGGGGGGCAACGGCTGTTCTCCACACGGATTCGTCGCCCGGATGCTTTCGCACCACCAGTTGTTGTTCATCTCGTTGACCGTATCGATCAGGATGAAACCCGGCTCGGCGAAGTCGTACGTCGACACCATGATCATGTTCCACAAGGCGCGAGCCTTGATGGTCTTGTAGATCCGGCACGCAACCAGGCCGTCCTCGCGGACGATGTAGTCGGCATCGTGGTGAGGCCATTCCCGCCACAGCACCTGCGCCGGATTGTTCAGATCCAGGCCGGTCGCCTCGGCGGGCATCACCGGAAACGCCAACGGCCAGTCCCCGTCGCTTTCGACCGCCGCCAGGAAGTCGGCAGTGATCAGCAGTGAGAGGTTGAACTGACGCAGGCGTCCGTCCTCGCGCTTTGCGCGGATGAAGTCCGCGACATCGGGATGACCGATGTCGAAGGTTCCCATCTGCGCGCCGCGGCGACCACCGGCGGACGCGACCGTGAGGCAGGTCTTGTCGAAGATGTCCATGAAGGACAGGGGGCCCGAGGTACTGGCACCCGCTCCGCTCACGAAGGCACCCTTGGGACGCAGCGTGCTGAACTCGTATCCGATGCCGCAGCCCGCCTTGAGCGTGACACCGGCCTCGACGTTGCGCGTTAGGATCTCCTTCATGTCGTCGGCGATCGTGCCCGAGACCGTGCAGTTGATGGTGCTGGTCTTGGGCTTGTGCGCTTCCGCGCCTGCGTTGGACATGATGCGCCCTGCCGGCGTAGCGCCTTGCCGGAGGGCCGAGAGAAACCGCTCATACCAATACTCCTGGAGGTCGGGCTTCTCGACGGCGGCGATGGCGGACGCCACACGTTGAAGCGTGGCGTCGGGATCGTCGTCGACGGGATTGCCGTCCTTGTCGGTCAGTCGGTACTTCTTGTCCCAGATGTCGTAGGACGCCGGCTGCAGGGGGATCGACCGGTGGTCGATCGGGGTCGTGCTGAGAATGTTCATGCGTCGCTCCTTGGTTGGCCGCAGTCAGGGAACCCACCGGAAGCCCCCACGGAGGGCCTCGGGTCGGTTCCCGGCGTTCGGCGGGATGGCCCGACTGGAGACCACCCCCGACAGGGGTTGGCCCCTGGTCGGGAAGTTGGGGGAAGCGGGGTGGCGGCGTATCCTCGAGGCGAGGAGGTGGCCATGACCCGTCTGAAGCTGTTGGAAGGGGACCGCAGCGCCCTCGAGGCAGAAGGCCTGCGACTCGCGCTGGCATTCGACATCGAGGGACTGAAGTCCGTGGTGGATCGGCTGACCCCGAGGGGCCGCCTGTGTGTTGTGCCTAGCGAGCCCGGCGATGGCGCACCGTGCGAACCTCCTCTCGGGCCAGCTTCTCCCTGAGGATGATCACCAACGCCCGGTGGGCGTCACGGTGATTGTCGGAACCGGAGTCCAGGCACTGCATGTAGGCGCGAAGGCCCGCTTCGATGGCGCACAGCTCCTGGTCGGAGGCCGTCGCCGCTTTTTTGTTGAAACCCTTGAGCACATCTTTGTCGACCATGGGCGTCTCCACTGGGAGGGCCAGGTCGCCCCCAAGGGGCACGTGGCCCGATTGGGGGTGAGTGAGATACGGTTGCGGCACCGTACTGCCTGACGTTCGCGCGCCATGGGCGTGCGAACAAACACCGTCGCGCGTGACTGCGCCGGAGGTAGAAATCGTGAAAGACACCGTCGAGCTCTCGCGGTGGCTGGAGGCCGCTCTCGCCCTCTACGCCGCGCTCACAGCGCGAGACATGCAGAGTGACGAGGAAGCGCGGGCATTCGCGCCCGTCCTCCTGACTGAGATCGCGCGCACCAAGGCGGCGCTGCCCCACCATTGACCCGGGGCTGCACACGCAGCCCCGGGATTTCATCTTGCCTACGCCGCTGCATCCAGCACCGGCCTGCCATCGCCGCGCGGACGCCGCGATGACGGGAAGGAGGTGACCAGACTGGCCATATCGAGCTCAGCGACAGAGCCGGTTTGGCAATGCAGGCGGTAATCGCACATGGCGCAGCTCGTGGCATGCGCCATCCCTGCCCGTCGTGGGAAACGCTCCCGCCGGATCAGCTGCGCGGTGTCGGAGACCTTGTTCAGGTATTCCTCCACCTGCTCGTCCGGTCGCCGCGGCACGGGCTCTCCAAAGATCACTCTCGGCTTGGACTTCTGTTTGACCAGCTCGACGAACTGGATCTCGTCGACCTGCTCAATGCCGAGTCTGTCCTTGTCGTGGTCCGCGACCACCTGGTAAGCGAGGGTCTGGTCTGCCACCAGCGTGTACCCCTCATCGCAGGGCTGCGCCGGCGTCTTGAAGTCCACGACCCGAACCTTTCCTTCGGGAGTCATCGCCAGGAGGTCGATGCGGCAGGCAATCTCGATGTCGTTGCCGATCGGAAGATTCAGATCCAGCTCGACAGCCGGCTTGTTGTCGCGATCGATGAGCGGAGCCAACCCTTGCTCGTGCCAGGCCGGCACGAACTGCGCCAGCAGGCTTCGCCCCACCTTGACCAGATCCTCGGAAGTCCATTTGGCTCCGTAGTGGATCTCGGTCTGGGTGTGCTGCTGCCACAGCTGGTCAAACAGGGCGACGGGATCGACCGGCTTGACCTCATGCTGGCCGATCAGGAACCCCTCAATGGCGCGGTGAACCACCGTGCCGAAGACGAGGTTCGCCGAGATTCCCAGCGGCCTCCACTTGAGGATGTAGTGATAGAAATACTGCCGTGGACAGGTCTCGTAGGCCGCCAACCTCGATGGCCCCAGGCGCAGCCGACTCATGCCGGCTTCTCCGGCACGCTGGTCAACTGCGCCACCGTCTTGTTGATGCGAGACCAGAATTCCTTGGCCTCCTCGAGGGACGCGAACGTCGGCACATCCATCCCCAGGAGCTGACATTTCCTGGTGATCTGGGCACGAAAGGCCTTCGGCACGACATCCTTGGACGGGGTGCTCGGCGGGGGCTCGGGCGCAGCACTCTGGCTGGCCATCGCCGGTTCCGTCGGCTGCGAAGACAAACCTTGGCCGTTGGATTGGAACGGACCGGGAAGCGTTGCCACCTGGGTCAGGCTGCGCGCCTCGTCCTGCTCCATCTCGAACCGGCCGAAGCCGAGCGCCTCGAACAGGCGCGAGCGCGCATTGCTCTCTCCCGCCTCCCACGCCTTGTTGCCCGTGATGGGCACGAGGGTGGATGCCGTAGCACGAAGGTCACTACCGTGCCGCAGCATGGCGGTGAAGAGGACGGTCGGATACGGTTCGCCATTGACGTCCACGAGCTTCAGCTGACTGAGCTGGTGCTCGACGATCAAGCACCATCCCTCGCTCGGCGGGTACGCCTTCAGGAACTCCTCGTTGCGCGCGGGCAGGGTCTTGCCGATATTCGGCATGCCATCATCGCCGGCGGCGATGTACGTTCTCGGCCTCGCGGTGGCTGCCGGGTGCTGCGTGACGTTGCTCATGGAAACACTCCTCACGCCCCGATGACTCCACGACGTGGTCGTGGAGGTTCCGTTCGGGGCGAAAAAGCCCCGGAACAGGGGGAGTGGGGAAATGCGCTAGCGCTGCAGGCCCATGAAGTTCGGGTCCGGTGGCACTTCTTCCGCGGGCACTCTGGAGGCAGGCTGGGGGCGGGGCGTCTGCTGGCCCGAACGCGGGGCCTCGGCGGGCGCTGCGGCCGGTCCATGCAGGACCTTCACGACCTGCGCATAGAGCTTTCGGGACTTGATGAGGTTGTCGTCCTCGTCCGTGTACGTCTCCGTACGCGGTTCGCCTTCGACGAACACCATGGTCCCCTTGACGAGGCGCGATTTGAGCACCTCGGCGTAGGCAGGAATGCCGCAGAAATACTTCACGGACTCCCACTCGGGGACGGTTCGCCCCTCGATGTAGGTGTCGGCGGCCACGCTGAAGGTAAACAGCGCGCCGCGCTCCAGCGGGCGCACCTTGGCGTCTTGGCCAAGGTTGCCGACAAGAATGGTTTTGATCATCGGTTCTCCTGGGAATGGACCCCGTCTCAGAGAACCGCCCGCAGGCGAATCCCCTGCGGCGAGGTGAGTGGAAGCAGCCGGCTTCCATCGGCAGTGCACACCGTGCACGAAACCCTTTTTGTGAGAGCTCTGCTGCACAGAGCGCTCAAGAAAAGGGCCAGCAGGAACCTGCTGGCCGAGTCTTCCCGAATCAGGCCGCGTCGAACATCGCGACACGGACGCCGTTGGTGATCAGCCCCAAGGACCGCGCCCACCGCTCGATGCGGGCAAGCAGCGATTCGCTGGGGGTCTCGGTCAGGACCTCGGCGGGAACCGGAACGTCCTTGCCGTTGATCTCGACGGCGCGAAGGCGGGGCTCGAACAAAACGAAATCGAAGGGCATGGGAAGGTCTCCTGCGGGTTCAGGGGCTGAATCACCCCACCAAGGCGCCGCGTAGTGCAGCGACTTGGTGGGGTGATCCAACCCCCTCCCGCCGGTTCCCCACCCCCCGGATTGGGGGGTGGGGAATGCTTCAGCGGCTCATGCCCTCCACCGCCGCATCGATGGCGGCCGTGCGGTTCGCCAGCAGCCCGACCGTCGAGGTCGGGCTGGCGGTGGCGACGATGTCGCCGGTGCGCTCCAGGGAGCGCACCGTGACCACCATCGCCGCGGCGAAGAGCCCCAGGTACATCGCATACGCGATGGCCGTGGTCTTCGCACTGGCCGCCTTCACGTGCGCCGGACGGCGCGCTTTCTGGTTCCCGATCATGGGTCTTCTCCTGTCCGAGGACGCATCTCCGCGGACATAACGACGTTCCCGGGGATGCGCCGGGGGTTGCCCCCGCGAACGCAATTCCCCTGTAGGGGAACGCGTCCCCGAAGGAGAGTGGAAACCAGTGGGTGTCGCCCTTTCAGGCGCCTTTTCGCGGCATGGAGCGCGGTTGACCCTCAGGAGGTGCGCGGACAACGGACGTCGCGCCAGGGGCCATGAATAGGCATCACCTGAGGGGACGGGTCGCGCACACTGATAAGCCCCGCGGTGCATCGTCCAAGGGGACGTAGCCGCGTTGCTGGTGAAGCCACCTACGGTCGGGTGGCTGGATAGCCACGTCATGGATGACGTGGGCACACGCCAGGGGGCGTGTGACATTGCTTGTCATCTCCGGAGAGATGGCCCGGTGTGAGGCCGGGACTTCATTGGGGCGCGCTTACCGCAGCGCGTAGCGTGGAGCCCTTGGCTCCGTGACGGCTCCAAAGCTACGAGCGATGTCCCAGAGTGTCAACGGGGGGTCCCATAAAGTCCCACGCGGGAAAAGGTCGCATCTGATGGCACCTTTCCGTCTGCTACGGACAGGTCGCAAGGCGGACCATGGCATTGCGCGGTGTCGCGCTGACCATGCAAGGAATCCCATCATGTCCGTCCCCGCAGTTCGCACTCACCCCCGCACCATTCGGGAGCGCCGCCTCGATGCGATGAAGGCCTGGCGCCCGAGCAAGTCGCACCCGTATCGCAACGTGACTGTGACGTTGCGCAGCCTCTTCACTCAGCGGGTTTTCGTCATCGCCTTCCACTTCGCTCAGCGCGCGGTCTACGGTATCGAAGTGCTGCTGCCGATCATCGGCACGAAGGAGCAGGTCGATGTCGTCCTCGAGCGCGTTCACGCGCTGATGGAATCGTTGGAGGGCGAGCTGAGGGACAAGATCGCCATGCTCGAGACGCTCAAGGCGAACGAAGGCATCGAGCAGGGCCTGGATGGCTACACCATGGTGATGGAAGAGACCGTCCAGACGTACATCCCCGATTCGCGCCGCCTCATCGGTAACGTGATCAATTTCGACCGGTACTGCGCCCTGGCGGACGAACTGTGGCTGGCTGGGGCACTGTCCAAGTTGCGCCGCGAGGAAGTGATCGATGTGATGAGCCGGCGCATCCGTGACTTCGCGACCGAGATCAACAAGCTCCACGAGCGCACGCTGCGCGCCGCCCGGTCGGCCCGCGATGCCCGTATCGCGGCAGAAGATTTCGCTCGCCAGAATCGCAAGAAGGTCCGTGACGATGCGCGCACTGCCGCCGCGGGTGAAGCGGCCAATTCGGCCCAGATCCTCGACGAGGTCGAGGCGGCTCGCGAGAAGCTGCGGCATGAGCAGGAAGAGGCCACGCTCGCAGCCGAGCTCTCTGTGTCCGAGGATTTCGTGGCGGCGGCGGTGGAAGAAGACACCACCAGTGATGCGTTGGGACAGTTCGACGGCGCCAGTTCCGCAGCGGTGCTGGAGCACGACGCCGCTGCAGACCAGGCGCCTGCCGTCGACCCCGTGTCCGCGCCCGCGGAGGTCACGCCGCGGATCGTGAGCAAGCGGCCTTCCAGGACGCTCAATTCCGCGGCTATCGGCTAATCGATGCTCAACGCGGCCCAACGGCGCGGCGTAGAAGCTCCCGGGCATGCCCTGATCTCGGCATGCCCTGGCTCTGGCAAGACCACGGTCCTGTCACGCCGCGCCGCGTTTCTCCTGGAGGGGAATCCCGGCGCCCGGCTCGCCGCCGTCACCTTCACCAACGATGCCGCCGAGGAGTTGGCACAACGCATCGGCAAGCAGTGCCCAGGCGCCGAACAGCGCATCGTCGCCGGCACCTTCCACAAGCTGGCCAAGACGCAGCTGCTGGATTCCAAGGTCCGCATCGTTCTCGCCTCAGAAGCTCAGGCGGCCGAGTTCCGTCGCCGCGCTGCATCGTCCGTAGAACGGGGTGCACAGGACATCGAGGACGTGATGGCCGGCATCGAGGCCGAGAAGGCGAAGATGGTCACCGGCGAGATCTGCGGAACCGGTGCCACAGCGAAGGCCTGCAGGGCCTACCAGACCCTCATGGCAGAACGTGGCCTGATGGATTTTCAGGACCTCCTGATCTCGGCCGTGGACGGCATGGCCAAAGGCACGGTCAAGCCGTTGCCAGTGCAGTACCTCCTGGTTGACGAGGTCCAGGACGCGGATCCCGTGCAGTGGGCCTGGGTGCTGGCCCATGCGCGGACCGGTGTGCGCGTCACCACCGTCGGAGATGACGACCAGGCCATCTACGGCTGGCGCTCAGCGTCCGGCTACGCGGGAATGATGGGGTTTGTCGAAGCCACGGGGGCGGAGCACATCCAGCTCGACGTCACCTACCGCTGCGCACCGGAGATCCTCAGTGCCGCAGCGAGACTGATTCGGCAGAACCCCGCTCGCGTTGAAAAGTCCCTCGTCACAGCCAACCCCAACAGAGGCGAGGTGCGGCTGGTGCGTTCCCCTAAGCGGAAAGACGAGGCAGAGCAGGTTGCCGAGCAGATCGCCCGCAACGGGCCGCCTCATTCCTGGGCGGTTCTCGCGCGATCCAACGCACTCCTCGACCACGTCGAAGCCGCCTTGAACATCTTGCGCATCCCCATTCACCGGATTGGTGGTCGCTCTCTCTGGGATCGCCCGGGGGCTGAGCTGTTCCTGGGTGCGCTCGCGGCCCTCGCGAAGAACAGCGTGCTATGCGTTGACCTCCTGGCCAGCAAGGCGGGCGTCAAGGCCGAACGGCTGGACCACCTCAATCGTATGGTCAACTCCCGCAGGAAGGACTCCCTGGATCGTTTCGTTGCACTTCCGGCCAGCGAGGTCGAAGGCGAGGAGGCTCTGACGAGTCTGCATGCACTGATGGGTCAGTGGCAGGAGTTTCAGCGTTCCCAGTCGATCCGGCTTCTCGCCGAGGGTGTGAGCATCTGGATGGAATCGCGCATCGGCGCACGCCATCTGAG
Source organism: Rhodanobacteraceae bacterium (assembly GCA_035370085.1). Classification (GTDB taxonomy): domain Bacteria; phylum Pseudomonadota; class Gammaproteobacteria; order Xanthomonadales; family Rhodanobacteraceae; genus Tahibacter. Next base: position 33,015 of record DAOOVM010000003.1, on the reverse strand, counting down.
CACCGACATGAAGCGCTGCTCGGAAACCTTCTCCAAGCTGAAAGGCTCGATCCTTCAGCGCCTGCAGTACCTGCGCGAAGACCGCAAAGTCCTCTCCCGCGGCGTCACGCTGATGACCTTGCACGCGTCCAAGGGGCTCGAATTCGACCGCGTCTGGATGATTGCCTGCGAGCGCGGCGTCCTGCCCCACAAGAGCTCGGGGATCGAGGAAGAGCGACGCCTGGCCTACGTGGGCATGACTCGCGCCAGGATCGAGCTGGTGATGTCCTATTCCGCCGATGAAAAGAGCCATCCCTCGCCCTTCCTCTTCGAGGCGGGCCTCCTGCCCACCACCTGAAGGATCTGCTGCCTCTGCGCGTCACCCCAGGACTGGCGAGCGTCCAGGGATGACGCGGAGCGCGGCGGCCGGAGCGATCAGTTCGCTCCGGCCTGCACGTTGACGATGCACGCCATCTGCGCATCGCACCGGTTGTCGCCGGCGACCACCGTCCCATCCGTTGCATCGTTCGTTACGACGTTCAGGTAATAGGGTTGATCCGGCAGCAGGCGACAGGTCCCCTCGTCGCTCGGAAAGGCATCGCTGACTTCCAGGTGCATCGCGCTGGCCGTGGTGAATCCCCCTGTCCCGCCGACCGCTACGGTCGTGCAGGACTGCATCGAGAAAGGATCCGCAGGAGTATTGGTGGGCAGCGAGAGATCGCCTGCGCACGGGCTGATGCGGGCGTAGACCACGCTGGCCGGCTTCATGTAGCTGGGGAAGCCTGCCCCCGGAACATAGTCGGCGGTCACCGATACCGTCAGCGCACCCGTCGTCGACGTGGTCACGAAGCGATAGGCGGACACTGCATCCCTGGCCAGAGCCAGTGGCGCCTTGCTGCCGTCGCCGGGGAACGCCGGCAGGTAGTCATTCCACGCGCCGGTGAATACCGTGTAGCCGGAGTGCATGCCGCCGCGCGCCTCGCAACCGGTGGCCGGCGTCGGCGGTGGCACCAGGGGCGAGGTCACCGTGCAGTCGCTTCGGTTCGTCGCGAACTCGCGCCCTTGCGTGTCACGGTAGGTTGCCAGGCAGACGTTGGTGACGCTGGACACAGGGTCATTCACGGTCAGCACCGCACGCATCTCGATGCGCGTGCCCGCGTTGATGGGGTTGCCGCCGGCACACCAGGCCACCAGGCCGTTGCCGCCGGCGAAGGTGCCGTGGTTGCTCAGCGGCGGCGACGCGCAGTATTCGTTCCAGCCAGGGTCCGCTGCGTTGCCCCACTCGCGCAGGATTGCACCGGCGGGGAGCTCGTCATTGATCGTGTAGACGGAAACCGGCGATGGTCCGTCGTTGACCGCGACGATCCGGTAGGTGAGGGTCCAGGCATGTTGTGTGGCGGAATACTCGCCTTTTTCCAGCGTCTTGCTCAGCCGCAATGAAGGCGGGGCCATGCCTGGCGAGCCGACCACGGCCGCGGGCTCGAAGACCAGGTCGCCGCTGTCGCTGGGGTCGATGCGCAAGCCCGGTGAGGGCTCGGAAAGCCGGATCTTGGCGCGCAGGGGCGTCGTGACGGCATCCGTGTTGCGGATCGTCGTGATCGGCACCTCCTTGGACCCGCTTTCCCCGTCCGCCCAATGCACCACGGCATCGACCGGCTGGTAGTGCTGGCCAGGCCTCGCCGTGTCGGGCTCCAGCGTGACGCGCACGCTGGCCGCGCCGGCGCTGCCCCACCGACCGACACGGATCGCCGCCGACTCGCCGAGCACGGCGTGGATGTAGGCCGGCGTGAGGCCGACGACGCCGGTGACGTTCGGCTCCCCCTTGGGCGCGGGAATGGCTCCCTGCGCCTCGGCGTGGATGGCAGCCGTGGTGGCGTCCGGATCGATCGCCGCGACGCGTGCCTGGGTGCGCGTGGACACCGTGGGGCGGGTTTGGCCGGGGCGCACCAGGCGACTACCCTGCCCCGTCAGCCGGTCCTCGCTGGTTTTCGCCTGGAGGGTCTCCAGCGTGGGAAGGGCGTTGCCCTGTTTCATCCGCGCGATGAAATCAGACAAGGGCGTCTTGTCGATGACCGAGCCGTCGACCGCGGACACCGCGACCCCTTCGCAGCGCGGAGCCTTGGGGGTGCCGAAGGCCCCGTTGGCCACCGCCGCCTCGCCGCCGGCCATCTGCACGCGAATGGAGCGCGTGAGGGGCGAGTTGAAGCAGCAATACACGTCGCGCTTCTCGATGCAGGCTCCCAGCACGGTGCTGGAGCAGTACCCGCCAAGGTTCACGCACGCGCCCGCTTCGCGCTGGACCGCCAGATCCATCTCCGCTGCGGTGCACGCCCAGCTGTTGCGCAGCCCCTCATCCGTCGTCTTCTCCTGGCGGTACTCGTCCATCACGGGCTTGAGCTTGGTACCGTGACCGATGGTCGTGGTGCCCGTCGCCGTGCCGGTCTGCGTGCCGCCGCCCTGGAACGATTCCCGGCGCGAGGTGAATCCCGAGTTCATGGTGGCCATGTTGCGGTTGGACGGATCCGCCAGCTTTGCCCAGCTGCCGCGCTCCGGATCGCCCTGCGCCCGCAGGCGAGCGTCAGCCACCTCCGCATTCCCCTGTCGGGTGTGCTTGGCGTAGAGGTCCATCCAAAGCGTCTCGCCGCCGGAGTCCGCCTCGGTGCAGCAGTCGACGGTCGAGCCCAGCGCTTTACGGCACTCGTACGCGGCCCCCCGGAAGAGGGTCACGTCCTGCGCCGCGCCCGGCGCGGCCGCACCGGAGCTGCTGGTGGTGCCATCCGGGTGCTGTACCGGCGTGGGTTGGATGTCGGTGCTTGAATCGGAGAGGACATGCTGCAGGAGCGTCAGCTTCGCCTGGGTGGTAGCGAAGCCCTGCGCGGTCTCAGTCTGGGGATCGTTCAGGCAATCGTTGCCCATGCAGCGCACGGACCCGGCGCAATCGTAGGTGGTGCGCGAGCCGATGGAATCCACGTCCACCATCTGGGGGCAGTCGTAGACCTGGTTCTCCACGTAGCAGGTGCCACCCCAGCCGGTGGCTCCCTGCGCGCAGGCTCGCCGCAGGAGCCGGCAACCGCGCGCGACCAGGGCGCCACAGGTGTCGGCCGTGGTGTTCTGCTGGGTGTTGGTGTGGCACTTCCGCTCCCCGGAGGGCGTCGTCCAGCAACCGAACTCTCCGATGTTGTAGGGGCAGTCGTAGGTAGCCGAGGCCTTCCAGCAAATCGGCGACATGCTCGACGGCGGCTGATTGCCGGGGCGCGTCGGGTACAGCGGGGTGAGCACGTCGGCAAAACTGCCGTCGATGGTGACGCCGCCGACGGTCCTCGGCGCGCTGTCCTCGCACTTCCAGGTCGCCGTGCAGAATCCGTCCGACTCCATCAGCGGATTGTCGGGTGTGGAGGTGAGCGTCTCCTTCAGGCGGGTGATCGTCGCGTTGACCGTCACGGTGACCGACGCCGGTCCCGGCTTGCAGGTGCAGTCCAGCGCGCCCGGGCTGCAGGCCTGTCCGCTCGGCAGCGTGCACATCTGGGACAGCGTGCCGTCATAGGTGACGTGGAGGCCGACCATCCAGCTGTTGAAGGCACTGGGGTAGTCGGTGAAGACCACGTCCTTGACCGGGCCGCTCCAGTCCAGCGTCACCTCGGCCGAGGTGATGCCTTGGGTGCTCGTGGAGACCGGGAAACTCAGATCCTGGTCCTGCGTGAGCACGAGGGTGTCGGCGTAGGGGGTTTCGGTGCTGGTGGTGAGATCGACCTCGCGCGAGCGCGTGGCGCCGTCGCGGCCATTGAGGATCTCGCAGCTGGACTCGTGCGTCATCGCCGCGGACTGGGCCCCCGACTTGAAGTAGGTCGTGGTGGCCTTGCAGTCCGCATACTGCTTGCTCAGCAGCCCCATGTTGCTGTCGGACAGGGTCTGTCGGGTGGTATCCCAGAGGGTGCTGTCGCGCCCCATGGCGTCCTGATCGGCGCGCTGCTGGTTCACGATCGTGCGGTAGGCCCCGGCCGCCGCCCGCGGATCCGCGTCCAGCGCCTTCTGCTTGGCGTCCGTGGCCGCCCGCAGCGCGTCGGGCGGGGCGTCCTTGAGGGCCTTGAGCTTCTCGACCTCGGCGGCGTCCGCGCCTGGGGTGAGCTGGTTCACCGGGATCTCCTGGCCGGAGATCGTCACGGTGCCCGCGCCCTTGTCCCCGCCCTCCTGGAACGTCGGCAACCGCCCCGCTTGCTGCTGCTGCAGCTGGCGGCCGAAGGCCTGGCCATCCTGGGCGCTGGTGCGAGGATCGTTCTGCGCCCCAGCCGAGGTCGCAAGGCAGGTCAGCAGCAGGGCAAATGCCGTGCGCCAGCGCGGACTCAGGGAACGCATCATCGAAAATCCCTCGTTACTCGGCGGGCTTCGCCGATCAGAAGTTCATGCAGCAGTCCGACCACGACCATTCCAGGTAGACGAAGTCCTCGCCCACGGCTGGCAGGTTTCGCCACTCTCCCCAACGGAAGGTCGAGGCGCCGATCCAGTGATTGGTCAGCAGCTCCGGAATCGGGTGCAGGGTCTGAAACTTGTACTGGTTCTTCGGCAGCATCGGATCGGGATGGTCGTGGCACACCGCGTCGTCGCCCATGCGCTTCTGGGCAATGCCGATGCGATGGAGCATCGCCAAGCCCTTGGTCGCCGTCAGCGAGGTGTCCTTGGGCGGGGAATCCTGCTCGCCCGACTGGCCCGTGAACGGGTACAGGTGACCCCAGGTCCCCGCACACCAGAACAGCAGCGGATTGGGCTGCCAGACCGAGGCCTGGGCGGCATCGGCCAGACAGGCCGCGATGGCCACCGGATTAGCGAAGAGCACCGCCTCGGGCGTGGTGTAGATGCCGAGCTCGTCGTTGTTCCAGAGCGGATCGATCTCCGTCATAAAGAGCAGATCCATGTCGCCGCCTGCGTCCGAAACGCACACCGCGTCCTGCATCTGGTCCAGCACCAGCGCCAACGGGAACAGGAAGTAGTGCACGTTGTAGAAGGCGGAGTGATCCTTCTCGCCGCCGGCGCCATAGCCTCCCCACTTGGTGACGTTCGACGCCGTCGCCGCGCCCGCGGCGCTGCCGGCCAGGCTCTTGCCGAGGGTGGGCGAGCAGTAGGGCTTGCGCACGACCTCGAGCAGGTGCCGCGGCTGCCACATCCCCAGCGTGACGCCCGGCGTCGGTGTGCCGAAGATGCGCCCCGGGCAGACGCAGACCGAGCTCGCCGCCCCGATCGGCACGTTGCTGGCGTCGCCGTAGGGCACGCCCGCCACGCGAATCGGGAAGAAGCAGTTCCAGCACACCTTGCTCACGATGCCGCCGCCGAACAGCTCCGCACTCGGGCAGGTTGGATCGGCGCCGATTGCGGATGCCGAGGGGATCGCAGCGAGCGCGATCAGAATCGCGATCGCAGCGGCGGTGGCGTGGCGCGTCCAGCCGATCACGGGGTCGTCTCCGGCTCGTCGGCCCGGGACTGGGGCTCCTCGCGCGCTGGCTCCAGGCGGGAGACACGCACCGCCTTCGGGGCGGTGATGCCCAGCCGCACCTGATTGGCCGAGATCTTGTTCACGGTGACCACGATGTCGTCGCCCAGGCGGATGGACTCACCGCGGGCTCGGCTGAGGACCAGCATGTTCCTTCTCCAAGGTGTCCGGGACCTTCAGTTCGCGGACCACGAAATGGTCGCCTTGCGCCTCGACGATCGACGGCACGCGCTCGATGTGAAACCGGTCGGCGATCGTCGCGGTGAGCAGCTGGATGGGGTGACCGAGTTCCCCTTCCCTCTCGGCCAGCTGCGCCCACCCGCGAGCCCGATCGACCTGGGTGGTCAGCACGGTCACGCGGCGACCCTGGAAGCTCATGTAGGGCTTGACGAGCTGCACCTGCGTGGCATCGCTGGCATCCACGATGACCAGGCGCTGGGTGAACGGCACCGACTGCAGCGGATTGACGCGATCGCCTTTCCGCGCGATCACCTTGCCGTCTGGCGTGACGATGTCGGCGGTCACCTCGATGGACGGATCCACGGTGCGCTGCGCGTCTTCGCGGGCCGCCGGCAGCGGCACGAAGGTCTGCCGCTCCCAGAACCGTTGCATCGCCTTTGCCTTCAGCGCGTCCATGTCGATGGCCGCTGCCCGCGCCTTGAGCACCTCGGTGAAATCGCGCTCCTCGACGGGATAGGTCGGGCCCAGCTTGCCGAGATCGCCCCGTTCGCCGCCGCGCAGGCGCGCCTCCAGCTGCTCGGCAGAGAGCAGGCCTCTGGCCCAGGCGATGGGCTTGCCGTCCTCGTAGGCCACGAGGGTTGGCACGACCTCGATGCGGCCTTCGGCGAACCGCGGGGGATCGATTTCCACCGCCGGTGGCGTGGTTCCCGCCGGCATGACCTGGATGCGCTGGCGAACCCGCGTGACCACGTCGGCCAGGCGCTGATCGGCGCGGGCGCCGCGGTACACCACGGACATCGTGGTGTGGCCGCTGGCCTCCGCCAGGGCGGCGTCGAGCGTCGCCTGCGGGACCGACTGGGACAGGAACAGGCGATACCGGCGGCCGAGCTCGGCCGGCGCGCCGTTGGGTGAGGACGGCGTGCCGAGAGCGACCTCGGCGGCCTGGGCGGCCCCGTGCGCCAGCGACTGCAGCGCAGGATCGGTCTCGGCCCGCTCCGCAATGGCTTTCGCCTGCTGGCGCAGCGCCTCGATCTGTGGACTGGCCGGCGAGGCCAGGACCTTGGCTGAGGCGTCCTGCCACGGCTCCTCGGCGCGCACCGTTCCGGCGAGCAGGCCCAGTGCGGCCGCGGCGAGAACCCCGGGGAAGGATCGCATCACCATACCGGGTACACCCGCGCCACCAGCTGGTCAGCGGCGATGTCGCCCCAGTAGCGCCCGTCGAAGGACTCCGGCAGGCGCCCGAGCATGAGGAAGTGTCCCGGCGCGATGGCGCTGTGGCGCAGGATCTGCTCGCGCGTGAGGTGGGCGCGCTGCAACACCCCGGGGTTGATGGCGCCCCAGGGAATGCCGGCAATTCGCACCGTTGCGCCGTCCACCTCGACGAGGTCGCCCGGCATGCCCGCCATCTGTTTGATGAAAGGGGTGCCGTCGGCAAAGGGGGGGAGATTGCGCGTGTGGAAGGCGAAGTAGCCATTGCGCACGGGGTGGCTGTCCGTCTTGTCCATCACGTAGAACCGATAGGGCAAGCAGCGAACCCTCGCCGGGTCCACGACTACGCCGTAACGGCTCTCCAGCGCCAGCCCTGCGCCGATCATGGCCACCACCAGCGCGAGAAGGCGCAGGGCGTTGCGCCGCAGGGACTGCGCCGTGCTCATCGTGCGGGCACCGCGATGGCATCCGGTGCAGCCTTCACGTACTGCCGGTCGATGACCAGGAACCCGGCGTCGCGCAGCCGCGAGATGGTTTCGTTCGCCTTGGCGAACCCGCGGTCAAACGCCGCCGCATCCTTGGACTGCCCGCGCTCGGCCGTGATGAGTGCGTCGGTGTCGATGATCGCGACACGCGGGCGCAGCGCGAGCTCATCTTCGAGCGCCTTCAGGCGTTGGTTGCCGAAGTAGGCGGCGACGCCCCCCAGGAGCAGGAGCACCACGGCGGGAACAACCGCGTACTCGAGGGGCACTCTCGGCTGCTGCAGGGTTTCGGGGTGCTCGGCCATGGATCACCTCACGCCGCCATGCTCATCGATCCAGCGCGCTGCCCGCCGCGTCGACGAATGGCAATATGCTCGATGGCCTGCACCAGGGTGAGGCCCTCGGCCTGCAGCTTCTTGATCTCCGTGACCTCCTCGGCATTCGTGGTGAAAAGGAGTTTCTGGAAGTCGGAAACAACGAGGCGCGCCACGCCCGTTCCGCGCTGCGTCACCACCAGGATCTCGGAATACTCGCCGGGTACCGTATGGACCGTCTCGAGGAGTCGGTAGCCGGCCTCACCCAGCGAGAGGCGCTGCTCCTTCTTGATCATGTTGATCGACTCGGCTTTCTGCCTTAGGAGGTACACGTTCGCCGAGTTCTCCACGATGGCGATCGCGCCGGCGTTGGACCAAAGGTCGTTCACCGATTGGGTCACCACGCAAGCCGAGCCCCCGTGCTTACGAATCCTTCGGTACGAGCTCACGATGAAATTGCGGGCGCCCTCCTGGGCCAGGAGACTCCAGGCCTCGTCGATGACCAGGAGCTTGCGCTGCGCGCGATCACCGAAGTCCATCTGCTGCTGGATCTGGAACATCAGCTGCTGCAGCACGACGCGCTGGAGGTGCGGGCGCGAGGACAGCTCCTGCAGCTCGCACACGATGAAGGGGTTGGAGACCTCGAAGTTGTTGCGGCCGTTGAAATAGCGCCCGAAGTCGCCGCGTGAGGTGAAGGGGAATAGCTGGTGCCCGATGTCGACCAGGCGCGTATCGCCCTCGGCCAGCAGGGCCTCCGCCAGAAGATCGATGGAGGTGTCCTGGCCATGGCGCTCGAACACTTCGACCATCACGCGCTTCATCTGCGCCATCTGGAAATCGGTCAGCGCACTCGTGGGCGCGGCCATGGTCTGCAGGATGCCGGCGATCACGTCGCCCTCGTCCGTCAGATCCTTGACGAGGGAGAACGGGTTCAGGCAGATGTCCGCTTCGGGCGAGAACTGCATGTAGTACCCGCCCAGCAGCCGATTCAGGTTCTGGTAGGAGTAGCCGACGTCAATCACCCACACGCGGCCGCCGGTCGAGAGCATGGCCTCGATCTTCGCGTTGGTGAGGAAGGATTTTCCCGAGCCTGTCTGCGCGGCGATGATCGTGTTGTAGCCGCCGTCGGAGTCGAAGGGCGAGAGCGTCATCAGCTGCCCGTCGCGGGAGTGCATGGTGAGCAGCGGCGTGCCCGTCCCGCGCCAGGCGCCCAGCACGGGCAGCAGGGGCACCACGTACCGCGTCGGCAGAGTGATGTAGCGCATCAGTGTCGTGGCGATGGCCGCCTCGGCGGCGAACGGCAGCAGCTGGATGAAAAGCGGCTCGCAGAAATGCTCGTCGGTCAGCAGCTGGTAGCCGAACTCGCGGAAGTAGGCGCGAGCATTGGCTGCGGCCGACACGGACGCCGCCTCGCATTCGCGTAGCGCTTCCGGTGTACTGTCCCGGGGCTGGGTAAACACCGCCATGCCGAGGTAGGCGCGCACGATCCGATCGCCGTCCTCGATCGCTCGGGCGGCAAGGTCCAGACTCTCCTTGCGCAGCCCCCACTGGGTGACGTATTTCGCGATCGGAAGGCTTGCGTTTCGGGTGGTCCACTTCTGGTCGGTATCGATCTTGGCCGAGGCCGCCTGGTGATCCAGGAAGAGGACGTTGGCGGTGATGAGGACGTTCTCCCGGATCCCGCGAGCGCCGGCCACGTAGTCGCCGATGTATTTCAGCGCCATGCCGAAGTGCACGTACTCCGGATAGCGCTTCACGTGCAGCATGCGCACGCGTGCGCCGTCGCCGAGCCACAACCCGTGCGGATCCACGCTGATGTCGGTGTTCGGATCGAGAATCTGGTGGCACAGAAGCTGGCTGTCGTTGACCCGCGCCTCGGTGGTGTCACGCCACGCAGCGTCGGGCCGATGATTGAGCACCGTCTCCATGAAGCGGACATAGCGCTCGGCCGTCAGCGGCTGGTGGGACATGCCGATGCTGCGCACGGTTTGCATGAAGGTGTTGCGCAGCTCGGAGGCCCGCTTGATCTCCTCCTCCGTGGGCGACCGGTCGTATCCCGGAAGGCGAACGACGATGAGGAGGTTGGTCTCGTGCAGCCGCAGGCCCGACACGGAGTCGAGGGGTAGGCGCGTGGCGGACTCAAGGAAGGCCACGCGCTCCTTCACGGTCTTGACGAAGACGTCCTTGGTTGCACCGCGGCGCATCAGCCGGTAGGCCTCCGTCGTGGCACTGATGTCCGGGGACGTGTACGCGATGAACTGCATCACGCTGTCCTTGGGCAAGGCCAGGTTGAGCAGCAGGTTCAGCTTGTCCTTCACGGCCTGATCGACACCGGCCACCGGACGGCACCAGGCCCCAAAGCCCAGAGCACCATCGTCCATCACGAAGAGGTTCGTTTCCGGATCGCAAGCCATCGCCGAAAACAGCTTGGCCAGCAGGGCATCTTTTTCGTGCATGGGTGAGCGCGTCCTTCGCACGGCGTTTCCGCCGTGCGCTTCAGGAGTGGACAAACAGGGCGGCGGGGATTACAGGGCGGCGCGGGTGACTGCAGCGCCCGGCAACGCGAGATGCGCGATGCGCGGATCGGCCGCCGGGGTGTGCGGCACGACCATCGCCACCTGGGCGGGCGGCAGCGTGGCGCTGAACATGGTCTCGATCACCTTGGGCACCCAGATGAGGCACATGGCGCCGCCGATGGCGACTGCCGCGCCGGCCAGGGAGCCCTTGAAGAGGCCCGCCCAGCCACCGACGAACAGCAGCGCGAGAGCCAGCAGCTTGCCGCCGTAGCCGGTGACGATGCCCTTGAACCAGTTGTAGCCCTCGGCCAGCTCGTCGCCACCGCCGCTTCCGGCAGAGGCCATGGCGGCCATGGGAAGGGCGATGGCGCCCAGCAGCAGCACGATGCTCACGATCTTGCGCAGCTGTTCACTGCGACGGCGATTTTCGATGGTCTTGTTCATGGCGAGGCCTCAGGTATGGGGGGGCGTGGATTCCGTCATGGAGGTGGAGGCAGGCCGCTCCGTGCGACCTGAGGATGAAGTGGGACCGGGACGAGCCGGTTCGGGCTCCGCCTTGGCCGGTGGTGGCGATGACAGCGGTTCCATGAGTTGCAGGCTCAGCGACTGCTCGGGGGCTTTCTGACCCACCGTCCAGCGCCGCGGCTCGATCTCCGTGAAGAGGTGGCCGGCCATGTGGAGGTCTCCGGCGGAGTCCTCCCACGGTGCGAACCAGATGCGCATGACCCGCGCCGGGCTGCGCAATGGGACTTCCTTGGGCAACGCCTCGACAGGTGCCGGATCGTCCGCCAGGGAAAAACTGCCATCCTCCAGCAGCACCACCTCGCTGCCCTCACCCGCCTCGGAAACCAGGGGGCGAGCGCCCTGGGGCGGGACAGCTTTTCCCGTGACGTGGTCCGCGTGGGCAGTGGCCTGGTACACCTCGGCGGCGCTCATGCAGGTGACCCCGTTGGGAGCCGGACAGCCGTAGTGGGCGCTGGTCGCACACCCTCCCAACAGAACGAAGGTGGCGAGAGTCAGTAGAGTGGAGGTCTTCATGGGAGGTCAGCGTAGCGGGAAGTAGGGGTGCTTAACGCGGGGAAAGGTGCGATCTGCCTGCACCTTTTCCCGTGCAGTTATTTGCTGGCGACCTGCAGCTCGGAACCGCGAACGACCACCAGGGTGACGGGGCGGCCGGCATCGACCTCGACGACCGGGAACATCTGATTGGCGTAGTCGATGTAGAACTTGGCCACGCGATCCAATGCGGACGACGCACCGCCGTAGAACCCGGACTCTGCCTGGGTTTCACCGAAGCCGCCGTTGCCCGTCGCGCCAAAGCCGCCGTAGCTACCGTTGGGGCGGAACGCCTGCGCATAGGACTGGGCAAATCCGGCCACGGCGGCCTTGGCAATTGCCTGGCCCTGCTTGCTCACGAAGCGGCCGCGCATGCCCGCCTTGCCGTCCTCACCGATCGCGACCATCTCGATGTTGGCGTCGATGACCTTGCCGTCGCTGCGCACGCAGGACAGTCCCACGCTGCGCAGGTAGGCTCGCTCGCTGGACAGATCCCCGTAGCCGGACAGGAGCGCAAAGCACTCGCGGTAATCGGCCCGGTAGAGGTTGGGCAGGATGGCCTCGTGCTTGATGCGCACCAGCACGGGAATGGGGTCTTGATTGGACCCGCGGCCGGTGGGCGCATCCAGACCCGTGATCGTCACCCCTTGCATCATCGTGCCGCGCGGCAGGTAGACCTTGGCGGTCTTCTCCGCCTGAGCTTTCGCTTCCTTCGCGTCCGTCGAACCCGATCGGGCCTTGGGTGCCGGATCGGTGTCGCTGTCGATCTCGTACACGCGCGCGGGCTTGTTAGGGGCTGGCAGAGCCGTCTGCGGCGCGGCGGGATTCTGGCCGTTCCACACCGTTCCGGGAGGTGCACTGAGTGGGGCCTGCCCCACCGTGCCCGGGGCCGAGGAAGCCGCGACCGGCGGCGGGTTCTGCGCCTGGCTGTCGATCCGCTGACGCAGCGCGGCCAGTGCACTCTGCATTTCGCTGATTTGGCGATCCTTCTCGGGATCCGCGCCCGGGGCATTCTTGCTGAGCTGATCGCGCAGGGTATTCAACTCGCGACGCGTGTTCTCCAGATCCTTCGCGATGCCCGACAGCCCCATTTCGCGGGTGTCGGCACCGGTCAGGATGTTCTCGATGGTGCGCGCCTTCTTCTTGCCCTGGGGCGAGCCGTTGTCGGAGAAGAACATCGGCGAGACGATGACGACGGCAGCCGCGCACAAGGCGAGCAGGATCGTGTTCTGCCGGAACTTGGGCGACTGCCGAGACCACCACGAGTCCTGGTTGGGTGTGGGCGCCATGTCAGTGCTCCTGGGTACGCAGCACGGACGGGCGAGCGTTCTCGCGCTCGGCGGCACCGGCGCGGCGAACCGCCACGTACACCTCGGTGTCCTCGCCGGGCTCCAGCCGCGAGCGGGGCCAAGCAGCGACCGCGAGGACCTGCGGGGCCGCGCAGGCCGACTCATCGAGCTCGATCGGTACCGCAGAGGTGTTCACGGCGCGGGCGACCAGCGCGTCCATGACGTGCCCTTCGAGGCGCTGGGCGACCTTGACCGCAACCCCGGGCCACCGGCAGCTCGGCATGTCCGTGCGGGTCCCCGCCTTGATCTCCTCCAGACCGAAGCCGGTCGGGATGCGGCCTTGGGCGAGGTCGCGGAACAGGGTTTTGATCGACTCCACGAAGGGCTGGTCGGTCTCCCAGGTCCGGTCGTCGCCCGATGGCGCGGCTGCGGGATGGGCTGGTGTCCAGCCGGCGATGTCGAGCTTCACCTCGACCGGCGGGATGTCGCGAGGGAGGAGCTGCAGGGAGATGGCCGTCTGTGGGTCGGACCGGTCCCACACGAACAGGCTCACGTCCTCGCTCGATCCCGTGGCCACGGTCAGGATGTTGCCGGTGCGGGAGATCTCCTCCTTGGGCCGGTTGGCACGGATGATCGGGTCCGGAAACGGGGTGAGGATCCGGTTCACGCGCCCCAGGGAGATCGGGATGATCTCGGTGATTCCTGGCTTGACCGTGATGTCGTGCGGGGGCGGCTTGACCGGATTGCTGAGGTCACGGCGGGCAGCGTCGACCATGTTGCGCAGCGCGGCCGCGTCCATCGTGGCGGCCGGCGTGGTCGGGGCGGCCGCGGGCATCGCAGCGGCAGCGGCGCTGTCGGGCGCAGGAGTGGGCGGCCCCAGGGGTTTGGGTATCGTCGGAGCGGGCTTCGCGCTGGTGGTCTGCGCGGTGGACCCCGCCGCGGGAGTGATGGCCTGCGCTGCCGGAGGATCGACCGCCTTGACCGGCAACCCCGGTATCAGCAGCCCGCCCTTGTTCGACGCAGGCTCGGCCGCGGTGGCGGCTCCGGCCGCTGCCAGGGCGGTGATGAGAAGCCAGCGGACGGCGCTCACGAGTGGTCTCCCGTGCTGCCAACCTGCGGCGGCCCCTTGTAGACCCGCAGGTCGTCCAGGATCACCTTGTAGTTCTGCACGACCAGCGAGAACTCGTACGTGCGCTGCTCGCGCGCGATCTCGCCGCGCAGCCCCATGGTGGCCAGCTCTCCGCTCACCACGACCCGGTTCTTGTCGGGATTGAAAACGGCCGACGTCGGGGCGAAGTGGATCGCAATCTGCTCCTGCTGGACCTGCTTCACCTGCTCGTCGATGGCCTCCATGACCTGGTGGTAGAGGTGGGGCGCGAGCATGGGTCCGATGGCGCTGCGCAGAAATCCGGCCGTCGCGGGCGTGACGTTCCCCAGCAGCTGCGCCGCGTAAAGACCCCACTGGACCTTGATTTCCTCGCTGGCGACGTTGACGCCGAGCGAGGCCTCCTTGGTCAGCGCCGGCGGCAGCATGACCACGGTTTCGTGGCGCGTCGTCCAACCGATGGCGGTGATCAGACACACCACGGCGAGGATGAGGTTGGTGCGCCGATGCACGCGGTTTTCCGCCTGCACCCCGGACCACGTGTCGAGAAACTTGACGAGGTTCATCAGGGAAGGACCTTGCGATGGAACGGGTTGATAATCGAACGGCCACGGAGCGGAGCCAGTCCCCACCAGTAGAGGAGATGGATCAGGTATCCCTCGGGCTTTCCGGAGCTGAAACGGCTGAAGAAGAAGCTGATGGCGGTGCCCAGCAGCAGGCAGATGGTCACCTGGTCGGTGAAGATGCCGACGATCAGGAACGCACCGAACACCAGAACCGCGTCCGCGCGCCAGATGAGGAACATCTGGGGGGCGTCGAGGTATCGGGGAAGTTTCATCATTTCCATGGAGACTCCCATCGAAGAAGCGTGGGAGTACGGTACCGGGCCGCGAGGCCGAGTTACGCGGGGAAAGGTTCGATCATTCGAGACCTTTCCCCGTTTTATGGGACCTCTGGGGGGCGCGGGGGTGCAGCGGGCTTGACGCGGTCAGATGCGCTTCTGGATGTTGGCCAGCATCACCCGGGTGGCCACGGCTGCCAGGATGAAGCAGATCGGGGCAGTCACCACCGGCATCGACCAGGGGGCGAACAGGAGCAGGAAGAACCCGACGACCGTGATCTGCGTGATCAGCACACTGAAGCCGAACCGGTCCGGCGAGGCGTAGTCGAAGTTCGTCTGCTTGATGCGCCGCCTCACCCAGCCGTCCACGGCCGCCGGCGCGATCAGCAGCAGGCCGAACGGCAGCCATGACAGGGCAACTGCCAGACGCATCATGGCCTGATAGACCAGGGTCCAGAACACGCGCAGCCGCTGCTCGAACCAGTCGAAGATGAAGTGCGAGACCTGCTCCCCGTCCTTGGCCTTGGCCTTCTCCTCGGGCGTCGGGATGAAGGAACGGAAGCTGCTGGCGACGATGCCGGGGCGCACCAGCAGCGTGTCGAACCAGCCTGCCGCCCGTTCGTGTTCGCGGTTGGCGAGGTCGGCCCCCAGGAACTGCGTCTGGGCCTGCAGCTCCGTCTCGATCGAACGCTGGATCCAGCCCTCGTCGCCCAGCACTGCGTACAGCACGAGGTGAACCGAGGCGATCAGGGCGATCACCTTCCAGGGCGCCTTACGCACGGCAGCCCCCGGCGGTCAGTGATACGGGTAGTTGAAGACCAGGTCGAGTCGGCCGCCCACGTCGGCCAGATCCGCGGCGTCGAAGATGTGCGTGGCCACCGCCGCGCGGAAGGCGTGCGGGGTCTTCTCCGCCAGGGCGTCCGCCGGCGCGCCCAGCCGGACCGTGGCGGTCCGGTTTGCCAGCAGCCAGTCCCCCAGGGGCTCGCCCTGGAGCGGATCCCAGCTGTTCCCCTTCCCCTCCACGTACACCTCGTTGAGGGACGGGAGCACGCGGAACAGCCCCGCATACAGGGCGATGAGCCGGTCCTCGCGGGTGACGTTCGAGGACTGCTCGGCCCGCTGCAGGGTCAGGAAGGCGTTCGCCACCGCGACGTGCAGCAGCGGCCGCCCCGCCGGGTGCGGCGGCATGTCCGTCAGGTACCAGGCCAGACGCTCGAAGATCTCCTTGGCGCGCGGGTGCGCCACGAAGATGTCGCGCGCCCGCGGGCCGAGGGATGTTTCGCGCAGGGCGCGCTGCAGCATCTCTCGTCGGGCGGTGGCCGGCTTGTGGGCGGGGTTCATGGGCGGCTCGGACCGAGCTGCAGTCAGTGGCGGTTGGGGATCCATTATGGAGCATGGCGTACTCACTCGGCATCAGGCCGCGGACCCAGCCGCCGGCGCCCCCTTGGTGAGGATGGGAAGACGTCCCTTGAGGATGCGCCCTCCGGCCACATTGGCAAAAAATTCCAAGGTGGGCAGGCAACCCAGCAGCTGAGGCTGGAACAGGGGCCCCGCCTCCTCCGTCAGCCGCTCACCCGCCGAGCCCCCGTAGCTGAGATCCGCATCCGACCCTGCCGAGCCTGACTGGGACCGTTCGATGCGCCGCAGGACCGTCTGGGGGAAGTTCTCGGTGACATACTCCTGGGTGGGCAGATCCACCACCTGCAGGGCCACCATGTTGTTGATGTTGCCCAGCACCATGCGGGCCTTCTCCTCGCCGCCCAGGCGGAAGGTGAAGTCGGCATAGGTCTGGGTGGCCAGGCACAGGCGGAACTTGGCGCCGCGACCCTTGTTGAGCAGCTGGATGGTCGGCGTGTTGACGATCTCGGCCGCCTCGTCGATGAAGAGGTTCACCGGCTCCAGGCTCTCGCCGTAGTTGTAGCGGTCGCCGGCGACCGTGGCCAGGTCGGACAGGAACAGCGAGCCGATCGCCGAACCCACCATCGCGTCGGACAGGCAGTCCAGTCCCACATAGACCACCTGGCGCATGGTGATCATCCGGTTGAAGTCGGTGATCTTGCGCGGATCCTTCGCGGCCGTCGCATCAGGCGACAGGAGCTTGCCGAGCTCGCCTGCCGTGAGCATGTTGAGCAGAGGCATCAGCGACGCGATCATCTTCGAGGCGTGCGTCTTGTCGTGCTCAAAGCTGTTGAACAGGCCCTCCAGCTCGCTCGACGCGAGGGTGGGATCGAGCATGTACCGGTCGCGGTAGAGCTGGATGTAGGCGGTGGCGATGTCCTCGTCGGTCGAGCAGCGCTGCTTCATTTTCCGGTAGGTCTGGGCCTCGCTCTCCCAGCTTCCCGGCTTCTTTCGCTGGAACCAGGCCTCGCAGGCGCGCACCACCAATCCCGGCAGGCCACCTTCGATCATGCGGCGGATCGCGAGGATGCTCGGCTTGGAGTTCACCAGCAGCAGGCCCTGCACGATGTTGTTCATCACCATCTGCGAGAACTGGGTGAAGGCGTCCGTGGAGGATTCCGAGGACAGCAGATTAGCGATGCGGGTGGCGAGCTCCGTCGGCCGGTTGAAGTTGCGCAGCGGGTCGATGCGGGCGCTGTCCAGCGGGAATGCCGGATGGAAGTACACGAAGCGCTCCGGCGAGCCGGAGGCCACACACGCCGCCCGGGCGGACTCCATGAGGTCCTTGTCGCCCTTGGGGTCGAGGATGATGACCGCCTCGCCGCGCATCACCGCCTGGAAGATCAAGGTGTCGAGCAGGCGCGTCTTGCCGGCACCCGTGGTGCCAAGGATCAGCATGTGCCGCTCCAGCTGCTTGAGGGGCACGTAGAGGTCCTCCTCGGTGTCCCCCATGGCGTGGATCCATGGCCGGCCCATGCCCTCGTCATCGGGCGGCACCAGCTGGTCGGGATTGCGCCGGCCCAGCTCGTAGGCGCGCTGGGCTTCCTCCTGCGACCACAGGTAGCCCTTCCCGAGCCACACCATGTCCGGGGCGAGCTTCATCTGCTCCTTCAGCTGGGATTGCGGAATGAATTCCAGCGGAAAGCCCTGCATGCGCTTCTTGCGGCGCCACAGGGCCCGCACCTTGGGCGAGTGCACGACGCCCACCACCACGCTCACGACCGCCGCCGCCTGCAGTGGCCAGGCGGGCAGACCGGACGTGATCGACAGCACCACGAGCAGCAGGGCACCAGTCAGCCAGGCGACGATCGCGTAGATCTCGTAGATCGGCCGGAACGGGTCTTCGTAGGCGGGTATGGTCATGGTCTTGCGGGGATCCCGGGGTAACGGTCGCGAAACCCGGCCGGAGTGAAGATGTCCTCCGCCCGGAACCGGGAGTTGAGGCTCAGGCGCGGCGCGCCTGAGGAGACCTTGCGGCGCGTCAGCAGCGCACGCGGCGTGGCGATGAGCGTTTCGATGAGCCAGCCTTCGTCCACCGCCAGTGACTTGGCCACGTTGGCCACGCACTGGAGAATCAGGGCCTCGTCTGCACCGGAAACCCCCTGCGCCAGGCGCGCGGCACCGCGCTCGAGCTCGCGGTACACCAGCACCTTCATGTACTGGGCATCGTCTTCGCGCTCCCGATCCACCTGCTTGTCGGTCCCAGGCAGGATGGCGCCGAGCAGATCGCGCTCGGGCCCCTGGGGTGTCGGCGTGGGAGGGGGCGCGCCCTGCGGCGCCAGGCTCAACAGCGCGCTGCTGATCCGTGGGGTGAACCGGATGCCCTTGCGCTCCTTGCCATCGCTGCCGGTGAAGTTCACCACCAGCCGGTCGGGGGTTTCGGGCGGTGCCTCGATCCAGCGCAGGGCCGAGAACAACCCCATGAGGACAGGCGCTTCCACGCCGGCATCGCGGAACGCCACCTCGTGCGAGAGGATCACGCGGCGATCGATCAGGATGACGTCCGTGCCCCAGCTCAGACGGCCGTCCTTGAGCTTGTCCATCACCAGTTGCAAGTACGTGCCCTCGCGCTCGTGCTCGGCGAGGATGGCCTGGGCTTCCTCATCGCTCACGACCACCCGATCGCGCTCGTTGCGCCCTTCCACGTAGTGCTGACGCGGCGCATCGGTCGCGGCGCGTCGATCCACGATGTGGATCTCGCGCTCGGGCGCTGCCGCCGGCGCGGCCGGTGCGCTCGAGGAGGCCGGCGCCGTGCTGGCCGGCGCGGATGGCGAGGGGCTGGCCATCGGGGCACTCACCGGGGCGGGAGGGGCGGGCTGCGCAGCCGCGGCGGGCGTCTGACTGGCGAGGCGTGCCGGCGTGGGAGCCGGCATCGGCAGATCTTCGAACAGCAGGTCGGCGCGCTCGAAACGCGCCGCCGACAGGGTCAGCCAGGCCGTCTGCCCGGCGGAGGGGCTCACGCTCACGCTGATGGGCCACTGGTATTCGAGCATGGTGGACGTGCGGTCGACCGGGCTGAAGAACCCGGTGTCCGCCATCGTGCGAATCGCGAGGTTCGGCTCGGTCACGAGGCCCACCTCGCCTTCGCGCTGCATCGTGTCCAGGGTGTTGCGCACGACCTCCAAGGTGATGAAAACCCCGAGATCCGTGACCCAGACCTTGGCGCCGGGCACGTTGATCGTCCAGCGGTTCTCCTTGAGCAAACGCCGCATGACCTGCAGGATCCGGACGGCCAGCTTGGTGCGGTCGCCCGCGCCGATCGCCGAGAGTCGGTCCCGTGTCGCCTTCTGGTCGTCGTCGACGGAAAAGCTGTCGTAGCGCTTTACCACCTCGATGATGGGATTGCCGGGGTCCGGCGCGCCTCCCAGGGCCATGGTGAGTCGGTCCAGCACCTCGTCACCCTGGTGGTCAACGAGGAACCCGAGCGTTTCCGGGCCCAGGATCTCGCGCATGAGACTCAGGGAGACGTGCTCGTGCCGCTGGAAGCGCCCGCCTCCTTTCCAACTGATGTAGTAACCGGGCAGGCCGTGGCGCAGGAGCCAGTCGTGCAGCGGTCCCTGATGCGCGGTCCAGCGCAGAGTGCCGCAGGGCGAGACCGCACCCAGATCCATCACGATCTTGCCCAGATCGTGCAGCAGGCCGGCGAACAGGGTCGCCAGTCGGTAGCGCAGTTCCAGGTGGCGCCGCACGGCCGGCTCGGCGTGCATGGCGAAGACCATGCCCTCGGTGTGGCGCGCGGAGTAGAAGGCGACCTCGAGGGAGTGGCGAAGCAGACCGCCCTGCCCGCAGTGGTGATGGGACTCGGACGCCGGGAGCAGATGGGCATAGCCGGCGAACCTCAGCAGTACCGGCAGCACATAGCGGTCGAAGTTCTCCGGCGCCATGCCCACGGTATCGCGCAGCTGGGCGAGGAGCTCGGCCTGCGAATTGAGCAGGACCTCCGGCGGTACGGTCGGCAAGGCCGGTCCCGGCGCGGGATAGCTCGGCACCGGCGTGCCATTGAAGAGCGGTGCGCCGGTGTTGACCGGCACGCCGGGGATGCTGATGGAAGGTGCGCCCGCGGCCGGTGTGGCTCCAGGGGATTGAGCCGGGGGGGCGGGGGCCGGCCGCGGGCGCTTGAACAGGGAGGCGAGGATTTCGCGCATGGGTCCCATCTTGCCGGGTTCTGAGCCCCAGCAACGCGGGAAAAGGTGCGATCAGATGGCACCTTTCCCCGTGCTACAGACCCCGTGGGACCCGTATCGTGTGTCCCACCCCCAACGGAGTCCTTTCCATGCTGCACCGTCTCGCACTTCTCACCCCTGCGCTCGTGGCCCTCACCGCGTGCGCCACGTCAGTGAACAAGCCGCCCATCGAGTTCCGTCCCGTTCGGGAACGCCCGACGTTTGACCTTGCCGTGGGCTATGTCGCTCCCCAGCGCGGTGGCGCCGCGATCGATGCGGGCGGTTACCAGCACACCCTGCAGCCTCGCGGTGCGCGCCTGCGCGACTGCACGCCGGCGGACCTGGCCGCGTCCCTGGATTGCGAGTTTTCTCGGTCCCCGTAAACGACACGGGCGCGCCCCTTGGAAGGGCGCGCCCGGTCGGGCGCCGCGCGGCGGGAGTGGGCAGCTCAGCCTTGCGTTTGTGCGGGTGGGACCTGGGCCACGAGGTCTGCTGCAGGCGAATCCAGACGCTGGAGCGCCTTGGCCGCTGAGGCGTTACCGAGCTCGACACCTCGCTTGTACCACCGGCGCGCCTGCGTCACGTCGGCCGTGACGCCCATGCCGTGGGCCCAGATGTATCCCAGGTTGTTGGCCGCTCCCCCGTGCCCCACCGCGACCGCACGCTCGAAATACGTGATCGCGTTGCGCGTGCTCTCTGGGACCCCCATGCCGCGCATGTGCATCATGCCGAGGTTGTTGAGGGCCGTGCCGTTGCCCGCCTCCGCCGATCGGCCGAACACCACGAGGGCCTTGGCGTAGTCCTTCATCTTCACCGCCGCCAGGCCCTCCTGATTCCAGGCCTCGATCTGCGCCGGCGTCGCGGGGGCGGGCGCGGCCGCCTCCGCCTTGGGCGCCGGCCGTTGATCATTCACGTGGGCGAGGCTGTTGCGCACGGCCTCCACGGTGGCGTCGGCCTTGTCGGCCGCCAGACGCTCCTGATCCCGCACGGTGCGCAGCTGGGCCAGCGTGGCGTCGCGCTCGGCGAGCTGGGTGCGCAGCTCGTTGCGCTGCTGCTCCAGTGACTGCACCTGGTGCTCGAGGGCCTCCAGACGCGCCGCCAGCTGGGCGACGGCGGCCGCGCTGAGGGCGGCTTTCTCCGCGGCGGCAGTGACCGGCGGCGGTGCGGCCGCGGGCGGCGCGTGGCTCGCGGGCGGCACGGACGCGGCGAGCGGCGCACCGAGGGTCGGGGCGGGTGCTGCCGGCACCGGCGCAGCTGGCGCGAACGACGGCGGCTGCGGGCGAACGCCCACGGCCGGAGCGGCGGCCAGAGTGGAACTGGGCGAAGAGTGGACGGGCTCCGGCGCGGGCGCGGCCGGGGCGACGGGGGCCGCCTCGTGCCGGGTGGTCGGCAGGAGGGCCTCCGGCGCGGCGGTCGTAGCCTGCGCCACGCGGGGTGCTGCGGGACTCGGCGTGACCGCGTGCACGGGGACCGGCGCCGCCGTGGCGCCCTCGTGCGATGTGTCGTGCGCGCCCGCGTTCGCTGCGATGGCCGCCGCCGGCAGGGAGGCCTGGCGCTCGCCGAAGGCCTCGATCGGCATCACCGGCGCCACGTGGGTCACGGTGATCCGGGGCAGGTCGATGGTGAGATGGTGCGGCGCGGACGGCTCGCCCATGGCTACGGTGAAGGCCGGGGTCGCCAGCGGATCGTGAAAGACCCTGGCCGGCTGCGCGAAATCGCCCTGCAGGCCTTCGGTCGCCCCATCCGTGTCGTCGTGGTCGGGGTCGCCGTCCTTGTCGGTGGACGGCGGCGGATTGACGACCTCCAGGCGCTTGGGCACCACGGCAAGAACGTCACGGGAGTCGCCGTCGGGTGCCCCGGGCGAGCGCTTGCGCTCCTGTGCCGCGATGTCGGCCAGCACGGCGCTGACGTCCACGCCGGCAGCCTTCGCGCGCTGCGCCCAGCTGGAGGCCTGGGCGCTGTCCTGCGGCACGCCGGCGCCGCGGGCAAAGCGCGACGCCAGATCCAGCATCGCGCTGGGCACGCCGTCGTTGGCGGCCTGCACGAGGTAGCCGACGCCGCGCTGCAGGTCCTGCGGGGTTGGCGTGCCCTGCAGGTAGTGGGCGGACAGGAAGGTGGCTGCAGCCGTCTGACCGGTCGCCGCGGCGCGTTCGTACAGCGCCAGGCCGGCCGCCTTGTCGACCGCCACCCCGTAGCGTCCCTCGGTGCGGATTACCGCCAGCGACAGCGCGGCGTAGCCGTTGTTGGCGTCGGCGGCGAACTGCAGGAGGGCCATGCCTTGCGTGCGGGCGCGCTCACGATCGCTCTCGCCCAGACTGGGGTCGTCGGTACGCTCCAACAGCATCTCGCCCAGCCGAGCCTGAGCCGTGGTGTGGCCGGCCGCGGCGGCGCGCCGGTAGTAGCGGACCACCGCATTGTGCGTGGCGGCGGTCTTGGGTTGGCTCTCGTAATACTTGGCCAGGAGGAATGCCGCGTGCGGGTCATTCTGCGCCGCCGCCTGCTGCAGCCATTCCAGGCCCGCCGGCACATCCTGGGGCACCCCGACGCCCTGCAGAAGCGCCTGGCCGAACTGGCGCTGCGCGACGACGTCGCCGGCCTGCGCCTGGCGCATCAGCTCGTCGGTCGAGGCAGCACCCGCCACCGTCGTGACGCCCAAGGCCAGCAATATGGCCCACCGCATTGGAACGAGTCGCATCCGGAATACTCCCATGGTCTCGTGCCATGGTAGCCGGCGACCGGGCCGGATTACCCGGGGAAAGAGTCGATCAGCGGGCAGCTTTTCCCGTGCTTACGGCCGGGACCCTGCTTTCCCCGACCTGGAGGCCCGTGATCCGGCTCCAGAACGGCAGCACGGCGTCGATCGCCTCCGGCTTCAGGGGGCGACCGTACAGGCAGGAGCCGTCCGCGCCCGACTGCCGGCGCGCCCCGGCCGCCAGGTCACCGAATCCGCGCAGGCGCAGGTCGGCCTCGGCCACAGCGAAGCCGTCCATCGTGTCCACCAGCACCTGCAGGCGCTCGGCCTGCTCCGGGCGGAGCTCCTCGGGCGACAACAGGTCGCACCGCCCTTCCCCGCCCTTGCGCGCCGCACGCCCCCGGATCTGATGCAAGGTCGCCAGTCCGAACCGCTCGGGATGCACCACGACGACATGGCGCAGCGCGCTGAGGTTCAAGCCCACCTCCACGATCGAGGTCCCGATCAGGACGGACGCCCGCCCCTCCCTCATGTCGGCCAGCGCCGAGGCCTTCGCCGCCTCCTCGTGCGCCCCGGTGAGGGAGCGCACCTTGCCCGGGAAATGCTGCTCCCAGCGGCGCGCGGCTTCTTCGACGGTGTGCCGATCGCGCGCATCGTCGCTGCCGTGGTTGTCGCGCCGGGGATACACGACCAGCACCTGTCCTCCGTCCTCCACGGTGCGCCGTGCCGCCGCGAACACATTCCGGCGTCCCTCCGGTCCCCATCGCTGAGTCACGATCCGCTTGGCGTGCGGGCCCTGCCGCAGGCAGGAGCTGGAGAGGTAGCCGTATTTCACCAGCGCCTGCGTGCGCGGGATGCACGTCGCGCTCGCCTCGAGGAGGTGGGTGGTCGGGCCCACGTGGTGCATGCGGGCGGCCACCCCATGCTTCTGCTGCTCGTCCACGATGACCAGATCGATCGGTCCAAGGTCGCGGAAGTTGAGCGCCGTCGTGCCCACGAAGATCCGCGCCTGCGCAGGAACCGCGTCGGTGTCGGCCGTCACCAGGCACAGCGGAAGATCCGGCCACCATTCGTGGATCTCGCGGGCCACCTGCTGCGCCAGCGGCTCGTTGGGCAGAAGGATGACGCAGCGCCCTCCCGCGTCGCTCAGCGCCGCCGCGACAGTGCTGAAAACGACGGTCTTGCCTGAGCCCGTCTCGCCGGTCAGGCAGCGGTTCATCGCCAGCGGCCGCTCGATGTCACCGGCGATCTCAGCCACTGCCCGCGCCTGGTCGTCGGTGAGCTGGAACGGCAGGGCGCTCACGCGCGCCGGCAGGGTCGACAGCCGCCAGGCCGTCGCGCCGCGCCGGGCGGCGGCCGCCGCAGCCGCGCGCTGCAGGGCTGCGATCGCCGCCATCTTCTCCAGCGCCGCGATCGCGTGCTGCCCGTAGGCGACCGAAACTGGCCGGTGTGCCTGCTCCAGCATCATGGTGAGGGTCCAGTTCGGACACCCTACGCCAGAACACAGTGCCGCTTCCTCGATCGCTGCGCCCGCTTCCGCGTGCAGGAAGGCCGCCGCGGGCGCCAGGCTCGTGCCGAGCATCGCGAGCACCAGAACGCGCATCTGCTCGGCCGTGACGGCCTTCGGCACCGCCGGATACCGGGGCCGCACCGCCCCGACCCACTCCGAGGGGACGATCTCCCGCACGTTCAGGATCAGGACCTCTCCGAGCTCGCGGGCGGTCGCCAGCAGGGTCACCTGTCGGCCCGGGACGAGCTGCTCCCGAAACTCGGCGAAGAAGCCGAAGACCATGCCGCGCGCAGTCGCGCCCCGCGCATCCCTCAGTCGCATGGTCAACCGCGGCGTACGCCCGTTCCGGCGCACGCTCGGCGTGTCCACCACCGTGAGGGTGTAACACGCCTCCTGGTCCAGCGGCGCGTGACGCAGGTCGGTCACCGGCACGGTGAAGTCGTCGAAACCGTTGGGCAGCAGCAACGCCATCTGCCACGGCTCGGTCATGCCGAGACGATCCATCTCCCGCAGTACCGGGTGCAGGTTGGTCTTAGGCATGCCCGACCGGCTTCACCGCCGCCAGCGTGTAGCGCAGGAACTGGTCGCGGCGGAACTGCAGCGCGCCATTGCAGATCACCAGCTCGCAGCTTGCCGCCGCGGCACTCATCGCAGGTTCGACCAGCAGGGTGTCGCGACTGCCCGTCCCCTCCAGCCACGGACATTCGCGGTCGATGGTCTCCATCAGTGCATGGCAGCGCAGCAGGACGGCGCGCTGCTTCGGTGTGTCCATGGGAAACAGCTGGCGCACCAGCTGACCGGCATCCTCGTGGGTTGCCTTCGGCGGAAAGCGCTCGATCGCCGCGATCAGCTGCACCATCTCGTCCGCACCGACCTGCACCGCGTTCACCTCCTGCAGAGCTCCCGACAACGCACCTTCATCCATGGTTTGTCTCCCTTGTCGTGAAGTGACGCTAGCACGCACTCCCTCGTCGGAAAATTTTCTGCCAGTGCATCCCGAGGCAAAAAAAAACCGCGCAGTTGCCTGCGCGGTTGTGTGTTTATGCCCGGGAGTTCCCGAAGGTTCTCTGGGGCGCGACGTTGGCGTACTGCCAAGATCCTGCCATTGAAAGGTGGCCTACGATGCGGTGTTCGCATCGCCCTCGGCGGACGACGAGGACGCCGTTTCGATGTCCACGTCCGTCAACTCACTGCGGCAGGTCATGCAGACCCAGGGGAAATCCACCTGCTCGGCGGAATCCCAGTCCACCTCAGTCTCCGCCGTGTTGAGCGGGGCCAAGGCGCCATCCGGGGATTGCGTGACGTTCTGGACCCGGGTGAGCACGATCGCACGCACTGCGCGTGCCACGTCGTGACTGCCGCACGCCATGCACTTGGGCGTGAGCGCCGGCGGCTCGTGGGGATCCTGTTCGGACGCAAGCGAAGCGTCACCGGCATGGGCCGGTGGGGGCGCGTCGAGGTCGACGTAGTACGTGTCGTCCTCGATGTCGACGAGCTCCAGGGACTCCCCACTCTCGGGGTGGAATTCGATGTCGAGTCGAGCGGCGAGGTCCTGCATGGCCTTGGCACCGTCGGCCGAGAGGCGTTGGCGAATGGTGTCGAGATCCTGCGCGGACACCATGACTTTGGCGTGGGTCCCGCAGGGCGTTTGGTGGAGCACGAGCACTCTGAACATGACGAGGCTCCCTCAGTGCACGCGCGGTTGCAGGGTGTCGAGCCTGCACTCGATGCTCTGGATGCGATCATGGATCTCGTCAGCATCCCTGAGCGACAGAATGGCTTCGACCAGCACCAGGACGCGTTCGATCAGATCGAGAACACCGCGCAGCTGGTCGCCGGGGCACTGTGATGCGCCTTCCGGAATCAGCAGGCGCAGCTGCTGGACGATGTCGCCTGCGGCCTTCGCCGCATCGACGGAGGCCGGATTGGCCTTGACTCGGGCTAGCAGCGCCCGGATTTCTTCCACGTTGTTCATGGGGTGGTCCCTTTTTTGATGGCCATGGGCCATGGGTGAGCCGCGGCATTGCCGCCGCGGTGGCTTGCGTGCGAGCACGCGAAAAAAGGGCTTGGTCCTGCCGGCGAGTGGCCGGCACGAAAAAGCCCTCTCGAGGGAGAGGGCGATTCCCGATTACGGGGGAAGCACGGCGTTGGCGATGCGGAGGGCATCGCGGGCCGTGAGGTGGGTGGTGCAGCGACGACGAGCCGCGCGAAGAACTTCCTCGACCGCGTGGGGCGGCGCGCCGGAAGCGATTGCCGCCTGCGTCGCCGCGGCCAGCACTCCGGGTTCATCGGCATCCATCACGGCCTGCATCGCCAGCTCGTACAGCACATCGCGAAGCGAAAAATTCGTCATGGCGATTTCCTACGGGCGCATCGATCGGCCGGCAATGAAGTCGAGCCAACGATCGGCTTTCGTGGCCGTGTGAAATGACGCCACGGGGTGTCCTTCGCTGTAGAAGGCGAATGGAAATTCCTCGGACCAGGGACTTCCCGGGGTGATCTCCGGCAGAACGTAGGAAGGATGCCGCCAGCGTTCGCATCGGGTGGCGACATCGATGATCCGGACGATGCAGTGGTCGAGGAGCGCGGGACCGCCATCGCAGCGCGGACCAATCAGGAGGGGAACCTTGAGCGGGCCCATCGAGCGTCCGATGGTTCCGATCACGTCGTGTTCCTCCATCCAGTCGCGTCCGGTTGTGGTGTCGCCGTAAAACAGCCGCACCCGCTTGTGGTTGTTGCGATAGCTTTCGAGGATCTCTCGCACTTTCACCGGCGTCTGCTGGTGGTAGTAAGTGCCGGAGGCGTGTCGCTGGTAGGTCACGGGGCGACCTGCCACGTATTCCATGGTGACGACCGGTTCGTTTCCGGTCAGCGTCAGTGTCATCGGTATGGCTCCGAAAAGAGCCATGGGCGCGCCGCCTTCGGCGGGCACGCCGATGGCGGTGGTGTGAGGGGATCGAGACGCGCTAGCGGATCAGCGCATCCGTGACGATGTCGACGGGGCGCCGCGCGGGCGGAGCAACCGCCGCCGTGCCCTGGGTCATAGACGCCGGCAGGCGGGCCAGCAAGGCCGATAACTTGGCCTTCGCCTCCGCGATCTCAGTGATGTAGGCGCCGCGAAGACGCAGCAGGATGGGCGACATCTCGTCCTCGAGAAGACGCTGGGTGCGCTCGCGACAGCGTTCCAACAGCCGCTGTTGTCGGTCCTCGACACCGTGGCGAAAGATTGCGGTGTTGAGTGCCGCCGTCTCCTCCCACAGGGCCATGACGTTGGCCGCTGATTCCATGCCGGTCTTGTAGGCGCGGAACAGCGGTTCCAGCAGCACACCGATCTCGGCGCTGGTGGCGTCGATTCGCGCGAGGATGTGAGCGGTCTGTGCCATCTCGGCACGACACCGCGCCGCCAGCACGCTCTCGACGAGCCGCGCCAGTTGCGCATCGCCCAGTTCAGGCAGACGGCGGAGCGCGTCCATCACGCGCCTCCCACGGAATGCAGGAATTCGCCCTCGGCCGTGAGCAGGATGTCGTGCCCCCGCACCTCGGCAACGAGCAGGTCACGCTCGACCGAGAGGCTTTCATAGAAGCAGCGACGACGGCCGATGGCCTTGGCGATCGCGTCCTCGCGGGTTTCCCCGACACCTTCACGGACGACGATGCCTTGGACGGCACGAAAGGCCGCCACGGCGCTGTGCTTGCCGCCCTTCGACGACGAGCGCAGCAGGAATTGCATTTTCTTTCTCATGGTCTTTCCTCGACGAGCCGGAAGGACCATGCCCCACTCGGGACATGGGTCCCGGCGTGGGTGGGTGAAGCCCCGTGAAGGGGCGTTGTGCACCTTGGAAGGTGGCCTGGCTTGCACCAGGACTTCAGTTGGGGCGGAGCATTGGCCGGCTCCGTTCGGGTTGCCACTGACGTGGCGGACGACGGCGATCATTATGGAGTCCCACGACGGTGTCAATGCGATGCACTCCCATCGTGGGACTCCGCCTGAGGCTCCTCTGGCGCGGGGGCGTTGGAGACCAGCGGCTCCATACACACGCCGCACACCACGGCGATCCCGGGCTTGCCCCAGACCTTGATGTGCTCCTGAGGGCATTCGTA
Organism: Rhodanobacteraceae bacterium; assembly: GCA_035370085.1. GTDB lineage: Bacteria > Pseudomonadota > Gammaproteobacteria > Xanthomonadales > Rhodanobacteraceae > Tahibacter. The sequence continues at coordinate 4,698 of DAOOVM010000003.1, read as the reverse complement.
GGCGGTCTTGTTGCTGTTGCGCGAAGCACGCTTGGGGGCATCCACGACCACCCCGATCGCGGAGAGGTCCGCCTCACTTGCGCGCTCCGGGGTGAAGATCTCCGGTTTGCCAAGGGTGCTGGAAGGCAACGGCGCCGCGACGCTTTTTTCCGCAGGGGCTTCCGCCGACAGCGTGCTGGCAGGACTCATCGCGTCGGCCGCCGCGATCGGATCCCCTGGCGTGGGTTCAGCGCCTGCGCCAATCAGCGCAGGATCGGCATGGGGGCCTGCAGCGGTTGCGCCGTGCCCCTCGTCTTCGGGCATCAGGAAGCGATCCATCCACGGCACCGAGAAATCGCTCTTGAGCAGCTCGCGGCACGCTTTCAGGTACGGGCCTCCCGCCAGGATGTAGTGCTCGATCCCCCAGCCCACCTCCTCGCCCCCCGGCGCGCCGGTCTTCGAGGGCTGCAGGCCGATTTCGATCATCTTCTTCGCCCAGCGCCGGCTGTAGTAGCCATTGGGGCTTTCCTCGCCGTTCTGCCGGCACCACTGCAGAACCTGCTTGCTCACCAGGACCGAGAGGATCTCCTCGAGGGAGCGCCCGGTGAAGTAGCCGGGATGCAGGCCGATCTCGTCGGTTGATTCGCCGGTGTCGCGGTTGATGAAGGCCTCCGCCACGTAGTACCCGCGAATGCGCCGGCGGCGATTGAGCGTGACCAGGCACGGTCGCAGCTCGCTGTTGAAGAGACTCGCGTTGAAGTGGTCCACGGCGCGCTGCAGCGCCGGATACTGCTCCAGGCTCGGGTGCGCAGGATCCCTGAGCACGCGCACGGCGGGAAGGGACACTGCGCCCGGCTCTGAACCGCCCAGCGGTTCGGCGTAGTCATGGGGGGCCAGTACGTCGTCAGCAGCCATCGTGAGGAACCTCAGGTGAATGAGGCCACTCTACCGACGGCGGTCTACCTGTGACGCGGGGAAAGGTGCGATCGTGCGCGACCTTTCCCCGTGGACGTCAGCGCCAGACTACCTGGTGGGAGGTCACCGACAGTCCCATCGCGTTGCCCATCTCCCGGACCTGTGTCGTCAGCGCCTGGGCCAGGCGCTCGGCGATGTGCTGAGCGCGCGCGGCGGCCGCGGCCAGCTTGCCGCGCGACTGGGAGCTCGCATCCGTGCCCGCCTCGACCCAGTCGGCGATGACCGCCCCCAGGAGGGCGTAAGCATCGCTGGCTGCGATCGCCGTCGACTTCCGCCACCGCGTGGTGATGTCCTGGCGCTGCTCGGCTCCGAAGATCCAGCGGCCGCGCACCAGCAGCGCAGAGACGAACTCGGGCTGCGGCTTGACTGCGGCGTCGCGGATCGCTTCCGTGGCTGCGACGAACGATTCCCAACGCGCCTTGGGGGTGTCGCGAGCTACCTTGACGCGCTCCTCAAGCTCCTCGGCAGCGGCGACCACCCACGCATCCAGATGCGCAAGGAACACCACCATGGCGTCCTCCACGGTCAGCACCTGGCTACGGTGGTCTTCGGTATCGATGACCATGCGCAAGCAGGCGCGGTAGCCCGGCATCCTGGGCGGTGTGCCGTTCCAGGGAAGAATGGGGCTGCGCCACCGCTCCTTGGCGCGCCAGGCAAGCCAGGCATTGGCACCCTCGCGCGGCGATCGATCCACGACCAATTCGAGGGGGGTGCATCGATTGGGGTTGTAGCCCACCTGGGCGAGCATGGCGTGCAGCTCTTCGATCAGCTCACGCAGCTCACGGCGGTAGCGCTCCAGCAGGTATTGGCGGGATTTACGGGAGATCTCACCGGCAACAGTGGCTTCCCGGAACGCCTCCAGGCGTCCGGCTGCGATGAGGTGGACGGGTTCGGACAAAACAACGCGGTGCTGTCGCATCGTGCGGCATGCCTGCGATAGGGGGAACGGGCCGGCTTGTGCCGGTCTAGTTGCCCGATTCTTTCGGGCTCAGTAGTGGGAGGCTCCCTCTCCCGCATCCGTGCGCAGCTCGTCGGCCATCACGGAGGCCAACGATGCCAGAATGGCCTTGCGCTGATTGACGCCCCGGCGGATCTGGCGCTGTACGAACGTGGCCAGCCCGTCGGGCGTGAGCAGGCCTTCGCCCAGCAGGTCCTCGCAAATCGACAGCATCGCCTCGGAAAGGATGGCGTTTTCGTCCCCCCCCTCTCTCTCGGGCGCCAGGTCGAGTTCGATGTTGAATGCGCCCTCGACGGCCGAGGGCGTGCAGCGGGCCACGAAATAGACGCCGTGTCCGATGGCGCCTGTCACGATGCGCAGGTTGGCGGCGCCGCCGCGGGTGGTCTGGGACTGGTAGTTCACCGTGACCCTCGCACCGGCGCGATCGAAGATCTCCTCGATCGAGCCTTCTACGCGCGGGAACAAGCCAAAGAGACCCCGGCTGGACATCACCGGATTCTCGATCGGCGACCACGCCTTGGCGAGTCTTGCTACGACCTCGCTCACGCGCGCGGTCTGTTCGCTCGAAAATGAGGACATGACGGGATCCGAACCAGATTCGTGCCAGTTTACGCGACGCGTCACAGGTTGGAATCCAACCGACGCATGAGGCCCTTCAGGCGCATGCGCGCCAGCTCGCGCCGACCGCGATCCTTGGCGATGTCCGCCTCGGCCACCGCGATCTCGCTATCCCGCTCGGCGATCTTCGCCGTCAACTCCGCAGACTCCCGCTCCATGTCGCTGATGCGGCGATCCATGGCGGCCTTGCGAATACGAAACGCCTCGAGGTCACTTAACGTGGTCATGGGGGGCTCCAGTGTCAGCGCGAGGCCTGGGAATTCTTCAGGTGCTGGCGCGCATCGCGCTCCAGGCGCACGGCCAGGTCGGCCGGCGAGAGATAGCCGCCGAGCATGGTGCCGGCGTCGCTGAGGATCCCTGGCGTGCCGGCCATGCCCACGGCGTGACCAGCGGCCTGCAGCGCGGCGATGGGTGCATCGCAGGTTCCGGGGCTCACGGGGGTGCCCGCCTTCATGGCGGTGAGCGCGGCCGCGCGGTTGCTGGCGCACAGCACATCGCGGTGCTTGCGCGCCGTGTCGCTCCCCTCCCCGCCACGCGCGTAAAGCACGTAGTCGACCGAGATTCCGTAGGCGTTGTACTGCTCGATCTGCTGGTGCAGCCGGCGGCAGTAGCCGCAGTCCACGTCGGTGAACACGTAGACGTGGTAGCGCTTCTCCTTGGCCGGATAGGAGATCAGGTTGCCTCGCGGGATGGCCGCCAGCACCTTGGCGCGCTCCGTGGCGCGGGAGGCCTCCGTGAGATTCTCACCGTCCGCGGTCCGGACGAGATCCCCGTCCACGAGAAACGCGCCGTCGCGCGTGATGTGCGCCACGCGGCCCGCGCCGAAATCGACCTCGAACAGTTCCGGGGACGCGGTGGGCCGCACCGCGTTGACCGCAATCCCCGGGTGTGCGCGCTGCGCTGCCTCGCGCAACCCGGCAGGGACGCTCCCGGCGTCGGCCGCGGCCGACGACACCAGAACGACGAGACTGGCCAGGGTGGCGATCATGCGCCGCTCTTCGCATTGCGCAGGGCGTCGCGCAGATCGGCCAGGCGCGGGCGGGCGCCTTCAGAGAAGCGGCCGAGCGCCACGCTCTGGGCCTGCACGCGCTTCATCACGCTCTTCATGTCGAAGTTGAGGAGCTCCTCGCCCACCTGGCTTTCCGCCCCCGGACTCCAGAGCAGATCGCCGATGTATTGACCGCGCTCCCACATCGTGCCCTCGTCCTTGAGCAGCAGGCGCTGGTAGATGCACATCTTGAGGGTCGCCGCGAGGGCCTCGCGTGCCTGTTCCTTGCCCAGCTTGTCCGATGCCATCGAGATCAGGCGCATCAGCGCGTTCTGGATCGACGAGGCGTGGAACGTGGCGATGACGAGGTGTCCCTCGTTGGCGGCCAGCAGCGTTTCCGCGGCGGTTTCCGCGTTGCGGATCTCGCCAATGAAGAGCACCGTGCCGCCGCCGGTCATCGCCGGGAAGTAGCGGCGTGCACCGATCAGGGCCTCGGCGAAGCCGCTGCCCGGCTGGGCGCCTGGCGGGGTGTCCACCGGGATCTGATTGCACCGGCCTTCGCCGATCCACTGCTGCAGATTGAGCTCCGGCGGATCCTCGACCGTCACGCCAAAGCCGGCGTAGCGCAGCAGACGGGAGACCACCGCGGCGGACGCGTGGGTGGTCTTGCCCTGCCCGTTCGTGGCGGTGATCAGAACCAGACCACCGGCGAGCAGGTCGGGGTCCATCATCAGCTCGCGCCAGGCATGCGGCATGGCCAGCTGCCCCAGGTTCGGCGCGTCCTTCGGGAGCGCGCGAAGGGCCAGCTCCCAGCCGTTCACCGTCAGCGTGCGCTTGGCGCGGAACATCACGCCGTCGTGCTCGAGGCGGAAGTTGTGACGCTTCTGGGCCGCGGCCTGAGAGGCCGAGTACAGCTGCAGGAACCAGTTCATCATCTGGCCGTCGTTGGGATCGAAGACCAGCCGCGCCTCGGGTTTTCCGGTGTAGCAGTAGGCATCGGCCAGGCCGGCCTCGCTGACCTCGAACCCATCCCGTCCTTCACTGACCTCCAGCGGGATGTAGATGTCGCGGATCTTGTGGCGGTCTTCGAACTTCAGGATCTTGATCTGGTGCGACATGCGCGGTCCTTGTGGGTGAGCCGATTCTGCGGGTCTGAGGTGGCGCGCGATGATGGCGGCGC
>DAOOVM010000002.1:0-53464 GCA_035370085.1 Rhodanobacteraceae bacterium | reverse complement strand
TGAATCTGGGCAAGCCCAACAACGGCGGCCCGAAGATCTTCTCGGTGTCGGGACACGTCGCCAAGCCGGGAAACTACGAGATCCGCCTCGGCACGCCCTTCCAGGACCTGCTGGAGATGGCCGGCGGCGTGCGCGGCGGGCGCAAGCTCAAGGCGGTGATCCCGGGCGGTTCCTCCATGCCGGTGCTGCCGGGCGACAAGATGCTCGAGTGCACCATGGACTACGACTCGATCCAGAAGGCCGGGTCGGGCCTCGGTTCGGGCGCGGTCATCGTGATGGATGAAACCACCTGCATGGTACGCGCCTGCCAGCGCATCAGCCGCTTCTACTACGCAGAATCCTGCGGCCAGTGCACGCCCTGCCGCGAGGGCACGGGCTGGATGTACCGCATGTTGACGCGCATCGCCGCGGGCAAGGCCGAGTTGTCCGACCTCGACATGCTCAAGCGCGCTGCGGGACAGATCGAAGGCCACACGATCTGCGCCTTCGGCGAGGCCGCGGCCTGGCCGGTACAGGGCTTTCTGCGCCACTTCTGGCATGAATTCGAATACGCCATCGTGAACAAGCGCTTCCTCGTCGACGACGAGCGCGCCGGCACCGTGGTCAAGTCCGTGGGAGTGGCTGCATGAGTGCCCAGCCCGTCAATCCGAACACGCCGCCCGATCACGTCAATATCGAGATCGACGGCCAGGCGATGACCGCGCCCAAGGGCTCGATGATCATCCAGGCCGCCGACAAGGCCGGCATCGCCATCCCGCGCTTCTGCTACCACGACAAGCTGCCGATCGCGGCCAACTGCCGCATGTGCCTGGTTGAGGTGGAGAAGTCGCCCAAGCCGATGCCCGCCTGCGCCACGCCGGTGATGGAAGGCATGAAGGTGCAGACGCGCTCGACCAAGGCCCTGGCCTCGCAGCGCAACGTGATGGAGTTCCTGCTGATCAACCATCCGCTCGACTGTCCGATCTGCGATCAGGGTGGCGAGTGCGAGCTGCAGGACGTGTCGATGGGCTACGGTCGCTCGGTCAGCCGCTTCGTCGAGGGCAAGCGCTCGGTGGCGGACGAGGATCTTGGCCCCCTGATCGCCACGGAGATGACGCGCTGCATCCAGTGCACGCGCTGCGTGCGTTTCGTCAGCGAGGTAGCCGGCACCTATGAGCTCGGTGGCATGAGCCGCGGCGAGAACCTGGAGATCGGCACCTACATCGGCAAGACCATCGAGAGCGAGATCGGCGGCAACATCATCGACGTCTGCCCGGTCGGTGCGCTCACCAACAAGCCTTTCCGTTTCCAGGCGCGCGCCTGGGAGCTGATCGCGCGCGAGTCGGTGGCATACCACGACGCGCTGGGCTCCAACCTCTGGCTGCATACGCGCCGCGGCGAGGTGCTGCGCACCGTGCCGCGCGACAACGAAGCCATCAACGAGTGCTGGCTTTCCGATCGCGACCGCTACAGTCACACGGGTCTGTATGCCGCCGACCGCGTGACCAGGCCGCTGCTGAAGAAGCGCGGGCAGTGGAACGAAGTGGGCTGGCACGAGGCCCTGGCCTTCGTGGTGGAGAAGTTGAAGGCCCATGCCGGCGATGACCTGGGCGTGCTGGTACATCCGGCCACGACCAGCGAAGAAGGTGCGCTGCTGGCGCGCCTGGCGCGTGGGCTGGGCTCCAAGCACATCGACCACCGCCTGCGCCAGCTCGACTTCGCCGATGGCGCGGCCGGACACGGTTTCGACACACCCGTGGCCGACATCGAGAAAGCCAACGCCATCCTCTTGGTGGGCTGCAATCTGCGCTTCGAGCTGCCGCTGGTGAACCAGCGCGTGCGCAAGGCGTGGAAGCGAGGCGCCAAGGTGCACGCGCTCAATCCGCTGGACTTCAATTTCAACTATGAGCTGACCAGCAAGCAGGTGCTCGCACCGGACGCGCTGGTGGAGGCCGTGCTCAAGCTGGCCCGCGCCGTGCGCGACAGCGGCCATGTGCCCGAGGCCGCCGAGCTCGATGCGGCGATCGGCAGCGTCAGCGCCGACGAGGCGGCGAAGGCACTGGCGAAGTCCCTTGGTGAGGCCGCGTCTTCGGTGCTGATTCTGGGCGAGTCCGCGGTCACCCATCCGCAGGCATCGCTGCTGCGCGCGGCAGCTCGCTTCGTCGCCCAGCACACCCAGTCCGGATACAACGAGATTCCGCAGGGTGCCAACGCGGTCGGTCTGGCCCGGGCCGGCGTCCTGCCGGCTGAAGCTGGGCTCGACGCGCGCACCATGCTCGCGCTGCCGCGCAAGGCCTACTTGCTGTACGGTGTCGAGCCGCCGTTCGATGTCGCCGACGGCGCCAGCGCCATGAAGGCGCTGTCCGCGGCCGAGGTGGTGATCGCTTTCAGCCGCTACGCCAGCGAGCACCTCAAGGCGCTGGCCGAAGTCATCCTGCCGATCGGTGCGCTGCCGGAGATCGACGGCACGGTCGTCAACCTCAATGGCATCGTCCAGACGGTCACGGCCGGCGCCAAGCTGCCGGGAGAGGCGCGTCCAGGCTGGAAGGCCCTGCGTGCCCTGGGTGAAAAGCTCGGGCTCGCCGGGTTCGATTTCGTCGACCTCGCACCGGTGCGCGCCGATCTCGCCGCGCTGGGCGCTGTGCCGCGGCGTGCGCACAAGCTCGCCTCGCGTGCCGCGGCCCGCGGCATCGCGCGCATCGCCACCACGCCCATCTACCGCGGTGACGACGTGTTGCGCCGTTGCGAACCCCTGCAGTCGCATCCGCTCACTTCCGGTGCCGCGCTCGGCCTGAACGCGGAAGACGCGCTGGCCCTGGGCCTGGGGCAGGGCGCCATGGCCAAGGTGTCCGGTCCCGCCGGGACGGCCACCCTGCCGGTGCACGTCAGCCGCGCCGTGCCGCGCGGTGCGGCGTGGATCGAGTCCGCCTACACCGAGACGAGCGCGCTGCCGCCCTACGGCGCCGATCTCGCGATCAGCAAGGCCTGAGCGACATGGACGCACTGACCTCCTTCATCCACTGGTCCTACGCGAACTATCCGACGCTGTCGCTCGCGATCGGCCTGTTCGTCTTCCCCATGCTGCCGCTGATCATCTCGGTGGCGATGTACGTGTGGTGGGAGCGCAAGGTGATCGGCTGGATGCACGTGCGCCTGGGACCGAACCAGGTTGGTCCGGCCGGCCTGGCGCAGGCCTTCGCCGACGTGTTCAAGCTGCTGTTCAAGGAAATCACGGTTCCGCAGAAGGCGAACCGATTCCTCTTCTACTCGGCGCCCCTGCTGGCGCTGGCGCCGGCCATGGCAGCCTGGGCGGTGGTGCCGATGGGCAGCGGCGTCGCCTGGTCGAACGCCAACGCGGGCCTGCTGTATCTGCTCGCCATGACCTCGCTTGGCGTATACGGCATCATCCTTGCCGGCTGGGCGTCGAATTCCAAGTACGCCTTCCTCGGCGCCATGCGTTCCGCCGCCCAGGTGGTGAGTTATGAAATCGCCATGGGCATGGCCCTGGTGTGCGTGCTCATCCTTGCCGGCTCGCTCAACCTGTCCGACATCGTCAACGCCCAGGCGGGCAGCAAGGGACCTTTCGACTGGTTCTGGTTCCCGCTGCTGCCGATGTTCGTGATCTATTTCATCTCGGGCACGGCGGAAACCAACCGTGCGCCCTTCGACGTGGCGGAAGGCGAGTCGGAAATCGTCGCCGGCTTTCACGTGGAGTACTCCGGATCCGCGTTCGCGATCTTCTTCCTCGCCGAATACGCGAACATGATCCTGATTTCCTTCCTGGCGGCGATCCTGTTCATGGGCGGCTGGCTCTCGCCGTTCCAGGGGCTCGGCCTGGGACTGCTGTCGGCGCCCGGCTGGTGGTGGCTGTTCGCCAAGGCCTTCGTGTTCGCCTTCGCCTTCCTGTGGTTCCGCGCCACGTTCCCGCGCTACCGCTACGACCAGATCATGCGCCTGGGCTGGAAGGTTTTCATTCCCATCGCCATCGCCTGGGTGTTTGTCGCCGGGCTGTTCGCCTACTTCGGCGTCGTCACCGTCGGCGCGTGAGGCAGACCATGAATCGCGTAGTCCACTACTTCAAGAGCCTGCTGCTGATCGAGATGCTGCAGGGCATGTGGCTGACCTGGCGCTACATGTTCAAGCCCAAGTACACCATGCAGTACCCGATGGAGAAGATTCCGAAGTCGAATCGCTTCCGCGGCCTGCACGCCCTGCGCCGCTACCCGAACGGCGAGGAGCGCTGCATTGCCTGCAAGCTGTGCGAAGCGGTGTGCCCGGCGCTCGCCATCACCATCGACTCCGCGCCGCGCGCCAGCGACGGCCAGCGCCGCACCACGCGCTACGACATCGACCTGTTCAAGTGCATCTTCTGCGGCTTCTGCGAGGAAAGCTGCCCGGTGGACTCGATCGTCGAGACCGATATCCACGAGTACCACTTCGAGCAGCGCGGCCAGAACGTCGTGACCAAGGCCCAGCTGCTGGCCATCGGCGATCGCTTCGAGGCGGATATCGCCGCGGCGCGCGCGCAGGACGCGGCGTACCGCTGAGCGCCCGGGAGACGAACGCATGACGCCCCAGCTCTTCTGCTTCTACGCCTTCGCCACGGTCATCGTCGGCGCAGCCCTCGCCACGATCACGGTGCGCAATCCGGTCCACGCCGTGCTGTGCCTCGTGCTGGCGTTCTTCTCCAGCGCGGCCACCTGGCTGCTCATCCAGGCCGAATTCCTCGGTATCGCCCTTGTTGTGGTCTACGTCGGCGCGGTGATGGTCTTGTTCCTGTTCGTGGTGATGATGCTCGACATCAAGCCGGAAGTGATGCGCGAGGGCTTCATCCGCTTCCTGCCGGTGGGTGTCATCGTGGCTGCAGTGATGCTGGTTGAGATGCTTGCCCTGATCGGCGTGCGCTCCATGGCCGCACAGGGGTTGCCCCCCGATCCGGCGGAAGCCATGAAGCTTAGCAACACCGCCTGGCTCGGCCAGACGCTGTTCAACCAGTTCCTGCTGCCCTTCGAGATCGCCGCGCTCATCCTCACCGTGGCCCTGGTGGCGGCGGTGGCACTGACCCTGCGCAAGCGCAGCGGTGTGAAGACGCAGAACCCGAGCCTGCAGGTCATGGTGAAGCGCGACGAGCGCCTGCGCGTCGTCAAGATGCCGGCCGAACGCATCGAGGGAGGTGCGCCGTGATCACCCTGGCCCATTTCATCGTGCTCGGCGCGATCCTGTTCTGCATCTCCGTGGCCGGCATCTTCATCAACCGCAAGAACGTCATCGTGCTGCTGATGGCGATCGAGCTGATGCTGCTGGCGGTGAACATGAATTTCGTGGCCTTCTCGCGCTTTTTCGGCGACCCGGCGGGGCAGGTGTTCGTGTTCTTCATCCTCACCGTGGCCGCCGCCGAGTCGGCGATCGGTCTCGCCATCCTGGTCGTGCTGTTCCGCAATCGCAGCACGATCAACGTGGCCGAAATCGACTCGATGAAGGGCTGACGCGACATGACTCCCAAGTTGATCCTCCTCGTCATCGCCCTCGCGCCGCTCTTCGGCGCCATCGCCGCGGGCTTTTTCGGACGGCAGATCGGCCGCGCTGGTGCGCACTCGGTCACCATCCTCGGCGTCGGCATCTCGGCCCTGCTGTCCATGTACGTGCTGTACATGGAAGCCAGCGGCGGCTGGGGCGTGTTCAACGAAAATCTCTACACCTGGTTCCAGGTGGGGCCGCTGTCGGCCAACGTCGGCTTCCTCGTCGACCGGCTCACCGCCGTGATGATGGTGGTGGTCACCTCCGTCTCGCTGCTCGTGCACATCTACACCATCGGCTACATGGCCGAGGATCCGGGCTATCAGCGCTTCTTCAGCTACATCTCGCTGTTCACGTTCTCCATGCTCATGCTGGTGATGAGCAACAACTTCCTGCAGCTGTTCTTCGGCTGGGAGGCGGTGGGTCTCGTGTCCTACCTGCTCATCGGCTTCTGGTTCAGGCGCCCGAGCGCCATTTTCGCCAATCTGAAGGCCTTCCTGGTCAATCGCGTCGGCGATTTCGGTTTCCTGCTGGGCATTGCCGCGGTGCTCTTCTACTTCGGCACGCTGGATTACGCCCAAGTTTTTGGCGCCGCGGGAGGACTGGAAGGCAAGACCATGGAACTCATCCGCGGCCACGTCTGGTCCGCTGCTACGGTCATCGGCGTGCTGCTGTTCATCGGCGCCATGGGCAAGTCGGCTCAGGTGCCGCTGCACGTTTGGCTGCCGGATTCGATGGAAGGCCCCACGCCCATCTCGGCGCTGATCCACGCCGCGACGATGGTCACGGCCGGCATCTTCATGGTGGCGCGCATGTCGCCGCTGTACGAGATGAGCGACGCCGCGCTGTCGTTCGTGCTCGTCATCGGGGCGACCACGGCGCTGTTCACCGGCCTCATTGGCATAGTGCAGAACGACGTAAAGCGCGTGGTGGCCTATTCGACCCTGTCCCAGCTCGGCTACATGACCGTGGCCCTGGGCGTGTCGGCCTACTCGGCGGCGATCTTCCATCTGATGACCCACGCCTTCTTCAAGGCGCTGCTGTTCCTTGGGGCGGGCTCGGTGATCATCGCCATGCATCACGAGCAGGACATGCGCCACATGGGCGGCTTGAAGAAGTACATGCCCATCACCTTCCTCACCGGTTGGCTCGGCACTCTCGCGCTCACCGGTATGCCGGGCTTCTCTGGCTTTTTCTCCAAGGACGCCATCATCGAGGCGGTGAAGGAGTCGCACCGCTTCGGCTCGGGCTATGCCTATGCCTGCGTGCTCATCGGCGTGTTCGTCACCGCACTCTACAGTTTCCGCCTGCTCTACCTGACCTACCACGGCAAGGAGCGTTTCGTGGTCGATGCGCCCAAGCACGGCCACGGCCATCACCACCACGAGGATCAGGACGAGCACCACGGCCACCACGCGCCGGGCCACCTGGCCCACGCGCCGCACGAGTCGCCTTGGGTCGTCACCCTGCCGCTGATCCTGCTGGCCATTCCGTCGGTCATCATCGGCTGGCTCACCGTGCGGCCTCTGCTGTTCGGCGGCTTCTTCGATGGCGCCATCCAGGTCCACGAGGCCAACGACGTGCTCAAGGAGCTGGGTCACGAGTTCCACGGTCCGTTGGCCATGGTGCTGCACGGCGTCCTGGCGTGGCCCTTCCTGCTCGCCTTCGCCGGTTTCGCCGTGGCCACCTACGTGTATCTGTTCAATCCGGCTTTGGCCGACAAGGCTGCTACCCTGTTCGCGCCGCTGGTGCGCCTGCTGCAGAACAAGTACTGGATCGACGATCTGTACTTTGCCGTGTTTGCCAAGGGCGGCATGAAGCTGGGGCGCGGTCTGTGGAAGGGCGGCGACGCGGCGGTCATCGACGGGGTGCTGATCGACGGCTCTGCCGGTCTGGTCCAGCGCGTGGCCGCGGTCGTGCGCCGCGTGCAGTCCGGCTACCTCTACCACTACGCCTTTGCCATGATCCTGGGCCTGATCCTGCTGCTCGGCGGGTTCTTGCTGGTGGCGCGCTGAGCGACGAAGGAAGGACACGATGTTTGCCAACTGGCCCCTGCTCAGTCTCCTCATCTGGCTGCCCATCCTCGGTGCCGTGCCCGTGCTGCTGGCCGGCGACCGCGGCAACGGCGCGCGCTGGACGGCCCTCCTGGTTGCCCTGGCGACGTTCGTCGCGAGCCTCGGCCTGCTGCCCGGCTTCGACAGCGGCTCAGCGGCGATGCAGTTCGTCGAGAACCACACCTGGATCGCCGCACTCAAGGTGAACTACCACCTCGGCGTCGACGGCATCTCGCTCGCCCTGGTGCTGCTCACCAGTTTCACCAGCGTGCTGATCGTCATCGGAGCGTGGGGGTCCGTCGAAGAGCGCGTGTCGCAGTACATGGCCGCCATGCTGGTGCTGGAAGGCCTGCTGATCGGCGTCTTCTGCGCCATGGACGCGCTGCTTTTCTACGTTTTCTTCGAAGGCATGCTGATCCCGATGTTCATCCTGATCGGCGTGTGGGGCGGACCGCGGCGCGTGTATGCGACGCTGAAGTTCTTCATCTATACCTTTTTCGGCTCGATCTTCATGCTGGTCGGGCTCATCTACCTGTACTTCAAGGCCGGCAGCTTCGAACTGGCAGAACTTGCCCGCGTCGGGCTGTCTGCGCGCGAACAGGCCTGGCTGTTCTTCGCCTTCCTCATCGCCTTCGCCATCAAGGTGCCGATGTGGCCGGTGCACACCTGGCTGCCCGACGCGCATGTCGAGGCGCCTACCGGCGGCTCGGTGATCCTGGCGGCCATCATGCTGAAGGTGGGTGGCTACGGTTTCGTGCGCTTCTCCCTGCCCATCGTGCCTGATGCGAGCCACACCTACGCCTGGGTGGTGATCGCCATGTCGCTGGTGGCCGTGATCTACATCGGTTACGTGGCGCTGGTGCAGGAGGACATGAAGAAGCTGATCGCCTACTCCTCGATCGCGCACATGGGCTTCGTCACGCTCGGCCTGTTCATCGCACTGGCGCTGACGCGCGACCTGAACAACCCGGCCGCCGCGCGCCTGGGCATGCAGGGCGCGATGGTGCAGATGATCTCGCACGGCTTCGTCTCGGGCGCCATGTTCTCCTGCGTCGGCGTGCTCTACGACCGCCTGCACTCGCGCATGATCCGAGACTACGGCGGGGTGGTGAACGTGATGCCGGTATTCGCCACCTTCATGGTGCTGTTCGCCATGGCCAACTGCGGTTTGCCGGGTACGAGTGGCTTTGTCGGCGAGTTCATGGTGATTCTGGCCGCCTTCCAGTCCAACCCCTGGGTGGCCGCACTGGCCGCCTTCACCCTGATCATCGGTGCGGCCTACACGCTGTGGCTGGTCAAGCGTGTGGTCTTTGGCGAGGTGACCAATCCCAAGGTGACCAAGCTCGATGACATGAATCCGCGCGAGAAGATCGTGCTCGGCAGCTTCGCCGTGGCGGTGCTCGTCTTCGGCATCTATCCCAAGCCGCTCACCGACCTGATGGAAGCCCCGATCGCGCAACTGGTGCAGCAGCTGCTGCTGTCCAAGGTCTGAGCGCAGGAACGACGCCATGAATTCCCACGACCTCCTCCTGCTGCTGCCCGAATCCTTCCTGACGGCGGCGATCTGCGTGCTGCTGGTGCTTGACCTGTTCGTAAAGCAGAGCCGCCGCAGCCTGACGCATTATCTGTCCATCCTCGCCCTGGCCGTGACCGGCTGGCTGGTGCTGTGCGGGCCCGGCGCGGAGGGCGGCAGCGCCTTCGGCGGCATGTTCCTGCGCGACTCCATGGCCACCACGCTCAAGCTGTTCGTGCTGCTGGTATCGGGCCTGGTCTTCGTTTACGCGCGCCCCTACCTGGCCGACCGCCAGCTCTTCGTCGGCGAGTACTACAGCCTGTGTCTCTTCGCGGTGCTGGGCATGTTGTTTCTGGTGTCAGCGGGCAGTCTGGTCATGGTCTATCTCGGGCTGGAACTGCTGGCGCTGTCGTCCTACGCCCTGGTCGGACTCAATCGCGACTCGCCGCTGTCCTCCGAGGCAGCGATGAAGTACTTCGTGCTCGGCGCGCTGGCGTCGGGCATGCTGCTGTACGGCATGTCGATGATCTACGGTGCCACGCACACGCTGGATCTCGGCAAGATCCATGCGGCCGCCGCGACCACACAGAGCCCCGGCCTGCTGCGCTTCGGCCTGGTTTTCCTCGTGGTCGGCATCGCCTTCAAGTTCGGCGCGGCGCCGTTCCACATGTGGCTGCCCGATGTCTACCAGGGTTCGCCCACAGCCGTCACCGTGTTCATCGGCTCGGCGCCCAAACTGGCCGCCTTCGGCATGGCCTACCGCCTGCTTGAAGCTGGACTCGGCGGTCTCGTGGTGCACTGGCAGGAGATGCTCGCCGTGCTGTCAGTGCTGTCGCTGGCGATCGGCAACATCGCCGCCATTGCGCAGACCAACCTCAAGCGCATGCTGGCGTATTCCACCATTTCCCACGTCGGCTTCCTCTTCCTCGGCCTGATCGGCGGCACGCCTCTGGCTTACTCGGCGGCGATGTTCTACGCCATCAGCTACGCGCTGACCGCCGCGGCGGCCTTCGGCATGATCTTGCTGCTCGCACGCGCGGGCTTCGAGGCCGAGGAGATTGCGGATTTCCGCGGTCTCAATCAGCGCGCCCCCTGGTACGCCTTCCTCATGTCGCTGGTGATGTTCTCGTTGGCCGGTGTGCCGCCGCTGTTCGGCTTCTTCGCCAAGCTGTTGGTGCTCAAGTCGGTGGTCGATGCCGGCATGCTGTGGCTGGCCATCGTCGCCATCGCTTTCGCCATCGTCGGGATCTACTACTACCTGCGCATCGTCAAGGTCATGTATTTCGACGAGGCGGAAGAGCACGCGCCGGCCGTGACCGTGGCGGATGCGCCGCTGCGCTGGGTGCTGTCATTGAACGCGATGGCCCTGCTGGCCCTGGGCCTGTTCTGGGGGCCGCTCTATGGATGGTGCAATCAGGCCTTCGGTCTGTAACGCTACCTTGCCTGCCGTTCTTCGAAGCCGCGTGCGGGCAATCCGCCGCGGCTTCGTCGTCATGGCGCCCCGGGCGCGCAGCAGCGCCGTGAGCTTCCACGCAGAATTTGCGCGAGGAGCAAGGCAAACCGCCGACTCGGCACAGGATGCGCGAACACTCGGCTGCATCCTGGTGGTCAGTGCGGTGTTGCCTCTGCGGGCTTCTCGATGGTCTCCTTGAGCGCCGCCTGCAGGCGCGCGTGCACTTGCACGAAGCTGCGCCAGAGGAAGGCCGACACCAGAGCTGCCAGCGCCAGCAGGACGAGCAGTACCTCCCCTGGCGGCAGGATTGCCGCGCCAAGGACGGTGACCAGCAAGGCGAGAATCACCAGTGCGCCCAGCGGAATGAGCTTGCCCAGCACCCGGCGCAGGGCATAGGTGCGGGCGCCGGCCGCGCCCTCGCGAATGCCGAGTTCCGCCAGCACCATGCCCAGGGCATCGGCCTTGCGGTAGGCAGCGATCAACATCGGCAAGGAAAGGAACAATGCGGCGGCCCACAGCACGGAACGGCGCGCACCGTCGCTGGCGATTGACTCGGGCAGCAATTCGAGCAGTCGCGGCTTGAGGTAGGAGGCGCCGAGGAACACGGCCATCACCAGGGCCATGTTGATGACGATGTGGAACACCAGGCGGCGCAGCATCGCGGCGATCGCCGCGTTTTCCTCCACCGGTTTCAGTCCGGCGATCCAGTTGGCATAGGCGGCGAGCAGCACGCGCATTGGGCGCGGCATGCGCCGCTCGGCCGCCTCGGCGATACGGTCGGAGGAGCGCACGAGGTAGGGCGTGACGAAGGCCGTCACTGCCGAAACCGCCACGGCGATGGGATAGAGGAAATCGCTGGTCACCTTGAGGCTCAGGCCGAGCGAGGCGATGACGAAGCTGAACTCGCCAATCTGGGCGAGGCTCAGACCCGCGCGCAGGGCGTTGCGGCCGTCGTGACCGGCCAGCGCGCCGCCAAAGGTGCAGGTGAGAGTCTTGCCCACGATCACCGCGACCGACACGAGCAGGACCGGCAGCCAGTACTGCAGCAAGGCCCGCGGATCGATCAGCATGCCGATCGCGACAAAGAAGAGGGCGCCGAACATGTCGCGCAGCGGGGCGATGAGTTTCTCCACGCGCGGCAGCGCATGCGACTCCCCGACGATCGCGCCGGAGATGAAGGCGCCGAGGGCGACGCTGAGGCCGGCGTTCACCGCCAGCAGGCTCGCGCCGAAGCAGACGCCCAGCGTGGTCACCAGCAGGGTTTCGTTGCGGCCCAGCCCTGCTACCCAGTCGATGAAGCGCGGGATCGCCAGGAGGCCGAGCACGAGGCCGACGACGACGAACAAAGCGAGCTTGCCGATCAGGGTCAGCGCCTGCCCGGGCGCGACGTCGCCGGTCAGGGCGATGCCCGAGAGCAGGGCGATGAGCACCACGGTGAAGATGTCCTCGACCACGAGGATGCCAAGGACCAACTGGCCGAAGGCTTCCTTGCGGCGACCCGCATCGTCCAGGCTGCGCAGCACCAGCATGGTCGACGAGAGCGACATGATGGCGCCGAGGAACAGCGCGTCCATGGTGCGCCAGCCGAAGGCCCGCCCCAGTTCATAGCCCAGCCAGAGCATCAGCATGACTTCGGTGCCGGCCGCCACGACCGGGCCGGCACCGACCTGGCGCAGGCGGCGCAGGTTGAATTCGAGTCCCACCGAGAAGAGCAGCAGCACCACGCCGAGCTCGGCGATGGCGTGCAGGCTCTGCTCTTCCAGCACGAAGGCAAGGGGCGGCGTGTGCGGACCCAATAACATGCCCGCGACCAGGTAGCCGAGCACCACAGGCTGGCGCAGGCGATGGCACAGGACGGTGGTGATGCCTGCCACCACCATGATGAGGGCGAGATCGTGGATGAAGCGGATTCCGAGCATCCGGGGATTATGCCGGGTCGACCGCCGGATTCGCAGAGAACGTCAACCTGTCGGTGTTGATGGCGCAGGCCCCGGCCCCGGCGTGCGCCTGCGGCGGCATGCGTCGGAGCAAAAACGCACGTCGTTCCAGCAGCCCGCCCAGCGGCGGCGCCAGACCATCTCGCGCCCGCACACCGGGCAGGTCTTGCGCGGCAAATAGGACTTGTTGCCCCGGTGCTTGGCCATCGCGGCAGACTGGCATGGCTCGCGTCACGGCGCGGCGAAGCCCGGGCCATGCCTCCGTCGCCGCGAAATTTTTTTGCCGCGGGGGTTGACGCGGTGCGATCGCCTGCCTAAGATTCCGCCTCTCTCGCGTGGGGCTATAGCTCAGCTGGGAGAGCGCTACAATGGCATTGTAGAGGTCGTCGGTTCGATCCCGACTAGCTCCACCACGCGAAATTCCGCTTCAACGTCCCCATCGTCTAGAGGCCTAGGACATCACCCTTTCACGGTGGCGACCGGGGTTCGAATCCCCGTGGGGACGCCAAGTACACAAGCCCGCATCGTGCAGTGAAAGAGCGCGAAGGGCACAACGAAAACGGAGTGGTAGTTCAGCCGGTTAGAATATCGGCCTGTCACGCCGAGGGTCGCGGGTTCGAGTCCCGTCCACTCCGCCACTTGAAGGGCCTGCAGCGATGCGGGCCCTTTTTCTTTGTACCCGCATGGGCGACGCGTAGCGTTCGGTTGCGCCGATTCGGTGAACCGTGTGATGCCGCATTCAGCTCGCCTGCAGCGTGCGGCCCCGTTCGTTGGGTCGCAAGGTGCCCACGGAGTGCCCCTGTTCGCCGAGGTATTCCAGCCAGCGCGTCAGGAAGCTGTTCATGCGCAGGCGGTGCTGGAAAACGGTGCGTGCCGCAGGGAAGGGGCCGAGCACCTTGAGCAGGTGCGGGCTCGGATGGCAATGCGTTGCCTCGGCCAGGTGTGCGTCCTGATACAGGCGCAGCCAGGCCGAGGGCGACAGCTCGCCCGTACTGGCATCGACCAGGCGATAGGTGAGACGCAGCTCCAGTGTGTAGCGGTGGCGCTCGATGACGTCGAGCTGCACGTCCAGGCCATCGTCCAGGCTCGACAGCCAGCTGCCGGGTGACAGGCTCTGCGGCGCGAAGAGGCGGCTCAGCCGGTGGTAGTTCTCCGCATAGAGGCCCATCAGAAAGGCGAAGCGGCTGGGCAGCAGC
This sequence comes from Rhodanobacteraceae bacterium, assembly GCA_035370085.1. Classification (GTDB taxonomy): domain Bacteria; phylum Pseudomonadota; class Gammaproteobacteria; order Xanthomonadales; family Rhodanobacteraceae; genus Tahibacter. Next base: position 39,815 of record DAOOVM010000002.1, on the reverse strand, counting down.
GGAACGGATTCGAGGGCGCGATGCATGGCCGATCATAGGCTCGCCATCGCAGCGCCGGCCAGTCTGCCGTCGCGCTGGAAGGCTTGCTAGGATGACAAGCCGGCTTGCGTCGCCGTTGCCTTCACGGACAGCGGCACTGCGCCCGGTGCACGCCGTTTCGGAGCGGCGCCGCGGCCAGCCGGGCCGCTAGAACATGTGCTTCTCGATGCCCAGACCCGCGAGGATCTTGCTCGCGATCTCCTCGATCGAGGTGTGGGTGGTGTTGAGTGCGGTGATGCCGTCGCGGCGGAACAGTTTGTCGGCCTGTGCCAGTTCCCAGCGGCATTGCGGCAGCGTGGCGTACTTGCTGCCGGGCTTGCGCGCCTCGCGCACCTGGGCCAGACGCTGCGGTTCGATGGTCAGGCCGAACAGGCGCTCGCGGTAGGGGCGGAGGCGTACCGGCATTTCCAGGTTTTCCAGGTCGTCGGGGGTCAGCGGGTAATTGGCGGCTTTCACGCCGTAGTGCAGGGCCATGTACAGGCAGGTGGGCGTCTTGCCCACACGCGACACGCCGACCAGGATCACCTCGGCATCGCCGTAGTTCACGTCGATGCCGTCATCGTGGCTGAGCGCGTAGTTGGTGGCGTTGATGCGCGCTTCGTATTCGGCAAAGTCCACCAGGCCGTGCGCCTTGCCCACACTGGGCTTGCGCTTGACGCCGAGTTCTTGCTCCAGGGGGCCGATGAAGGGCGCAAACACGTCCACCATCAGCGCGCCGCTCTCGGCCAGCAGCTCGGTCAGCCGCGGGTCCACCACCGTATTGATGACGATGGGGCGTATGCCGTTCTGCGCATAGGCGGTCTTGATGCGCAGCGCCGCCGTGCGGGCCTGATCTTCCGCGTCCACGAAGGGGATGCGGTAGGTATCGAATTCGACCCCGTCGAACTGCGTCAGCACGGAATGGCCGATGGTCTCGGCCGTGATGCCGGTGCCGTCGGAGACGTAGAAGATGGTGCGACGCATGGGCAGGTCCGGGCGCAAAGGGGCGCAGTGTAGCCGGCGCCCGCGGTCACGGCACCGCCCTATTGCATCGCACAACTTGTTTCATCGCGCTGTAACCCGGAAAATTGGCCGGCTCTTTTCGCGGCCGCGGGCCGCTGCGGAAGGCACGGCGCGCTCCCGGCGGGCGCACTTCACCCCTCGACTTGGCAGGGCGCGCGGCGCGCCCATGCGGGCTGATCCGGAGATTCCCTTGAGCGACCTCGTGCTTTGGCTGGACAAGCTGCGTCTGGCGGACCTCGGCCAGGTGGGCGGCAAGAATGCCTCCCTGGGCGAAATGATCGGCAACCTGGCCCAACTGGGTGTATCGGTGCCGGGCGGCTTCGCCACCACGGCGCATGCCTTCCAGCAGTTCATTGCGCAGAGCGGCCTGGCCGAACGCATCCAGCAGCGCCTGGCCGCGCTGGACGTGGACGACGTCGATGCGCTGACCCGGGTGGGCAAGGAGATCCGTGGCTGGGTGATCGATACCCCGCTCATTCCCGCCTTCGACGCCGCCGTGCGTGCGGCCTACGCTGAGCTCTGCGCCCGGGCTGGCGGCACCGACGTGGCCGTGGCGGTGCGTTCCTCGGCCACGGCGGAGGACCTGCCGGATGCGAGCTTTGCCGGCCAGCAGGAGACGTTCCTCAACGTCAGCGGCGCGGACGAGGTGATCCACAAGGTCAAGGAGGTGTTTGCCTCGCTGTACAACGATCGCGCCATCGCTTACCGCGTGCACCACGGCTTTGCCCATGAGGAGGTGTTCCTTTCCGCCGGCGTGCAGCTCATGGTGCGCTCCGACGTGGGCGCCTCGGGCGTGCTGTTCACGCTCGACACCGAATCGGGCTTCCGCGACGCCGTCTTCCTCACGGGCAGCTACGGCCTGGGCGAGATGGTGGTGCAGGGCGCCGTGAATCCCGACGAGTTCTACGTTTACAAGCCCACGCTGACGGCCGGCAAGCCGGCCATCCTGCGCCGCCAGCTCGGCGCCAAGCAGCAGCGCATGGTCTATTCGAGCGCGCCCGGCGAGCGCGTGAAGGTGGAAGACACGCCGGCGGCAGACCGCAACCGGTTCTGCATCGCCGATGCGGACGTGGAGGAGCTGGCGCGTCAGTCGCTGGTGATCGAGCGCCATTACGGCCGCCCCATGGACATCGAGTGGGCGAAGGACGGCGTCAGCGGCAAGCTCTACATCGTGCAGGCGCGCCCGGAGACGGTGAAGTCGCGTGGCCAGGCCACGCAGATCGAGCGCTTCCACCTCGGCGCCAGGGGAACCGTGTTGGCCGAAGGCCGCGCCATCGGCCACAAGATCGGCGCCGGCACGGCGCGAGTGATTCGCTCCCTGGCCGACATGAATCGTGTGCAGCCCGGCGACGTGCTGGTCGCCGACATGACCGATCCCGACTGGGAGCCGGTGATGAAGCGCGCCGCGGCCATCGTCACCAACCGCGGCGGTCGCACCTGCCACGCCGCAATCATCGCGCGCGAACTGGGCGTGCCGGCCGTGGTGGGTTGTGGCAATGCGCTGGACCGCATTCCCGACGGCGCGGAGGTCACCGTGTCCTGCGCCGAGGGCGACACTGGCTCCATCTACGCGGGCAAGCTGCCCTTCGAGCGCGTCACGGCCGATCTCGGCCAGATGCCGCCGGCCCCGCTGAAGATCATGATGAACGTGGCCAATCCCGAGCGCGCTTTCGATTTCGCCATGCTGCCGAATGCGGGCGTGGGCCTGGCGCGTCTGGAGATGATCATCGCCAGCCACATCGGCGTGCATCCCAAGGCGCTGCTCGACTACGCCAACCAGGATGCGGAAACCCGCCGCAAGATCGATGAGCGCATGGCCGGCTACAGCGACCCGGTGGCGTTCTACATCGACCGTCTGGCCGAGGGCATCGCCAGCATCACCGCGGCCTTCGCGCCGAATCCGGTGATCGTGCGCCTTTCCGATTTCAAGTCCAACGAGTACGCCAATCTCATTGGCGGCGCCCGTTACGAGCCGCACGAAGAAAATCCCATGATCGGCTTCCGCGGCGCCAGCCGCTACGTCGATCCGTCCTTCCGCGATGCCTTCGCCCTGGAATGCCGCGCCATGAAGAAGGTGCGCGAGACCATGGGCCTGACCAATGCCTGGGTCATGATCCCCTTCGTGCGCACGCTGGATGAAGGCCGCAAGGTGATCGAAGTGCTGGCCGAGAACGGCCTGAAGCGGGGCGAGAATGGCCTCAAGGTGATCATGATGTGCGAGGTGCCCTCCAACGCGCTGCTCGCTGACGAGTTCCTCGACATCTTCGACGGCTTCTCCATCGGCTCCAACGACCTGACCCAGCTCACCCTGGGCCTTGATCGTGATTCCGCCATCGTCGCCAGCCTGTTCGACGAGCGCAATGCTGCGGTGAAGAAGCTGCTGGCCATGGCCATTGCCACCGCTCGCGCCAAGGGCAAGTACATCGGCATCTGCGGTCAGGGCCCGAGCGACCATCCCGATCTCGCCGAATGGCTGATGCAGCAGGAGATCGAGTCGGTGTCGCTGAACCCGGATACCGTGGTGGACACCTGGCTGCGGCTGGCCAAGCTCAAGGCAGCCTAGGCAATTGCGCAGCACCGGCAGCGCCGGGGAGGGAGCGACTCCCCGGCCGCTGGCTGCCGCCCGCGCCTCGGCTTTGCTTCCACCGAGCGTCTGCGCGTACGCTGCCCCTCCGCAGTGAAGGCTCTGGCCTGACAGGGGACGCATGCCCAGCCCATGGAGGAAGAACCTCTACGTCCAGGTGCTGATCGCCATCGCGATCGGCGTGGCCCTGGGGTATTTCTGGCCCGAGGCCGGCGCTGCGATGAAGCCGCTGGGCGACGGCTTCATCAAGCTGGTGAAGATGGTCATTGCGCCGGTGATCTTCCTCACCGTGGCGGTGGGCATCGCGCGCATGGGCGACCTGCGCCACGTCGGCCGCATCGGCTTCAAGGCCCTGGTCTACTTCGAGGTGCTCACCACCCTGGCCCTGGTCATCGGTCTTTGGGTGGCGAACACGCTCCGCCCCGGCGCGGGCATGGGCATCGACCCCGCGCATCTCGACGGCAGCGAGGTCGCCGCCTTCCGGCGCGCCGCAGGCGAGCAGGGCATAGTGAGTTTCCTGCTGCACCTCGTACCCGACACCTTCCTCGGCGCCTTCGCCAGCGGTGATCTGCTGCAGATCCTCGTGGTGGCCCTGTTCTTCGGCGTCGCTCTGACCCACAGCGGCGAGCCGGGCCGCCGCGTGCTGCACCTGCTCGACGACGTCTCGGCGGTATTCTTCCGCATCGTCGCGGTCATCATGCGTTTCGCCCCGGTGGGTGCCCTGGGTGCGATGGCCTTCACCGTGGGCAAGTTCGGCGTGGCCAAGCTCGCCTCGCTGGCCTGGCTGATGGTGGCCGTCTACGCCACCTGCGCGCTGTTCATCTTCGTGGTGCTGAACGCGGTGGCCTGGTGGTCGGGCTTCTCGCTGTGGAAATTCCTGGTGTTCATCCGGCGCGAACTGCTGTTGGTGCTGGGCACCTCCTCGTCGGAATCGGCCCTGCCGCCGATGCTGGCGCGGCTGGAGGAGGCCGGCTGCGACCGCGCCGTGGTCGGCCTGGTACTGCCGACGGGTTACTCCTTCAATCTCGACGGCACCTGCATTTATCTGACCCTGGCGGCGGTGTTCATTGCCCAGGCGCTGGGGGTGGAGTTGAGCCTGCGCGAAGAGCTCACCTTGCTGGCCGTGCTCCTGCTCACCTCCAAGGGGGCGGCCGGCGTAACCGGGTCCGGCTTCATTACGCTGGCAGCGACGCTGGCCGCGCTCAATGGCAAGGTGCCGGTGGAGGGCGTGGCCCTGATTCTGGGCGTGGACCGCTTTCTGTCCGAGGCGCGCGCCATCACCAACCTGATCGGCAACGGCGTCGCCACCCTGGTGGTGGCGAAGTGGGAAGGCTTGCGCGATGACGCGACCCTGGCCGCCGCGCTGGCGCGCGGACCGCAGGAGCCGCCGGTCGTGACGGACACCCGCGCGGCGACGTGATTGGCTTATGCTGGCGCCACCGTTCCGGGAGCTGCTCCATGACCACCGCCTACGATTTTTCCGCCACCACCATCGACGGCAGCGTGCAGAAGCTGTCCGAGTACAAGGGCAAACCCCTGCTGGTCGTCAACGTGGCCTCCAAGTGCGGCTTCACCCCGCAGTACACCGGGCTGGAAGCCCTGTACCGCAAGTTCAAGGACCGCGGTCTGGTCGTGCTGGGCTTTCCCTGCGACCAGTTTGGCCACCAGGAGCCGGGCGACGAGGCGGAGATCAAGAACTTCTGTTCGCTCAACTACGACGTGAGTTTCCCCCTGTTCGCCAAGGTCGACGTCAACGGCAGGGACGCCCACCCGCTGTACCAGTGGCTGAAGAGCGAGAAATCCGGTTTCCTCGGCACCGAGGGCATCAAGTGGAACTTCACCAAGTTCCTGATCGATCGCAACGGCCAGGTGGTGAAACGCTATGCGCCGACCGATACGCCGGAGAAGATCGAGAAGGAACTCGGCGCGGTGCTGTAGCGGGGGCGCGGTAGACGCGAACGACCGCCGTGGCACGGCGGCAGGGGAGAACCACGATGCGACATGCCGACACGGCGTGCTGGGGCGAGGCTGAGCGTGCGCTTTGGCAACGCCTGCAGGCGCACCCCTTCGAGCGGGGCGACGGCAGCCTGGATTTCCTCGCCAAGCTGGCGCGCCAGCAGGGCTGGTCGCGCGAGCTCGCCCGGGCCGCCGTCGAGGAATACCGACGATTCTGCTTTCTTGCGGCGCGAGCCGGGCATGCGGTCACTCCCAGCGAGGAGGTCGACCAGGTCTGGCACCTGCACCTCACCTGCACGCGCGATTACTGGGAGGTCTTTTGCCCCCGGGTGCTCGGGTTCGCCCTGCACCACGAGGGCAGCGATGGTCGCGTCGACACGCGGCAGCGTCACCGACAGGACTACGCCCACACCCTGGCGAGCTATCAGCGCTGGTTTGGCGCGGCCCCCGAAACACTGTGGCCGACGAGCGTGCGCCGATTCGGCTCCGCCGCGTCCTGGCGCTGGGTCGATAGCCGTCGTTACTGGCTCCTGCCGCGGCCGCGCCGCCCCGACTGGCGGCGCTGGACCGCGGGTTTGGTGGCGCTCGCCGTGGCGCCCATGGCACTCGCCCTGCCGCTGAATCCGCTGGATTGGTCCGGGCCGCAGTTCCTCCTGCTCTATGCGACGCTGCTGCTGCTCGCCCTGGGCGGCGCCTGGGTATGGCGCCGCCAACTTGGCGACAACGGCCGCAAGGGTGACGCCAGCGGACTGGGCGCGGTGGAGATCGCCTACCTGGCCGGTGGGGTGCCGCGTGCCCTTGATGCCGGCGTCGCCGAGCTGATGGCCGGCGGCGCCCTGCGTTGGGAGGGCGAGCGTGCCGTGCGCGGCGAGCAGCCGGCGCCGCCGGGGCTCCTGGGCGATATCCACACTCTGGTGGTCAACAGCCAGGGATACGCCGGCCTGCAGACCGCCGCCCGGCGTGCCGGTTGGCCCCTGCAGGCACTGCAGCGCACGCTCGAGCGGCGCGGCCTGCTGCTGGACCCCGACGCCGAGCGCCGGGCGCGCCTGCTGCCGACCCTGCTGCCGCTGGGCGTGGCGCTGCTCGGCGTGGCCAAGCTGGTTGTCGGCGTGGCTCGCGCCAAACCGATCGGCGGACTACTGCTGTTGGTGATCGTTACCCTGTTCGCCGCCTGGCGCTTCGCTGCCGGACGCGTGGCGCGCTCCCGTGCCGGCGAACGTGCTCTCGCCCAGTTGCGCCAGCGGCATGCCCACGCCACCCGCGCGCCCCGGGAACAGGATCTGGCCCTGGCGGTCGCGCTGGCAGGGACGGCAGCGCTCGCCGGGACGGCGTATGCCGCCTATCACGACGTGCGCTCGCCGGCGTCCGGCTCCGGTGGCAGCTCGTCCGACAGCAGCTCCGGCTGCAGCTCCGACAGCGGCGGCAGTTGCAGCAGCGGTTGCGGCGGCTGCGGCGGTGGCGACTGAGCCGGGCGCTTCCGGCGCAGCGGCGACCGCCGCGGTTCAGCGCGAGGCCGCGGCGAGACGCCGGTTGAGCTCTTCGACGTGGAAGCCCAGGCCGCGGGTCACTTGCTCCAGGAAGATCCGTTCGGTCGGCCGCACGCGGCCGTCAGCAGCCGCCAGCTGCACCAGAGCGTCGTAGAGGCGCCCGGCTTCGGTCGAACCGGCCGGGAATTCAGCGAGGAAACGCTTGAGCTCGGCGTCGACCTCAATCTTGCGCTGCCGGCCGCGCAGGAAAGCCCCCTGCGCCAGATCACGGCCGCGCGCTGGCAGGTCGAGCTGGTCCATGAGGCCATTGGCGAATTCCGCCTCGTGGCTCGTGACGATGCTGTCGGCGCCCGCCAGGTAGCCCAGCAGTCCGAACAGCACCTCGACGGACACCTCCTGCCGCGGTTCCAGCTTGCCGCCGTGAAACAGTTCCCCCAGGGCCGCGCCGAGACTCTGCAGCATGCCCTTGCCCGCCGGTGCACTCATGGTCGCCCCTCCGTCGTGGTGATGGCGGCATCCTGCGCCTCCGCCGCGCGTCTGAAAAGAGGGCGGCGGGCTACACTCGCGGCCATGACGACCGCCCCGGGACCTATCTCCGCCGCGCCCCCCTACCGACTGCGCTTCCAGGAGCGCCCGGGCTACCTCTATGCGCACGTGCAGGGCGAGGAAGATTCCTTCGACATCACCCGCGACTAGTGGTTGGCCATCGCCGGCGAGTGTGCCCGTCGCGGCACGCGTTCCCTGCTCGTCCTGGACGAATTGACGGCCGAGCAGGCCACCCGCGAGGAACTCGAGCGCCTAGTGCCCAGCCTTGTCGGACTGGGCTTCGAAGGCATGCGCATCGCCTTCGTCGAGCCGCACTCCGCGCGGGTCGCCCTGGTGGAGCATGCTGAATTGCTCGCGCGCGACCTGGGTTACGCGGTGCGCGTATTCGGTGAGTTCAGTGCCGCTGATCTGTGGCTGCGCCACGGCGAGGTCTGAGCGCCGGCGCCGGCTTGGCGTAAAATCAGCGATTCCTCCCTGTTGGCGCCTGCCCCGTGAGCTCTCCCACTTCTTCGGTCGTTTCCGGCGCACCGGTCTCCATCCGCCAGGACGACTTCATCCAGTCGGTCGCCGACGCGCTGCAGTACATCTCCTACTACCACCCGACCGACTACATCCGGAACCTCGCCGCCGCCTACGAGCGCGAGCAGTCGCCGGCGGCGCGCGACGCCATCGCCCAGATCCTGATCAACTCGCGCATGTGCGCCGAGGGCCACCGGCCGATCTGCCAGGACACGGGCATCGTCACGGTGTTCCTGGAGATCGGCATGGACGTGCGCTGGGACGGCGCCACGATGTCGGTTGAGGACATGGTCAACGAGGGCGTGCGCCGCGCCTACAACCACCCGGACAACAAGCTGCGCGCCTCGGTGCTGGCCGACCCGGCCGGCAAGCGCCTGAACACCCGGGACAACACACCGGCGGTGGTGAACACGAAGGTCGTGCCGGGCGCCACGGTGGACGTGATCGTCGCCGCCAAGGGCGGCGGCTCGGAGGCCAAGAGCAAGTTCGCCATGCTCAACCCGTCCGATTCGATCGTCGACTGGGTGCTCAAGACCGTGCCGACCATGGGCGCCGGCTGGTGCCCGCCGGGCATGCTCGGCATCGGCATCGGCGGCACCGCCGAGAAGGCGATGCTGCTGGCCAAGGAAGCGCTGATGGAGCCGATCGACATCACCGAGTTGCAGGCGCGCGGCCCGGCCAACCGCGCCGAGGAGTTGCGCCTGGAACTGTACGAGAAGGTCAACGCGCTCGGCATCGGCGCCCAGGGCCTGGGCGGCCTGACCACGGTGCTCGACGTCAAGGTCAAGGACTACCCGACGCACGCGGCCAACCTGCCGGTGGCGATGATCCCCAACTGCGCCGCCACCCGCCACGCCCACTTCACCCTCGACGGCAGCGGCCCGGTGATGCTCGATCCACCCTCGTTGGCCGACTGGCCGCAGCTGACTTACGACGCCTCCAAGGGCCGGCGGGTCAACCTGGACGCGGTCACCGCCGACGACGTCGCGAGCTGGAAGCCGGGTGAGGTCCTGCTGCTCAACGGCAAGCTGCTCACCGGACGCGATGCCGCCCACAAGCGCATGGTCGACATGCTCAACAAGGGCGAGCCGCTTCCGGTCGATTTCCGCGGCCGCTTCATCTACTACGTCGGTCCGGTGGATCCGGTGCGCGACGAAGTGGTCGGCCCGGCCGGCCCGACCACCGCCACCCGCATGGACAAGTTCACCGAACAGGTGCTGGCCCAGACCGGACTGCTCGGCATGGTCGGCAAGGCCGAGCGCGGCCCGGCGGCGATCGAGGCAATCAAGAAGCACAAGTCCGTCTACCTGATGGCCGTGGGCGGCGCCGCCTACCTCGTGTCGAAGGCCATCAAGGCCTCGAAGGTGGTTGGCTTCGCCGACCTCGGCATGGAGGCCATCTACGAGTTCACCGTGCAGGACATGCCGGTAACCGTGGCGGTGGACTCGGCCGGCGAATCGGTGCACAAGACCGGCCCGCGCGAGTGGCAGGCGCGGATTGGCAAGATCCCGGTGGTGCTGGCCTGAAGAAGGGAGTGCTTCGCGCGCAGGAGGCTTGCAAAGAATCTGCGCGATGCGTATGATTCGAAAGCTCTGATGCGGGGTGGAGCAGTCTGGCAGCTCGTCGGGCTCATAACCCGAAGGTCGTAGGTTCAAATCCTACCCCCGCTACCAAGTACTGCAGAAAGGCCTCCTCGCGAGGCCTTTTTGCTAGGCGCAAGGATTGCGCTGGCCGGCGGGCAGCTCTGCTGCCCCACGCCAATGCCGATGTTGGGATACGGAACAACGGCGGACTACGGAATGGGCCTCTGGCCCATTTTTTGTTTCCGCGATTTGCTGCGACTGCAGGACAACAGGATAGCCACGCCACACCGTGAGAGACGACGAACTGCTCCAGCTGCTGATCCCGGTGATCGCCGACCTCGGTTTCGAGTGTCTCGGTATCGAGTACGCGCCCAGCCGAGGCAACAGCCTGTTGCGCATCTACATCGATGCGCCGGATCGTCCCATCACGCTGGACGACTGCGAGGCGGTGAGCCGCGAGGTGTCGGCGACGCTCGACGTGAACGACCCCATCGCTGGTCGCTACACGCTGGAAATCTCCTCGCCCGGACTGGATCGCCCGCTGTTCACGCCGGCGCAATTCAGCCGGTTTCTGGGCCAACAGGCCAAGCTGGCGCTGAACCTCCCGGTCCAGGGGCGCAAGCGGCTGCAGGGTGTCATTCGGTCCGTCGAGGGCGACAGCATCGCCATCGAGCACGATGGCGTGGTCTACGCCGTGGCACACGAGAACATCCAGAAGGCGCGTCTGGTCCCCGACCTGGCGGCGCTGGGTCTGTTGCCGGAAGCAAAGAACAAGGGCGCGAAGAAGGCGCCGAACAAGCCAGCCAAGTAATCGAATTCGGGCGCCGGAAAGCGCCTGTGGAGCGTTAACGATGAGCAAAGATCTTCTCCTGGTGGTGGACGCCGTTGCCAACGAAAAGGGCGTGGACAAGAACGTCATTTTCGATGCGATGGAAGCCGCGCTGGCCTCCGCCGCGAAGAAGCGCTACGTCGACCAGGACGTGGCCGTGCGCGTGTCGATCGATCGCAACAGTGGCGACTACGAGACCTTCCGCCGCTGGGAAGTCGTGGCCGACGACATCGTGATGGAGTCACCGGAGCGCATGATCCGCCTGATGGATGCCGTGGACGAAAAGCCGGGTATCGAGGTTGGCGAGTTCATCGAGGAGCAGATCGAGAACCCGGAGTTCGGCCGCATCGCCGCCCAGGCAGCCAAGCAGGTGATCGTGCAGCGGGTGCGTGAGGCCGAGCGCGCCCAAGTCGTCGACGCCTTCCGTGACCGCATCGGCGAATTGCTCACCGGCGTGGTCAAGCGCGTGGAACGCGGCAACATCTACATCGACCTGGGCGGCAACGCCGAGGCAATGATCCCGCGTGACAAGAGCATTCCCCGCGAAGTTGTGCGCGCCGGCGATCGCGTACGCGGCTACCTGTACGACGTCCGCGCGGAAGTGCGCGGCCCGCAGCTGTTCGTGTCGCGCACTGCGCCCGAATTCATGATGGAGCTGTTCAAACTCGAAGTTCCCGAAGTGGGGCAGGGGTTGGTGGAGATCCGCGCCTGCGCGCGCGATCCGGGCGACCGCGCGAAGATCGCGGTGTTCTCTTCCGACGCGCGCACCGATCCCATCGGCGCCTGCATCGGCATGCGCGGATCGCGCGTGCAGGCGGTGTCCAACGAACTCAACGGCGAGCGCATCGACATCGTGCTGTGGAGCGACAATCCCGCCCAGTTCGTCATCAACGCGATGGCCCCGGCCGAGGTGCAGTCGATCATCGTCGACGAGGAAAAGCACTCGATGGATATCGCCGTCGCCGAGGACAAGCTGTCGCAGGCCATCGGTCGTGGCGGGCAGAACGTGCGCCTGGCGAGCAAGCTGTCAGGCTGGCAGCTCAACGTCATGACCGAGGCGCAGGTGCGCCAGAAGAGCGAGAGCGAGCAGGAAGCTGCGCGTCAGCTCTTCATGCAGAAGCTCGAGGTTGATGCGGAGATCGCCAACATCCTCGTGCAGGAGGGCTTCTCCACGGTGGAGGAAATCGCCTACGTGCCAACCGGCGAGCTGCTCGCGGTGGAAGGCTTTGACGAGGACATCGTCGAGGAGCTGCGTGCCCGTGCCAAGGACGCCCTGCTCACCGAGGCACTGGCCGTGGAAGAGGACATCGAGGAACACAAGCCGGCGGAGGATCTGCTGGCGGTCGAGGGCATGGACGATGCCCTTGCCTACGAGCTCGCCCAGCACGGCATCGTCACGCGCGAGAACCTGGGCGACCTGGCCACGGACGAGTTGATGGAGCTGGGCATCGACGGTCTGCAGGAAGACCGCGCCGCCGCACTGATCATGGCGGCGCGCGAGCCCGCCTGATCAGCTACGCACACGGCGCAACGAGGCGGCACAGCGGTCGGACCACGGAGTAGAGAAGAATGTCGGACGTCACCATCAAACAACTCGCCAGCGTACTGGGTACGCCGGTGGACAAGCTGCTGGCGCAGCTGGCCGAAGCGGGCATGAAGTTCAGCAGCGCCGACCAGGTCATCAGCAGCACCGAGAAGGTGAAGCTGCTGGGCTTCCTGCGTCGGACCCATGGCAAGACCGAACCGGTGGCGGAGGACTCCGCGCCGCGCCAGATCACCCTCAAGCGCAAGAAGGTCAGCGAGATCACCGTGGCGCCGGCGGCGCGCGGCTCTGCTGCGAAGACCGTCAACGTGGAAGTGCGCCAGAAGCGCACGTACGTCAAGCGCAGCGCGGTGGACGAAGATCAGTCGGTGGACAGCGAGCGCGAGGACGCCCTGCGCAAGCTGCAGGAATCGCAGCTCAAGCGCGAGGCCGAGGAGCTCGAGCGTCAGGCGCAGGAGAAGAAGCGGCTGGAAGAAGAAGCCAAGCTGCGGGCTGCCGAGGAAGAGCGCCGCCGTGCCGAAGAAGAGCGCGCGCGCATCGAGGAAACGGCTGCCCTTCCGACCGTCGAGGGCGAGACGCGCGAAGGCGAAGCGGGGCGCAAGGACGAAGCGGCGAAGTCGCGCGCGCCGGCCCACAAGTCGCACGAGCCGCCGCGTCGCGCCGAGGACGATCCCCACCGCCACAAGGTCAAGCACGGATCGCATCGCATGCAGGATGCGGGCGTGGACGCCGACACCGTGTCGCGCTTCGCCGGCGGCGAACTGCATCTGACAGCCGAGGAGCGTGCACGCCGTTCCGGACGCAAGCGCCCGAAGGGCAAGCCCGACCTGACCAAGCTGACCGGTCAGCACGGCTTCTCGCGCCCCACCACGCCGGTGGTGCGCGACATCGCCCTCGCCGACGCGATCGTCGTGGCCGACCTGGCCCAGAAGATGGCGGTCAAGGGTTCGGATGTGGTGAAGGCGCTGTTCAAGATGGGCGTGATGGCCACGATCAACCAGGTCATCGACCACGACACGGCAGCCCTGGTGGTGGAGGAGCTCGGCCACAACGTGGTCAAGTCCGAGGCCAAGGATGCCGAGACCACGCTGATCGCCGCCACCGAGGCGGGGCAGGGGGCGAAGGAGCCGCGTCCGCCGGTGGTCACCATCATGGGCCACGTCGACCACGGCAAGACCTCGCTGCTCGACTACATCCGCCGCACCAAGGTGGCAGCGGGCGAGGCGGGCGGCATCACCCAGCACATCGGTGCCTACCACGTCACCACGGACAAGGGTGTCATCACTTTCCTGGACACGCCGGGCCACGCGGCCTTCACGGCCATGCGCGCGCGCGGCGCCAAGCTCACCGATATCGTCATCCTGGTGGTGGCGGCCGATGACGGCGTGATGCCGCAGACCGTCGAGGCCGTGCAGCACGCGCGCGCCGCCGGCGTGCCGCTGATCGTCGCGATGAACAAGATGGACAAGCCGGAGGCCAACCCGGACCACGTCAAGCAGGGCCTCGTGCAGCACGAAGTCGTGCCGGAAGAGTGGGGTGGCGACGTGCAGTTCGTGCCGGTGTCGGCCAAGACGGGCGACGGCGTGGACAATCTGCTGGACGCTATCCTGGTGCAGTCCGAAGTGCTCGAGCTCCGGGCCGTGCGTGAGGGCCGCGCCGCGGGCGTGGTGGTCGAATCCAGCCTGGACAAGGGCCGCGGTCCGGTAGCCACCGTGCTGGTGCAATCCGGCACGCTGAAGAAGGGCGACTTCCTCGTCTGCGGCGTCGAATACGGCCGCGTGCGCGCCATGTTCGATGAGGGCGGCCAGCAGGTCAACGAGGCGGGCCCGTCGATTCCGGTGCAGGTGCTCGGCTTGTCGGGCGTGCCCGATGCCGGCGACGACTTCGTCTCGGTCGCCGACGAGCGGCTGGCCAAGGACGTGGCGCAGCAGCGCCAGTCCAAGCGCCGCGAAACTCGCCTGGTGAAGCAGAGCACCAAGCTCGAGGACATCATGGCGACCATGACCCAGGGCGGCGAGCAACAGACGCTGAACCTGGTGGTGAAGGCGGATGTGCAGGGCTCGGTGGAAGCGCTGCGCGACTCCCTGACCAAGCTCAGCAACGACCTGGTGAAGGTCAACGTCATCGTGTCCGGCGTGGGCGGCATCACCGAGTCCGACGCTACTCTGGCGGCGGCGTCCAAGGCCACCATCATCGGCTTCAACGTGCGCGCCGACGCGTCCGCGCGCAAGTTGATCGAAGCCAATGGCCTCGATCTGCGCTACTTCTCGATCATCTACGACGTCATCGACCAGGTGAAGCAGGTCGCGTCGGGACTGCTGGGCACGGAAGTGCGCGAGGAGATCATCGGCGTGGCACAGGTGCGCGAGGTGTTCCGCAGCTCGAAGTTCGGTGCGGTGGCGGGGTGCATGGTCATCGAGGGCTTCGTCAAGCGCAACAAGCCGATCCGCGTGCTGCGCGACAATACGGTGATCTTCCAGGGCGAGCTGGAATCCCTGCGCCGCTTCAAGGAGATCGTGGACGAGGTGCGCAACGGCATGGAGTGCGGCATCGCCGTGAAGCAGTACAACGACGTCAAGCCGGGCGACCAGATCGAGTGCTTCGAACGCCACGAAGTGCAACGCACGTTCTGAGTGCCGCCTGCGGCCTGCGGGCCGGGAGCCGCCCTGCGGCGACTCCCGGCCTCCGCTAGGCCTCTCCCTGTCCGCCCTGCGCCAGCTTCCGGAATCCCGTGCCCTCCCAGTCCTTCAGCCGCACCGACCGCATCAATGCCGAGCTGCGCCGCCTGCTCGGCACCATGGTCCACGAAGCCGTGCGCGACCACGCCTTGCCGTCGGTCAGCGTGTCCGACGTGGAGGCCTCGCGTGAGCTCGATGTGGCCACGGTGTTCGTCACTGCCCTCATGCCCGAACAGGGTCCGCCGGCCGTGAAGCTGCTCAACGGCATGGCCCGGGACTTCCGTCGTGAACTGTCCAAGATCATGCGCATCCGGCGCGTGCCCGAGTTGCGCTTCCGCTACGACGACTCGGTCGACAAGGGCGAACGCATAGAGTCGCTGCTGCGCGGCGACCGGCCGAAGGGCTGAGTTGACCTCCGGTCGCCGGCCGTCCTCGGGGCGCGGTCCCCGGACGTCCGGCGGCCATTGCGCCTCCCCTGCATCTGCCCCAATTCCGTGAGCAAGAAGCCCGATCCCACCCCCTGGCGCGCGGTACACGGCATCCTGCTGCTGGACAAGCCGGCCGGCCTGAGTTCCAACCAGGCGCTGCAGCAGGCCAAGCGCCTGTTCCGTGCGGAGAAGGCCGGACACACCGGCAGCCTCGATCCCCTGGCCACGGGTCTGCTGCCCCTGTGCTTTGGTGAAGCGACCAAGATTGCCGGTCTTTTGCTCGGTAATTCTAAGGCTTATGACGCAGAGTTGATGCTTGGAGTCACCACGGACACCGGCGATGCGGAGGGTCAGGTGCTGCGCCGCAGGCCCGTTCCTGCGCTGGACACCGCGCAGATCGAGCGGGCGCTGGCGCCGCTGCGCGGCCGCATTACCCAGGTGCCACCGGTCTACTCGGCGATCAAGCAGGGCGGCGAGCCGCTGTATGCCAAGGCGCGCCGCGGTGAGGCAGTGCAGGCGCCTGCGCGCACGGTGGAGGTCTTTGCGCTGGAACTGACCCGCTGGGAGGGCGACCGCCTGGCCCTGCACGTGGAGTGCAGCTCGGGCACCTACATCCGCAGCCTGGTCGTCGACCTCGGCGAGGCCCTGGGTTGCGGCGCGCACCTTACGGCCCTGCGGCGCGTCTGGGTCACGCCCTTCCGCCATCCGCAGCTGCACCGCCTGGCCGATCTGGCCGACGCAGCCGCAGATCCGGCGCGCCTCGATGCCCTGCTGCTGCCGCTGGAGGCGGGGTTGGGCGACCTGCCCGTGCTGACTCTCGACGCCGGGCAGGCGCAGCGCCTGCGGCAGGGACAGCGGCTGACGCTGGCCGAGGTCCCCGCTCCCGGCCTGTATGTTGCCCGTGGTCCCCTGCATCGGGTGCTTGCCCTGGTCGATGTACACGCCAGCGGCGAATTGCGCGTGCGACGCGGTTTCAATGCCTCCGTCTAAGGGCAGCGCGGGCAGGGCGGTCTGCCAGGCTTGTTGCAATGCACCCGGCCGCGCTAAAATGCCGCGCTTACTAGGCATTTCGTATCCACGCGGGGCTTGTGCAGCGCCATTGCCTTGGTGCCGCTGCACAAGCCTCGCCTAGCTTTACAAGGTTCAAGTCATGCTCACTGTCGAACAGACCAAGAAGATCATCAGCGATTACGGCCGCGTGCCCAACGATACCGGTTCGCCGGAAGTGCAGATCGCCCTCCTCTCCGCGCAGATCGAGGGGCTGAGCAAGCACTTCGAGAAGCACATCAAGGACCACCACAGCCGCCGCGGTCTGCTCAAGATGGTGAATCGCCGCCGCAGCCTGCTGAACTACCTCAAGGCCAAGGACGCCGCCCGCTACAAGACCCTGATCGAGCGACTGGGCATCCGTCGTTGATCTGGCTTTACCCCTTGAACGCGGCCCCCGCCTCCAGCCTCGGCCGCGCGATGGCACCTGCTTCGACGTGAAGTTCAGCAGCGGCCATCTCGGCCGCACTTTCCATGGATGCGCGGCTCCGGTTTTGCCGCGCGCAAGACATTCGGGAGCCGCCTCGTGGCGAAAGTAAGCAAGTCGTTCCAGTTCGGTAGTCAACAGGTCACGCTGGAGACGGGCGAGATCGCCCGCCAGGCCTCCGGTGCGGTGATGGTCAGCATGGGGGGCACCGTGGTGCTCGTCACCGTGGTCGCTGCCGCAAAAGCGCGCGAGGGCCAGGACTTCTTCCCGCTCACCGTCGACTACGTCGAGAAGTTCTACTCCGCCGGGCGCATCCCCGGCGGCTTCTTCAAGCGCGAGGGGCGTCCCACCGAAAAGGAGACCCTCACTTCGCGCCTGATCGACCGCCCGGTGCGCCCGCTCTTCCCGGAAGAGTTCCGCAACGAAGTGCAGGTCATCGCGCAGGTGGTCTCGCTCGATCCCGAAATCGACGGCGACATCCCGGCCATGCTGGGCGCATCCGCGGCCCTGAGCCTGGCGGGCATTCCCTTCCGCGGCCCCATCGGCGCCGCCCGCGTCGGTTACGCCAACGGCCAGTACCTGCTCAATCCCAGCGCGACCGAGCTCAAGACCTCCGAGCTCGACCTGGTCGTTGCCGGCACGGCGGGTGCCGTGCTCATGGTGGAGTCCGAAGCCAAGCTGCTGTCCGAGGACGTGATGCTGGGTGCGGTGATGTTCGGCCACAAGCAGATGCAGGTGGCGATCCAGGCCATCGCCGAGCTCGCCACGCAGGCGGCCAAGCCGTCCTGGGACTGGCAGGCGCCGGCGCGCAGCGAGGCCCTGGTGGCCGCGCTCAAGGCCGCCGTGGGCGACCGCCTGGCGCAGGCGTTCCAGGTGCGCGACAAGCTGCAGCGTCGCGACGCCATCGCCGCGATCAAGGCCGACGTCATGGGATCGCTCAAGGCGCAGGCCGAGCAGCAGGGCTGGAACGGCGCGGATCTCGCCAAGGAGTTCGCCGAGCTCGAATACCGCACGCTGCGCGACGGCGTGCTCAAGACCAAGGTGCGCATCGACGGCCGCCAGCTCGACGACATCCGGCCGATCAGCGTGCGCGTGGGCGTGCTGCCGCGCACCCACGGTTCCGCCCTTTTCACCCGCGGCGAAACGCAGGCCCTGGTGGTCACCACGCTGGGCACCACGCGCGACGCGCAGATCATCGACGCGCCGGAAGGCGAGTCGAAGGATCCGTTCCTGTTCCATTACAACTTCCCGCCGTTCTCGGTGGGCGAGGCCGGCCGCTTCGGCGCGCCCAAGCGCCGCGAGATCGGCCACGGCCGCCTGGCCAAGCGCGGCGTGCAGGCGGTGAAGCCCAGCATCGAGGAGTTCCCCTACGTGCTGCGCGTGGTGTCGGAAATCACCGAATCGAACGGTTCCTCGTCGATGGCCTCGGTGTGCGGTTCCTCGCTGGCCATGATGGACGCCGGCGTGCCGCTCAAGGCGCCGGTGGCCGGCATCGCCATGGGCCTGGTGAAGGAAGGCAGCGACTTTGTCGTGCTGTCGGACATCCTGGGCGATGAGGACCATCTGGGCGACATGGACTTCAAGGTCGCCGGCAGCGCCAACGGTATCTCGGCCCTGCAGATGGACATCAAGATCGACGGCATCACCGAGGAAATCATGCGCGTGGCGCTGGAGCAGGCCAAGCGCGGCCGTCTGCACATACTCGGAGAGATGAACAAGGTCATCAGCACGCCGCGCTCGGAGATGAGCGAGTACGCGCCGCGTCTGCTCACCATGAAGATCCACCCGGACAAGATCCGCGAGGTCATCGGCAAGGGCGGTGCGGTGATCCGTTCGATCACCGAGGAGACCGGCACGCAGATCGACATCCAGGACGATGGCACCATCATCATCGCCTCGGTCAACCGTCTGGCGGCCGATGCCGCGAAGGCGCGCATCGACCAGATCGTGTCTGACGTGGAGCCGGGTCGCATCTACGAGGGCAAGGTCGCCAAGCTGATGGATTTCGGCGCCTTCGTCACCATCCTGCCCGGCAAGGACGGGCTGGTGCACGTCTCGCAGATCTCCAACGAGCGCGTCGAGAAGGTGTCCGACAAGCTCAAGGAAGGCGACATGGTCAAGGTCAAGGTGCTCGAAGTGGACAAGCAGGGCCGCATCCGCCTGTCCATGAAGGCCGTGACGGAGGACGCCGGCGACTGATCGCCGCGTCCGCGACCCGCTCGGCGCGGGGCGCATCAGGGCAAGGAAAAAGCGGGCTTCGGCCCGCTTTTTCTTTGCCGATGTCGCCACGCCTGGATTCCCCAAGCCAGGCCGCCGGGCGTGGATGTACCATCTGCGTTCGACCGCCACTCCACCCCACGGAACCGACCATGCAGGAATGGATGAAGGATTGGGAGGCGCTGTCGCGCCAATTCCTCGGCGCGCTGGGCGACATCGGCCGGGGTGCCGGCGCACCCGCGGACCCCCTGGCCGCGTGGAAGAGCGCCGCGCAGCCGTTTGCCGCGGCCTTCGGGCAGGTGGCGGCTCCGGCCGAAGTGCTCGATCGCCTCAGCGCGAGCGCCAAGGGCTATTTCGCCCTGCTGCAGTCGCTGGCCGGCGGTGCCGGGCAGGGCAAGGACACGGCCGGTGCCTGGACCGAGGCCCTGCGCCAGGGTTTCAATTTCCCCGGCATGGAGCCGTCCCTGCTGGACAATCCCCTGGCGCAGGCCCTGCGCGATCTCGGCGGGCGGGGTGCGCAGGGCTTCGACGCGATGATGGGGGAATTCGGTCGCGTTGCCGCTCCGCTGCGCCAGGAGTGGCAGTCGCTGCTGGGGCTGCCGACCTTCGGGCTGACGCGCGAGCACCAGGAGCGCTGGCAGGCGCTGACGCGTGCGATGGGCGACTACCAGACCCAGAGCAACCGCTACCAGGCGCTGATTCTCAAGGCCAGCCGCGACGGCTTCGAGCGTTTCCAGGGCAAGCTGGCCGAACGCGAAGAACCCGGACGGCAGCTCGAGTCCGTGCGCCAGGTCTACGACCTGTGGATCGACGCCGCCGAGGAGGCCTATGCCGAGGTGGCGCTGTCGGCGGAATTCCAGCAGGCCTACGGTGCCATGGTTAACGCGCAGATGAAGCTGCGCTCGCTTGTGCAGGGCGAGGTGGAACGCATGGCCGGACAGTTGGGCCTGCCGACGCGCAGCGAAGTGCGCAGCCTGGAGAAGGCCGTGCACGAGCTGCGCCGCGCCGCGCGGCATGGGCCTGCGGCGGGTGCCGAAGGGGCCGCCGCACCGGGAGAGAAGTCCGCTGCCCAGTTCAAGGCCGAGATCGCCGCCCTGCGCGCCGAGCTCGCTGGCCTGCAGGGTGCCGCCAAGACGCCGCCGCGCGCCAAGGCCACTGCCAAGCCGGCCGCCAAGGCGCCCGCCCGCAAGACCGCCAAGACGCCTGTCCGGAAGCGTTGATCATGAGCATGGGACCGATCCGTATCGAACCGCAGCAACTGCTGGAGGAAGCCGCCCGCCTGCAGCAGAAACTCGCCGCCGGCGCGCAGACCCTGCGTCGGCTCGACGAGGTGCACGTCGGCGTCACCCCGCGCGATGTCATCCATCGCGAGGACAAGATCACGCTCTACCGCTTCCGCGGTGCCAAGGCGCCGACGCGGCGCACGCCGATCCTCATCTGCTACGCCCTGGTCAATACGCCCTACATGGTCGACCTGCAGGACGACCGCTCGCTGGTGAAGAACCTGCTGGCCCTGGGCGAAGACGTCTATCTCATCGACTGGGGCTATCCCGACGGCGCCGACCGCTTCCTGTCGCTGGACGACTATATCAACGGGTATCTCGACCGCTGCGTGGACGTGCTGCGCGAGCGCCACGGTGTCGACGCGATCAACCTGCTCGGCATCTGCCAGGGCGGTGCCTTCTCGCTGTGTTACACCGCCCTGCACCCGGACAAGGTGAAGAATCTGGTCACCATGGTCACGCCGGTGGATTTCCACACGCCGGACAACATGCTGTCGCACTGGGTGCGCGAGCTGGACATCGATCTGTTCGTCGACACCCTCGGCAATGTGCCGGCGGACCTCATGAACTGGTGCTACCTCACGCTCAAACCCATGCGCCTGTTCCAGCAGAAGTACGTCGGTCTGATCGACGTGCTGGACGACAAGACGGAAGTGGAGAATTTCCTGCGCATGGAGAAGTGGATCTTCGATTCGCCCGACCAGGCCGGTGAGGCCTTCCGCCAGTTCCTGAAGGATTTCTACCAGGGCAACAAGCTGCTGAAGGGCGGCCTGGAGATCGGCGGGCACGCGGTCGACCTGAAGAACATCCGGCAGCCGGTGCTGAACATCTTCGCCGAGCAGGATCACCTGGTGCCGCCGGCGTCCTCGCGCGCGCTGCAGGGCGCCGTGGGCTCGCGCGACTACAGCCAGATCGCCTTCAAGGGCGGACACATCGGTATCTATGTCAGCGGCCGCGCGCAGCGCGAGGTGCCGCCGGCGATCCACCAGTGGCTGATGCAGCGCAGCGACTGACGGCGGCGGCCGCGCTTGCCGCCCTGCGGCGACGTGTCGGCGACGGCACGCCGCCAGCGCATCGGCGCCGGATCAGGCCACGCGCGGTCGGCGCCCCCTGATCCGCTGTTGCGGCCATCGGGAGGACCGTCACATGCACTTTGAACTCCGCTCCAGCGCCTTCACTGACGGTGCAGCGATTCCCGCTCGGTACACGTGCGACGGCAGCGATCTCTCGCCGCCGCTGACCTGGACCGGCGTGCCGGCTGACGCACGCAGCCTGGCGCTCATCATTGACGATCCGGACGCGCCCGATCCGCAGGCGCCGACGACCACGTGGGTACACTGGCTGCTGTACAACCTGCCGCCGGCCGCCGGCGGCCTGCCCGAGGCGCTCGCCGCGGCCGACCTGCCGCCGTCCACCCGCGAGGGACGCAATGACTGGCAGCGCAGCGGCTACGGCGGACCCTGTCCGCCGATCGGCCGCCACCGCTATTTCCACACCCTCTACGCGCTCGACTGCGTCCTGCCGGATCTGGGGCAGCCGGACAAGGCGCGTCTGCTCGCCGCCATGCGCGGCCACGTGCTGGCCGAGGCGCAGTTGGTCGGGACCTATCGTCGCCGCGGACCCTAGCGCGTTCTGCCGCGCGGCGCAGGGGCGTCGCCGCGTGGTGGCCACCACAGCGAGGGCCTGGAGCGGACCGAGCCCGTTCGAGGCGCGCCCGGCGGCCGTGACGCCGCTGCAGCGGCCGTGGCGCTCGGACGGCGCGATGGTCCTTGCTGCCCGGCGCGCCGGCGCTTGGCCGGTGCGCACTCAAGTGTCGGGGTCGGATTCGCCGGGCTTCGCCTGCTGCAGCGCCCGCTGCAGCAGGCGCTCGCGCCGCTGGTGCAGCGCCGCGAGCTCGGCGTCGAGCAGGGCCAATTGGTGCCGGGCGTCCGGATCCGAGGACGGCGCAGGCCGGGCCAGTGTCGTCTCGTCAGGCCACGCCGGTGCGTCGTTGTTCGCGGCAAGGCGCTGGTCGATGGTCTGCAGCGCCTGCAGCAAGCGCTCTCGGCTGGCGGACGCGTAGGGATTCTCGCGCTGGATGGCGGTGAACAGGTGGCCGGCGTCCGCCCGTACGGCGTCGATGGCCTGGGCCAGGGCGCGGAAGCTCGGCGGCGCCAGGTCGAGGTCCTCGCCCGCGCCGATGTCGACCAGCCCCTTGGCGATGAAGAAGGCCAGCACGTGGGTCAGCGCCATGGCGCGGTCGTGGGCCTCTGCGCTGCGCTCGACCACGCTGCTGCCCAGGCTTTCGAACAGGGCGCGGACGCGCCGGGCCGCCGCCGCATGCCGCGGGCTGGGGCACAGCACCGTGCGCAGCGGTTCGGCGCGGGCCAGACTCAGCGGCCCGAACAGGGGATGCGTTCCGACGTGCGCGATGGTGGCGCCCAGGTGGCGGTCGAGCAGGGCACAGGGCCCGACTTTCACGCTGCCGACGTCGATGACCGTGTGCGCGGGCGTGAGCCACGGACGCAGGGACCTCAACGCGGCGTCCAGCGCGACCACGGGCACGGCCAGTACGATGAGATCGCTGGCCGCGGCCAGCGCGCCGAGGTCGGCGGCGGCGTGCGCCGCCGGCACCGGGCGGGTGGCGTCATAGGCGCGCCAGTCCAGACGTCCGCGCGACATGAGCTCTCCCAGCGCCGCGCCGAAGCGACCGTGGCCGACCAGGCCGATGGCGTGAAATGCGTGCACGTGGACTGCGTCAGACAGGGGCATTGCCGGCGAGGCTAATCGGCCCCGCGTGGCGAAGCGAGGGCATAAGGCACGGCGCGGCAGGCTGCCGCGGCCCGGTTCAGTCCGCCGTGGTGGCGCGCGGGCGGCGCTTGCGCGCGACCTTGGTGCCACCAAAGGGATTGAGGGCGGCGAGGCGGCCCAGCACGCCACCGACCCGGCCCAGGGCCTCGCGCGTGGCCGTGACCGACCATTCCCACAGCTTGCGCTCGTCCACGCCGGTGAAGGCGCGGATCGCATCGGCGAGGCTGTCCAGCGGCGCCTCGCCGAGCTTGGCGAAGGCCTGGGCGCGGCGGCCGATGGCGTAAGTCGTGGCGGCATTGCCCAGGGCGCTGGTGAGCACGGCGGCGAGCGGCGCGATGCGGCCGATCACCGGACCCATGAGCTTGCCGCCGAGCCGGCCGCCGTAGCGCGCCAGGAGGCGACGGCCGAGGGCGTCCACGCTGACGCTGGCGCCGGCGCCGAGCGTGGTGATCTGCTTCACCAGCGGCCTGCGCAGCTTGTCGGGCAGGGGCAGGTCGTACAAGGCCAGCGTGTCCTCGATCAATTGCTCCTGGATCGCGGTCAGCGCGGCCACGTCGGCCACCTCGCCCAGAGCGAAGCGCAGCAGCATCCCGGCGCCGGGAATCACCCCGGTCAGGGCAGAAAGCGCGCCGACACCGGCCGCCTTGAGGCAGGCGTTGCGCAGCAGGCCGTCGAATTCGCGGTCGATCAGTGCCGTGCGTCGCGTCCTGTTCCGGGGTGCCGCGCGGCGGGCGACGACTTCGGTGCTGCGCACAGGGCGCGTGCTACGCTTTTCCGATGCCATCGTCCGCCTCGTCCTTTGCCGCCTTGGTGCGGCTGATCCGCTACGCGCGACCGTACCGCAGCCGTCTCGTCCTGGCCAGCGCCTGCTCGGTGCTGAACAAGCTGTTCGACGTGGCGCCGGAAATCCTCATCGGCGTGGCCATCGACGTGGTGGTGCGCGGCAAGGCGTCCTTCGTGGCCGCCCTCGGCGTGACCGAGCCGCTATCCCAGGTGTATCTGCTCGGCGCGCTCACGCTGCTCATCTGGGTGTGCGAATCGCTGTTCGAGTTCGCCTACCTCGTGCTGTGGCGTGGTCTGGCACAGGACCTGCAGCACACCCTGCGCACCAGCACCTATGCCCACGTGCAACGCCTCGACCAGGCCTACTTCGAAGACCGCTCCAGCGGCAGCCTGGTGGCCATCCTCAACGACGACGTCAACCAACTGGAGCGGTTCCTC
Organism: Rhodanobacteraceae bacterium; assembly: GCA_035370085.1. Lineage (GTDB taxonomy): Bacteria > Pseudomonadota > Gammaproteobacteria > Xanthomonadales > Rhodanobacteraceae > Tahibacter. Next base: position 15,636 of record DAOOVM010000002.1, on the reverse strand, counting down.
AACGGCGGGGCCAGCGACCTGATTCAGGTGTTCGTCACCGTCGTGGCCTGTGGCGCAGTGTTCTTCGCCATCTCGCCGCTGCTGGCGGCACTGGCCTTCGTCCCGATTCCGGTGATCCTGTGGGGCGCCTTCCTGTTCCAGCGCCGGGCCGGACCGCGCTACGACCGCGTGCGCGAGCGGGTAGCGGCGCTGTCGGCCCGGCTCAACAACAACCTTTCGGGGATTGCCACGATCCGCAGTTTCGCCGCGGAGGAGCGCGAGCTGCAGCGTCTGGGCGAGGACAGCGCCGCCTACGTCGCTGCCAATCGCGATGCGATCCGGCTGTCGTCGTCCTTCGTGCCGCTGATCCGCATGGCCATCCTGTTCGGCTTCCTGTGCACTTTCGTGGTCGGCGGACGGCTGGTGCTGGAGGGCACGCTGCAGGCGGGCTTCTACGCCGTGCTGGTGTTCCTGACCCAGCGCCTGCTGTGGCCGCTGACGCGGCTGGCCGAGACGGTGGACTTGTACGAGCGCGCCATGGCATCGACGCGACGCATCCTCGGGCTGCTGGAAACGCCGCTGCACATCGCCGACGCCGCGGTCGCGGTGCCAGCCGCAGCCGCTCGCGGCGCGATCGACCTGCGCGGTCTGCGCTTTGCCTATGCCGAGGGACCCGAGGTGCTGTGCGGCATCGACCTGCACATCGCGGCAGGCACCACCGTGGCGCTCGTCGGCGCCACCGGCGGCGGCAAGAGTTCGCTGGTCAAGCTCCTCATGCGCTTCTACGAGCCTACGGCCGGCCGCATCGAACTCGACGGCCGCGCCCTCGCCGACTACCCGCTGGAGTGGCTGCGGCGGCAGATCGGCTGGGTCGCCCAGGACGTGTTCCTGTTCGAGGGCACGGTGCGCGAGAACCTGGCCTATGGACGTCCGGAGGCTGGCTTCGATGCCCTGGTCGCCGCCGCACGCGCGGCCGATGCGCACGAATTCATCGCGCGCCTGCCGCAGGGTTACGACACGCCGGTGGGCGAGCGCGGTGTGAAGCTCAGCGGTGGGCAACGCCAGCGCCTGTCCATCGCGCGGGCCCTGCTCAAGGATCCGCCCATCCTCCTGCTCGACGAGGCCACCAGCGCGGTGGACAACGAGACCGAAGCGGCGATCCAGCGTTCCCTGCGCCGCATCGCGCATCAGTGCACGGTCGTCGTCATTGCCCATCGCCTGTCGACCATCGTGCATGCGGACCGCATCGTGGTACTGGACCAGGGGCGCATCGTCGAAACTGGTACGCATGCCGAGCTGCTCGCGCGGGGCGGCGCCTATGCGGCGCTGTGGAGCGTGCAGACCGGAGGAACCGCCGCCGGAGCGGCGCTGCGGGCGGCGGCGTCTGCTCCGTCGTAGCAGACTGGCGCGGTCCCGGCGGCCGCGCCGAAACCCCGGCGACACGCCGACCGGCTATCCTTCGTCCTCCGCACCGATGCCCCGATCCATGAGCGAACTCGACCGCCACGACACCATCCGCGCCGTGCACTGGCAGGGTGATCACCTGCGCCTTCTCGACCAGCGCCGTCTGCCCCTGGAGGAAGTCAGCATCGCTTGCCGTTCGGCCGAGGACGTCGCGGTCGCCATCCGCGACCTGGCCGTGCGCGGCGCACCGGCCATCGGCATCGCCGCAGCCTGGGGCACCGTGCTGGCGGCGATGGGGTCGGCCGATCCGGCTGACCTGGATGCGGCGATGGCGCGACTGCGCGCGGCGCGCCCCACCGCGGTCAACCTCATGTGGGCGCTCGATCGCATGCAGCGCGTGCGCCGGGCCGGCGGCGACGTCGCTGCGCTGGCGCGCGAGGCGCAGGCCATCCAGGACGAGGACCTGGCCGCCAACCGTCGCATGGGCGAACTCGGCGCCGCGCTGATCGCCCCCGGTAGCGGGGTGCTCACCCACTGCAACACCGGCTCGCTCGCCACGGCGGGTTTCGGCACGGCGCTGGGCGTGATCCGCGCCGGATTTGCCGCCGGGCGCATTGCGCGCGTGTTCGCCGGCGAGACCCGGCCCTGGCAGCAGGGCGCGCGCCTGACTCTGTGGGAGCTGGTGCGCGACGGCATTCCGGCCAAGCTCATCGCCGATTCCGCCGCGGCGCACCTGATGAAGTCCGGCGCCGTGCAGTGGGTCATCGTCGGCGCCGATCGCATCGCCGCCAACGGCGACACGGCCAACAAGATCGGCACCTACCAACTGGCCATCGCCGCGCGCCACCACGGGGTGAAGTTCATGGTGGTGGCGCCATCCTCCACCGTGGACATGGCCACGCCCGACGGTTCGCACATCGAGATCGAACTGCGCGATCCCAGCGAACTGCTGTCCATCGGCGGCCGGCGCACCGTGGTGGAAGGAGCGCAGGCCTGGAATCCGGTGTTCGACGTGACTCCGGGCGAGTTCATCGACGCCATCGTCACTGAGCGCGGCGTGGTGACCCGACCGCACGCGGCGGGCCTGGCGGCCCTGTTCGGATGAACGCCGCCGTCGCCGCGGAGGCATCCGCCGCGCGGCGCGTGGCGGTCGTCATTCCCTGCTACAACGAGGCCATCGCCATCGGCACGGTGGTGGCGGATTTCCGCGCTGCGTTGCCGCAGGCGGCGATCCACGTGTTCGACAACAATTCGCGCGATGGCACCGCGGCCGTGGCTGCCGCCGCCGGTGCCGTGGTCCACCGCGTGGCCATGCAGGGCAAGGGGCACGTGGTGCGGCGCATGTTCGCCGACGTCGAGGCCGATGCCTACGTGATGGTGGACGGGGACGACACCTACGCCGCCGCCTGCGCACCGGCCATGCTCGAGCGACTCTTCGCCGACCGCCTCGACATGGTCGTGGCCGTGCGCGAGCCGGTGCACGGCGAGGTGCATCGACCGGGCCACGCCTTCGGCAACGCCATGCTGAGCGGGTTTCTCAGTGGCCTGTTCGGGCGCAGCTGCACGGACATCCTGTCCGGCTACCGCGCATTCTCGCGCCGCTTCGCCAAGTCCTTCCCGGTGCTTTCCTCGGGCTTCGAGATCGAGACCGAACTGACCGTGCACGCCCTTGAGCTGCGCTTGCCCGTCGCCGAAGTGGCCACGCCGTTCAAGCAGCGACCGGAGGGGTCGATGAGCAAGCTCAGCACCTTCCGCGACGGCTGGCGCATCCTCGGCACGATGCTGCGCCTGTTCAGTGCCGAGCGCCCGCTGCTGTTCTATGGCGTGGCCGCCGTGCTGCTGGCCAGCCTGTCGGTGCTGCTGGCGATACCGCTGGTCATCACCTACCTGCACACCGGGCTGGTACCGCGTTTTCCCACGGCGATCCTCGCCACCGGGCTGATGCTGCTGGCGGCGCTGAGCTTCCTCGCCGGGCTGGTGCTCGATACCGTCACCCGCGGTCGACGCGAGATGCGCCTGCTGGCGTACCTGGCGCAAGAGGCGCCGCGCTGAACATGCGCCAGCTCGCCCTGTTCTGCGTCGGCGGCATGATCGGGTTCATCGTTGATGCCGGATTGTTGCGCGTCTTTGTCAGCCTGTTCGGCTGGAACGCCTATGCGGCGCGCTTGCTGTCCTTCCTTGCCGCGGCCACCGCGACCTGGCTGTTCAACCGCCACCACACCTTCCGCGGCGCGCGGCACTACGGACTGTTCGGCGAGTGGGCGCGCTACGTCTTCGCCATGTGCGGCGGGTTCGCGGTGAACTACAGCGTCTATGCCGCCTTGTATTACCACGTCGCCCTGGTGCGGCACTTGCCCGAGCTGGGCGTGGCGGCGGGCTCGCTGGGGGGGCTGACGGTGAACTACCTCAGCTCGCGCTGGTGGATCTACCGCCATCGCCATCCGGCGCCGCCGGCGGGCGGTTGAGGCCGCCGCACAGTCCGCCCAAGGCCAGCAGGAACAGCGCCGGGAGTGGATGCAGGTAGCGGAACGAGACGATGTGCGAGAACAGCGCCAGGGCCGCCACCTGGCCCAGAGAGGCCAGCGCGAGCAGCAGCATCGCGGCGCGTCGGCGCCGCCACTGCACGGCGACGGCGGCAAGCGCCAGCGGCGCCAGGCCGAAGTAGCACAGCGTCAGCCAGGGCGTGCTCGCGGCGAACCAGCGCAGCACCGGATTGCGCTTGGCCTCGACGCCGCGCCCGTCGTAGCCACAGCAGCGCAGCAAGTCGCCAGCCGTGTCCGCCTCGAGCGGGCGCGTGCCGAGGTCATCCTCCAGGCGGGACCGCACCGCTGTCGGCTCGAAGTACCCGCGCAGCGTCGACGCCGCCATGCGCACGAGGCCGAGCGGATCCTCGCGCAGCGCGTAGGCGGCGAGCTTGCGCGCCGCGCGGTTACCGCCGGCGCCAGCGGCCTCGCGCACGCGCGCGATCAGCCCATCGTCGGACCAGATCTGCGACTCGCGCGTCGCGGGATCGTGCAGCGGCGGACCGACCCGGTCGAGCAGGTCCGGCGGCAAGCCGACGCGGGCGACCTGGGCCGGTGTGACCAGCGGCGCGACCAGGCCGAGGCGGAAGTAGCCGCTGTCGGCAATGTAGTCGGGGCGGCTGGGCGCCAGCCGGCCGTAGAGGTGCTGGTAGGCCTTGTGCGCGCACAAGGTGGCGAGCGCCGCCAGGGCGAGGTGGGCGGCGAGGCGGCGCCGCGGTGCCGCCGGGTGGCCGGCCAGCCAGGCCACCAGGGGCGGCAGCAGGGCGAATCCCAGGACCACCGGCAGCAGGCTCATGCGCAGGGCCACGGCCAGGATCCCGGCCAGGGCCCACAGGCCCGGCCAAAGCCAATGCGGCCGCCGCAGCCAGGCCAGGCCGGCGGCGATCATGGCGATGAGGCACAGCGTTCCCGCGCTCTCGGCCATCAGCATGCGCTCGTAGAACAGCTGCGCCGGCTCGATGGCCAGAAGCAGGGCCAGGCCCGCCGACGCGCGGCGTCCCAGACCGAGGTCGCAACGGGCGATGGCGAAGACCAGACACGCGGTGGCGACGCCGAACAGGCTCTGCAGCAGGGTAACGGCCATGATCTGGTGCGTCGCGACCGCACTGACCCGCAGGATCCAGCCGTAGAGGAAGGAGCGGTCGGGAGGAATCCAACCCGTCAGCGCGCTGTGCAGATAGCTGGCGGAATCGCCCAGGAAGTAACGCACTGTCGGGTCTACGCCGAGCAGGGCGAGCTTGAGCGCGCACAGGGCGGCGGCGAGTATCGCCGTCTCGCGCCAGGGGCGCGGTGGCGGGCTGGGCAGGGGCATCGGTGGCGCACATCAGACGGGGTCTGCAGTGTAGCGGCGGCGGTCTTGCAGTGGTGTGTCGATCGTGGCGCAACTGGCCGACTGCGCAGGGAATTTCCCCGAGTCTTGGCCCCCGCTGTGGTATGATTCGGCGCTTGTGCGACGCGCATTGTGGCCTGCCCGAGGCGGTCCGGGCCGTCGCCCTTCCTCCGCAGAAAGGATTGCCCTGCCGATGGCTGAGCTGGCCAAAGAAGTCATACGCGTCAACATCGAAGACGAGATGAAGCAGAGCTACCTCGATTACGCCATGAGCGTGATCGTGGGGCGCGCCCTGCCGGACGTGCGCGACGGCCTCAAGCCGGTGCATCGGCGCGTCCTGTACGCGATGCAGGAGCTCAACAACGTGTGGAACCGGCCGTACGTGAAGTGCGCGCGCGTGGTCGGCGACGTCATCGGCAAATTCCACCCGCACGGCGACCAGTCGGTGTACGACACCCTCGTGCGCATGGCGCAGCCGTTCTCGCTGCGCTACATGCTTGTGGATGGCCAGGGCAACTTCGGCTCCGTGGACGGCGACGCCGCGGCGGCCATGCGCTACACCGAGTGCCGTCTGGACCGCCTGACCTCCGAACTGCTGGCCGACATCGACAAGGAAACGGTCGACTTCCAGCCCAACTACGACGAGAAGGAACTCGAGCCCACAGTCCTGCCCACGCGCGTGCCGAACCTGCTCGTGAACGGTTCGGCCGGCATCGCCGTGGGCATGGCCACTAACGTGCCGCCGCACAACCTGTCCGAAGTCATCGACGCGACCGTCGCCCTCATCGACGATCCTGCACTGGGCATCGATGACCTCATGCGCTTCATTCCCGGTCCCGACTTCCCCACCGCCGGCATCATCAATGGCGCGGCTGGCATCGTCGAGGCCTACAGGACCGGCCGTGGCCGCATCCTGGTGCGCGCCAAGGCGGAGATCGAGCTGGACGACAATGGCCGCGAGGCCATCATCGTCACCGAACTGCCCTATCAGGTGAACAAGGCGCGGCTGATCGAGAAGATCGCCGAGCTGGTGAAGGAAAAGCGCATCGAGGGTATCTCCGAGCTGCGCGACGAGTCCGACAAGGACGGCATGCGCGTCGTCATCGAGGTGCGCAAGGACACCCTGGGCGAGGTGCTGCTGAACAATCTGTACCAGCAGACCCAACTGCAGGTGGTGTTCGGCATCAACATGGTCGCCCTGGTGGACGGCCAGCCAAAGGTGCTGAACCTCAAGGAGATCCTCGAGGCCTTCGTGCGGCACCGCCGCGAGGTGGTGACGCGGCGCACGATCTTCGAACTGCGCAAGGCGCGCGCCCGCGCCCACATTCTGGAAGGACTCACGGTCGCGCTCGCCAACATCGACGCGATGATCGAGCTGATCAAGACCTCGGAATCGCCGGCGGTGGCCAAGGAGCGCATGCTGGCGCGGCGTTGGGAGCCGGGCATGGTGAGCGCGCTGTTGGGCGCGGCCGGCTCGGGCATTTCACGGCCGGAAGACCTCGAGGCGCAGGCCGGTCTGGGCGAAGGCGGCTACCAGCTCTCCGAGGTGCAGGCCAAGGAGATCCTGGAAATGCGCCTGAACCGCCTGACCGGGCTGGAGCAGGACAAGCTGACGGACGAGTACAAGGCCCTGCTGGTGGCGATCCAGGGCTACATCGACATTCTTTCCGATCCGGCACGCCTGTTGGCGGTGATCCGCGGTGAACTGGTCGATCTCAAGGCGCAGTTCGGCGACGCGCGGCGCACCGTGATCCAGCCGAGCCAGGAAGACATCGACGTGCTCGACCTGATCGCGCCCGAGGACGTGGTGGTCACGCTGTCGCATACCGGCTACGTCAAGCGCCAGCCGGTCAGCCTCTACCGCGCCCAGCGTCGCGGCGGCAAGGGGCGCTCGGCCACCGCCATGAAGGAAGAGGATTTCGTCGCCCAGGTGTGGGTGGTGAACACGCACGACACTCTGCTCGGCTTCACCAGCACCGGGCGCGTCTACTGGCTCAAGGTCTACCAGATTCCCGATGCCGGCCCGAATGCGCGCGGCCGCCCCATCGTCAACCTGCTGCCGCTGGCGGAGGGCGAGAAGGTCCAGGCCGTGCTGCCGGTGCGCGAATACAGCGAGGGACGCTTCGTGTTCTTCGCCACGCGCCAGGGCACGGTGAAGAAGACGCCCCTGACGGAGTTCGCCTTCCAACTGCAGAAGGGCAAGATCGCCATCGGCCTGGATGAGGGCGATGCGCTGGTCGACGTCGCGCTCACCGACGGCGCCAGTGACGTGCTGCTGTTTGCCTCCAACGGCAAGTCCGTGCGCTTCGACGAAGCGGAGGTGCGCGCCATGGGCCGCAACGCCACCGGCGTGCGCGGCATGCGGCTCACCGACGGCGCCAGCGTCGTTTCCATGATCGTGGCGCAGGGCGAGGGCGACATTCTCACCGCCACCGAGCGCGGCTACGGCAAGCGCACGCCGCTGGCGGAGTATCCCAAGAAGGGGCGCGGCACCCAGGGCGTGATCGCGATCCAGTGTTCCGACCGCAACGGCGCCCTGGTGGCGGCGGTGCAGCTCGACGACGGGCACGAGCTGATGCTGGTGTCGAACCTCGGCACGCTCGTGCGCACGCGCGCGGCCGAAGTGGCGCGGGTGGGGCGCAATACCCAGGGCGTGACCCTGATCCGCCTGCCCGACGAAGAGGCCCTGACCGGCGTGGTTCGCCTGGATGCGGGGTCCGAATCCGAAGGCGAAGGCGAAGGCGAAGGCGAGGATTCGGCTCCGACGGACCCGGCCGCGCCGCTGTCCTGATCGCCGGATCGGCGGCGGATTCGCCGCGGGCGCGCGGGGAGGGATCGTTCCCGACCCGGCGCCCTTCCTGCCGGTGCGGCAGCGGACTCAGGCGATCTTTTCGAGGATGGCCTCGGCGCTGGACACCTTGAACTCGCCCGGCGCCTCGACGTGGAGGGCCTTGACCACGCCGTCCTCGGCGTACAGCGCGAAGCGCTTGGCGCGCAGGCCCATGCCGAAGGGCGTGGCGTCCAGTTCCAGGCCCAGCGCCCTGGTGAAGGCGCCATTGCCGTCGGCGAGCATCTTCAGGCCCTCGGGCACGCTCTGGTCCTTGGCCCAGGCCTTCATCACGAAGGCATCGTTGACCGCCATGCAGGCCACGTCGATGCCGCGCTTTTTGAATTCGTCGAATTTCTCCACATAGCCGGGCAAGTGCTTGGCCGAGCACGTCGGCGTGAACGCCCCCGGCACGGCGAACAGCACCACCTTGCGACCGGAGAAGATCTCGCCGGTGTTCACGGCCTGCACGCCGTCCTGGATGAAGTTGAGGGTGGCCTCGGGAATGCGGTCGCCGATCTGGATGCTCATGCCTGTCTCCGTGCGGGTGGTCCGGCCGTGCGCCGGGGCCGGGATCATAGCCGGGTGTCGCGGCCGGGATAAGCCTTGAATCCGCGGCGGGCGAACCTACCTAGGCGGTATCCGGCGCCGATGGGCGCCCATTCAGCAGCGGAGGAGCCATGAGCATCACCCGTTACCAGCCCTGGACCACGCCCAATCGCTTCCAGGACGAAATGAAGCAGGTTTTCGACCGTTTCTTCAGCAATGACGAGGGCGACCAGTCCAACGTCGTCACCAGCCAGTGGACACCGCGCGTGGACATCAAGGAGGAGGACAAGCGCTTCGTGATCCTGGCTGACGTCCCGGGCGTCGACCCCAAGGACATTGAGGTGCACATGGACAAGGGCATCCTGTCGATCAAGGGCGAGCGCAAGAGCGAGAGCAGCGCGCAGGGCGCTGGCTTCACGCGTGTCGAGCGCAGCCACGGCCTCTTCTATCGCCGCTTCGCCCTGCCGGACAGTGCCGATGCCGAGAACATCACGGCTGCCGGCAAGCACGGCGTGCTGGAAATCAGCATCCCGAAGAAGCCGGAGACCACGCCCCGACGCATCAATATCGCCGGCTGATACCCGGCTGGACCCGCGGAAGGCATCATGGGCCTGCGGCGGGGCGACCCGCTGCGGGCTCTTTGCTTGGCGCCCGCGCGTGACGGCGGCCCGGTGGCGAGTGGCGCTGATTCTGCTGATTCTGGAGGCCGGCGCCCATGGGGTGGTGCCGCACCACCGACGTCGCCGTGCGGTCTCCTGACGCCGCGGCGCGGGCGGACCATTGCTGTGAGGTGCATGCATGCAGTTCAAGGACTACTACGACGTGCTCGGCGTGGCGCCGGAAGCCAGCGAGGCGGAGCTCAAGACCGCCTACCGCAAGCTCGCGCGCAAGTACCACCCGGACGTGAGCAAGGAAGCTGGCGCCGAGGACAAGTTCAAGGCGGTGAACGAGGCGTGGGAAGCGCTCAAGGATCCGCAGCGACGCCGCGCCTACGACCAGTTGCGCGCGCGCGGCTACCGGCCCGGCGAAGAGTTCCAGCCGCCGCCGAATTTCGGCGAGGGCTTCGACTTCCATTTCAACGGCGATGAAGGACCTGGGGGCTTCAGCGATTTCTTCGAGTCGCTGTTTGCGCGCCAGGGTGGCCGCGGCGGCCGTGCCGGTCCGCGCCGAGGTCAGGATCTGCAGGCCACGGTGGAGATCGACCTGGAAACGGCCTACGCCGGCGGCAAGCAGCGCCTGAACCTGGGCGAGCGCGTGCTGGAGGTGAAGATCCCGGCCGGCATCCTGCCGGGACAGACGATCCGCCTGGCCGGCCAGGGGCGCTCGGGCAGTCAGGGCGGGCCGGCGGGTGACCTGTTGCTGGAAATCGCCCTGCGTCCGCACGCGCATTTCAGCCTGGATGGGCGCGACGTGCACTCGGTCCTGCCGATCGCGCCCTGGGAAGCCGCGCTGGGCGCCACGGTGGCCGTGCCGACCCTGGCCGGGGCGGTGGAACTGCGCATTCCCGCCGGTTCGGACAGCGGCCGCCGCCTGCGGCTCAAGGGGCGCGGCATGCCGGGCAAGTCTGCTGGCGACCAGTACGTCGAGCTGCAGGTGCGGGTGCCGCCGGCAACCACCGACGCGCAGCGCGAGCTGTACCGGCGCATGGCGGAAGCATTCAACTTCGATCCGCGCCACTGACGCCTTCGCCAGCGCCCGCGAGAGGGCGGGGCAGGCAGCGCGGCGCACCGGGCGGCAGCACCGGCCTCGACGTCGCGGTGGGGAGGCGGCGCGGATGCGGGCGCCGCCGCAGGACAGGCGCGGGCTACTTGCCCAGCAGCTCGTTGATGGTCTTGACCAGCTCCGCCTCGTTGACCGGCTTGGTCACGTAGGCCTTGGCACCCTGGCGCATGCCCCAGACGCGGTCCGTTTCCTGATCCTTGGTGGTCACCAGGATGATCGGGATGTGGCTGGTCTTGGGTTCCTTGGAAATCGTGCGCGTGGCCTGGAAGCCGTTGAGGTTCGGCATCACCACGTCCATCAGGATCAGGTCGGGGATTTCGCGCTTGGCCACTTCCACGCCGGCGGCGCCGTCTTCGGCGCTGATGACCTCGTGGCCCAGCTTCTCAACGATGCGCTTCAGTCCAAGCAGCTGGGACTGGGAGTCGTCGACGATCAGGATTCTCGCCATGGTTGCCTCGTAGTTCCCCCGTGATGCCGACGAGCGGCCCGCCGCATTCTACCGGCCGGCCGGCCCCTGTCCAATGGTGGCTGCAGGAACTCTGTCGTGGACGGCTTCGCACCGGGACGGTGGTTGCTAAGGGTGGATGCCGATGCGGCGCCGCTTCAGCTGCCGATGCGCACCACGGTGCGGCCGAAGGATCCGCCCGCCAGCATGCCGTCGAACACGTCGGGAAGCTCGGCCAGGGTCACCTCGCGCGTCGCGATGCGCTCCAGGTGCGCCGGCTTCCAGTCGCCGGCGAGGCGTTCCCAGATGCGCTCGCGCGTGGCCCGCGCCGTGCCGGCCGAGGCGATACCGAGCAGGCTGACGCCGCGGATGATGAACGGCATCACGGTGGTGGCGAGGTCGGTGCCGCCCGCCAGACCGCAGCTGGCAATGTTGCCGTAGGGATGGATCACGCGCGTCAGTCCGGCCAGCATCTCGCTGCCCACGTTGTCGATGGCGCCGGCCCAGCGGCTGGTCTCGAGCGGGCGCTGGCCCCAGTGCAGGTCGCGGCGCGAGATGCACTGCCTGGCGCCGATGGCGATCAGGTCGTCGAAGTGCTCCAGTTTGCCGGTGATGGCGTGGGCCTCGTAGCCGGCGCGGGTGAGGATGTCGATGGCCAGCATGCCCACGCCGCCGCTGGCGCCGGTGACCACGATGGGTCCCATGTCCGGGCGCTGCTCGTTCTGCTCCATGCGGTGCAGGGCGAGTGCGGCGGTGAAGCCGGCCGTGCCAAGGATCATGCTTTCGCGCAGCGACAGGCCCGCGGGGAGGGGAATGGCCCATTGCGACTCCAGCCGCGCGTACTCGCCGTAGCCGCCGTCGCGGGTTTCGGACAGGCCGCAGCCGGTGCACAGCACCGCATCGCCTTCGCGGAAGGCGGGGTCGGTCGAGGCTACGACGTAGCCGGCCACATCGATGCCGCCGTTGCGCGGATACTCGCGCAGGATCTTGCCCTTGCCGGTCCCGGCCAGCGCATCCTTGTAATTGACGGAGGAGTAGGCCGCCTTGATCACGACCTCTCCCGGGGAGAGCTGGTCCAGGCCGATGGATTCGATCCCGGCGCGGTAGCCCTGGGCGTCGTTGTGGATGCGGAAGGCCTGGAAGCTGGACGGTGTGCTCATGGGGGTCGGGTCCGGGATGGAGGCGGGGGAGGCGCCGGCTCAGCGGCGTTCAAGCAGGACGATGGCCGACATGCGCCGCCCCGCCTCGCGCTGGCGCGGCGACTGCAGCAGCGACAGCAGGCGCCACAGCCAGGCGCCGCGCACGCTGCGCTTGAGTCGCAGTGATTCGTCCCAGGTGGAGCGGAACTCGGACTCGCGCCAGCCGTAGGGTGCGAAGAAGGTGCTGCCCTCGGCGGGAGCGAAGCGGAACGGCGCATTGGCTGCGCGCAGCGCCGGCGACCAGCTCTTCTCGACGAACCGGAGCAGGTGGGGAGAGGCCAGATCGGTGAGCCACCAGCGCGCGTCGGCCTCGTCGTGCAGGGCGCGGGCAAGTCCGCCCACGTCGTCGGCACCGAGGTAGATGAGCAGGCCCTCGGTGATCGCCAGCACCGGTCCCCGGGCAGCGGCGTGCCCGAGCACCTCAGCGCGTGCAGCCGCCTCGCGCAGGTCCGCACCGATGAACTCCAGCGCGCAGCGCGGCGATTCGCCCGCCATGCGTTCGCGGAAATAGTCCACCATCGGCGGCATGTCCACGTGCAGCCAGCGCAGCGAGGCCGGCAGGTCCAGGCGGTAGGGACGCGCATCCAGTCCTGCGGCGAGGTTGAGCACGGTGGCGGCGCCCTCGCGCACGCAACGCAGCACGATCTCGTCCATCACCGCCGTGCGCACCACCATGGGCCAGCCCATGCGGCGGCCCTGCGGCAGCGCCGCCACGATGGCTGCGCCGCGTTCGCCGGCCAGTCGCCGCGCGAAGGGATCGCGGAACAGGGCGTCCGGTCGTTCGCTCTCGTCGGCGCGGTACACAGCCACCCACAGGGCCGTGTCGGAGACGTTGCGGATGGGGTTGGCTGCGCTCATCGCATCCTCTGCGGCAAGGCCGCGGGGCGGGCGGCGGCAAGTCTCGGTGGGGGCATCGCCGCCGCGGCGCAGGCGACGGGCGACGGCGCCCCCGGAGCTCAGTTGGCCTTGTGAATCGCCCGCTTGTCCACCGCCAGCGCCGCCTCGTGCACGGCTTCGCTCAGCGTCGGGTGGGCGTGGCAGATGCGCGCGAGGTCCTCGGCCGAGCCCTTGAACTCCATTGCCACCACCGCCTCGGCAATGAGCTCGGACACCACCGGGCCGACCATGTGCACGCCGAGCAGACGGTCGGTCTCGGCGTGGGCGATGACCTTGACCTGGCCGGCGGTCTCGTTCATGGCCACCGCGCGGCCGATGGCGGCGAAGGGGAAGCTGCCGGTCTTGTAGGGGATCCCGGCGGCCTTGACCTGCTCCTCGGTCTGGCCGACCCAGGCGATCTCCGGCTCGGTGTAGATGACCCAGGGCACGGTGTCGAGGTTGACGTGGCCGGCCTTGCCGGCAATCAGCTCGGCAACCGCGATGCCTTCCTCCGAGCTCTTGTGCGCCAGCATGGGGCCGCGCACGCAGTCGCCGACGGCCCAGATGCCCTCGACGCCGGTCCAGCAGTGCGCATCGACCTCGATCTGGCCGCGCGCATTGAGGGTCACTCCGGTGCCCTCGGCCAGCAGGTTCTGGGTGGCGGCGCGGCGGCCCACGGCCACCAGCAGCCTGTCGACGACGAGGCTCTGCTCGCCCTTGGCGTCGGTGTAGGTGAGGTGCACTTCCTCTCCCTTGACCTCGGCCTTGGACACCTTGGCGCCGAGGCGGATGTCCAGGCCCTGCTTCTTGAATTCGCGCGCCGCAACCTTGGCGATGTCCTGGTCGGCGGCGGCAAGGAAATCGGGCAGGGCTTCGAGGATGGTCACCTCGGCGCCCAGGCGCTTCCACACGCTGCCCAGTTCCAGCCCGATCACGCCCGCGCCGATCACGCCCAGACGCTTGGGTACGGCGGAGAAGTCCAGTGCGCCGGCATTGTCCACGATGCGCTTGCCGTCGAACCTGGCGAACGGCAGTTCGATGGGCACCGAGCCCGCCGCGAGGATCACGTTGGTGGCGGTCAACTCCGTGACGCTGCCGTCGTGGCCCTTCACCGCCACGGTGCGGTTGGGCTTGAGCGTGCCGAAGCCGGCAAACGCCGTGACCTTGTTCGCCTTGAACAGCATCGTGATGCCGCCGGTGAACTGCTTCACGATCTTGTCCTTGCGACCGACCATCGTGCCGACGTCGATGCCCGGGTTGGCTGCGCTGATGCCGTGATCCTTGAAGCCGTGCAGGAGATTGTGGAACTGCTTGGACGAATCGAGCAGGGCCTTGGAGGGAATGCAGCCGATGTTGAGGCAAGTGCCTCCGAGCGCCGGCTTGCCGTCCTTGCCGATGTAGGCATCGACGCAGGCGGTCTTCAGGCCCAGCTGCGCCGCGCGGATGGCGGCCACGTAGCCGGCGGGGCCGGCACCGATGACGACGACGTCGAAGTGTTCGCTCATGAAAGCTGGTCCTTTGCTGCGCTTCTCGGCTGAGAAGAGGCCCGGAGGGCGGAAGAGGAGCAATGCGGGGCGTTGCACGAAGTCCTTGCGGCGAGCGGTGGGCGTCGTCCGCCCTCGCCCCGACCCCTCTCCCGCGGGAAGAGGGGCCGTCGTGCGCTCAGATGCCGAGCAGCATCTTGTGCGGATTCTCCAGCTGGTTCTTGATGTCGACCAGGAACAGCACGGCGTCCTTGCCGTCGATGATGCGGTGGTCGTAGCTGATCGCCACGTACATCATCGGCGCGGCGACGACCTGGCCGTTGTCTACGATGGCGCGCTCCTTGATGGCGTGCATGCCCAGGATGGCGCTCTGCGGCGGGTTGACGATCGGCGTGGAGAAGAGCGAACCGAAGGTGCCGCCGTTGGTGATGGTGAAGGTGCCGCCCTGCAGGTCCTCCAGCTTGAGGCCGCCCTCACGCGCCTGCTTGGCGAAGCCGGCGATGGCGCGCTCGATGTCGGCGAAGCCCATGTGCTGCGCGTCGCGCAGCACCGGCGTGACCAGGCCCTTGTCGGTGGCCACGGCGACCGAGATGTCCTGGTAGCCGTGGTAGATGACGTCGTTGCCGTCGACCGATGCGTTGATGATCGGGTGGCGCTTCAGGGCTTCGGCCGCGGCCTTGACGAAGAAGCTCATGAAGCCGAGCTTGATGCCGTTGGCCTTCTCGAACTGCTCGCCGAGCTCCTTGCGCATGGCCATGACCTTGCCGAGATTGATCTCGTTGAACGAGGTCAGCATGGCGATGGAGTTCTTGGACTGCATCAGGCGCTCGGCGATCTTGGCGCGCATGCGCGTCATCGGCACGCGCTCCTCCGGACGCGCGCCGGGTGCGGCGGCCGGAGCCGCTGCACTCGCGGCGGGGGCGCTGGCGCCGCCGCTGCGCATGAAGTTCACCAGGTCTTCCTTGGTCACGCGGCCGTCGCGTCCGGTGCCGGCAACCTGGGCGGGATCGATGCGGTTTTCCGTCGCCACGCGCTGTCCGGCGGGCGAGAGCTCGGCGGCCTTCGTCGGCGCGGCAGGCGCGGGTGTGGCCCTGGGCGCCTCGGCCTTGGGCGCGGCAGCCGCCGGCGCCTGTGCCGGTGCCGCCGCCACGGCGCCTTCCTCGATCACCGCGATGATCTCCTGGCTGTTCACCGTGTCGCCGCTGTTGCGCTTGATTTCCTTGAGCACGCCGTCGGCCGGCGCCGGCACTTCCAGCACCACCTTGTCGGTTTCCAGGTCCACCAGGTTCTCGTCGCGCT
>DAOOVM010000001.1:30120-58895 GCA_035370085.1 Rhodanobacteraceae bacterium | reverse complement strand
AGTCGCGACGTACGCCAGCAGGTGCCGGCGACGATGGCCAGCGGCGTCGATGCTGCAGCGCCCATCCTGCCGCGGCCGGCACCAGAGCAAGGTGATTGCCTCCGCCACGAACAGCCAGAGCCACAGCGGCCAGCTGAAAGCACCCACCACAGCCAACATGAAGAGGGCGCTGGCGAAGCCGCCGCGCGGTGCCTGACTGACATTGGCCAGCCCCATCACCAGCAGGGGCAATACGAACAGCGCCAGCGCCAGGCCGCTGGCGAGGGTGCGCGCCTGGTCACGCCGGTGGCGCTGGCGCGTCGCCGTTTCAATGTCTGGCGCGATAGTCACGCGGCCGATCATGCGCTGCCGCTCCTGTGCAACTGGCCGAACGGCGCACGATTGTGCCCGCTACGCCGCGCACTGCCGAGTGCTTGCAATGACGCGGCTTGCCCGGACAATGCGCGGGTTGCCCACGCCCAGCCCGCCATGTCGACCAAGCCCATCTCCCTGACCCAGTTCCTGATCGAGGAACAGCGCGCCCGCGCCCACCTCAATGCCGATCTGCGCCTGCTCATCGAAGTGGTGGCCCGCGCCTGCAAGTCCATCTCGATCGCCATCGGCAAGGGCGCGCTGGGTGGCGTGCTGGGCGAGGCCGGCACCGGCAACGTGCAGGGCGAGGCGCAGAAGAAGCTCGACGTGCTGTCCAACGAGATCCTGCTGGAAGCCAACGCCTGGGGCGGTCACCTGGCCGCCTGCGCCTCGGAGGAAATGGACGACCCGCAGCCCATTCCCGACGCCTATCCCAAGGGCAACTACCTGCTGCTGTTCGATCCGCTGGACGGCAGCTCGAACATCGACGTGAACATCTCGGTGGGCACGATCTTCTCGGTGCTGCGCTGCCCCGACGGCGTGACCTCGCCCGGCGCCGAGCACTTCCTGCAACCGGGCACGCGCCAGGTGGCCGCCGGCTACACCGTGTACGGCCCGAGCACCCTGCTGGTGCTGACCCTGGGCCACGGCACGCACGTGTTCACCCTCGACCGCGAGCTGGGCAGCTTCGTGCTGACCCAGCGCGACCTGCGCATGCCGGTGGACACCTCGGAGTTCGCCATCAACATGTCCAACCAGCGCCACTGGGAAGCACCGATGCAGCGCTACATCGGCGAGCTGCTGGCGGGCAAAGCGGGGCCGCGCGGACGCGACTTCAACATGCGCTGGGTGGCGAGCATGGTGGCCGACGTGCACCGCATCCTCACCCGCGGCGGCATCTTCATCTACCCGCTCGACGCCAAGATCGCCGCCCAGGGCGGCAAGCTGCGCCTGATGTACGAGGCCAACCCCATGGCCTTCATCGTGGAGCAGGCCGGCGGCGCCGCCAGCACCGGGCGCGCGCGCATCCTCGAGGTCGTGCCGCAGAAGCTGCACCAGCGCGTGCCGGTGTTCCTCGGCTCGAAGAACGAGGTGGAGCGGGCGGTGGGCTACCACGCCGCACACGACGCCGGCGCCTGAGCGCGCGCCCCGCATGAGCCCGCCCGCCGCGCCCGACTTCATCGAGGTCTACGACGACGCGCTGGACGCCGCCACCTGCCGCGCCCTGGTGCAGCGCTTCGAGGCCAGCGGCCAGGCCCGTCGCGGTGAGACGGGCGGCGGGATCAACCTGGCCCTGAAGGACTCCTGGGACATCCGCCTGGCCGAGCAGCCGGGCTGGGCCGATACGGTGCAGGCGCTGAACGCCGTGGCGCTGGCCGGCTTGCGCCGCTACGTGCGCACCTACGCGCACACCCTGCTGGCGCCGCTGCAGCTGCAGATGCCCGATCCGGCCAGCGGCCGGCTGGTGGCCCTGGACGCCGCACGTGTCAGCGCGTTCGACGATGCCAGCCTGAATGCCCTGCTGCAGCGCGTGTTCCGCCCGGGCGCGATCAACCTGCAGAAGTACCTGGCCGACCAGGGCGGCTACCCCTACTGGCATTGCGAGCTCTACCCCAAGGCTGACGGGGGCGAGACGCTGCACCGCGTGCTGCTGTGGACGCTGTATCTGAATGACGGCTTCGGCGGCGGCGAAACCGAGTTCCTCTACCAGCAGCGCAAGATCGCGCCGCGCCGCGGCAGCCTGTTGCTGGCGCCCACCGCCTTCACCCACACCCACCGCGGCAATCGCCCCGTCGGCGGCGACAAGTACATCGCCACCAGCTGGATCCTGTTCCAGCGCGCCGAGGTGCTTTACGCTGCGCCCCCGGATAGCGCGGCCCGGCCCTGAGGCTGGCGCCGCTGCGACGGCCCGCTCTGCCGCGACGTCTCCCCCCGTGCCGCACGGCCCGCGGCGCCCACCAGGAACCCGCATGACCGCCCCTGCCCTGCGCTCCGCCTGCCTGTTCGCCGCCCTCTTCGCCTGCACCGCGGCCACCGCGGCCGACGGCCTGCGCATCCACCCCACGCCGCCCACGGCCTTCGACCGCATCGATCTGCGCTTGGACGCGGACAGCTGCAGCTTCGATCCGGCCAGCGTGCGCGTGGAGGCGCGCGACGGCACGTTCCACGTGCGCCAGCAGCCGCGGCAGTGCCTGCTGCCGGGCACGCCGCTGGTGGCGGACATCGGCCTGGGCGCGCTGCCCGCCGGGCACTACCGCGTGGCCGTGTACACCTCGCTGGACAGCGCGGCGGCGCCGGCGCAGACCCTGGATTTCGACGTCCTCACGCCGGTGGAGGCCGCCGTCGTGCCGCCGCCACCGCGCCCGCTCACCGACTACAGCGGCCTGTGGGCCGTGCCCAGCGAAGGCGGCTGGGGCCTCGATCTGGTGCAGGGGCCGGGCTTCCTGTTCGGCGCGCTGTATGTCTACGACGCGCAGAGTGCGCCGCAGTGGTTCACGCTGCAGGACGGCGCCTGGACCAGCAGCACCGTCTGGAGCGGCAAGATCTATCGCAGCAGTGGCTCCAGCGTGACCCTGCCCAACTACGATCCGCACGCCCTGCAGTACAGCGAGGTCGGCACCGCCACGCTGGACTTCAGCCATACCCCGGGCGACGAGGATTTCGCCACGCTGGGCTACACGCTCAACGGCCTGCGCGCCTCCAAGCGCATCCAGCGCCTGCGCTGAGAGGCAGCGCGACGGCGCTCAGAACAACTCGCCCTGCGACGAAGGCGCGCGCGGCGGACGAAACTGCGTGGTGTCGAAGTCCAGCGCGCTGCGTCGGGCCAGGCCGTGCCGGCGGCAGGCCAGGGCGAAGCGCTGGCGCAGCAATTCGGCGAACTCGCCCGTGCCGCGCATGCGCTGGCCAAAGCGCGGATCGTTGGCGCGGCCGCCACGCAGTTGCCGGATCAGGCTCAACACGTGCTCGGCGCGCCCGGGCACATGGGTGCGCAGCCACTCCTCGAACAGGGTCTTGAGCTCCCAGGGCAGCCGGATCACCGTGTAGCCGGCGCTGGGCGCGCCGGCGGCCGCGGCGCGTTCGAGGATGGCCTCGAGGTCCGCGTCGGTCAGGGCCGGAATGATCGGCGCCACCAGCACACCGCAGGGCACGCCGGCGCGATTGAGCGCCTCCACTGCCCGCAAACGCCGGTGCGGTGCGGAGGCGCGCGGCTCCAGCCGGCTGGCGAGGCGGTTGTCGAGCGTGGTCACCGAGAGGAAGCAGTGCACCAGGCGGTCGCGCGCCAGATCCTGCAGCAGGTCCAGGTCGCGTTCGATCAGCGCGTTCTTCGTGACGATGGTGCAGGGGTGGCGGGTTTCGGCAAAGACTTCCAGCACGCCGCGCGTCAGACGGTAGTCGCGCTCGATCGGCTGGTAGGGATCGGTGTTGGCGCCGAGGTTGATGGCGCTGACGACGTAGCCGGGCCGCGCCAGTTCCGCGCGCAGCAGCTCCACCGCATTGGTCTTGGCGTACAGCCGCGTCTCGAAATCCAGCCCGGGCGAGAGGTCGAGGTAGGCGTGGCTGGGGCGCGCGTAGCAGTAGGCGCAACCGTGCTCGCAGCCGCGGTAGGTGTTGACCGAGGCCTCGAAAGGTACATCGGGCGAGACGTTGCGGCTGAGGATGGAGCGCGCGCGTTCGATCGTGACCGTGGTGGCGGGTGCAGCGTCCGGTGCCGGCACCCAGGTGGCATCGATGCCTTCGGGCGCCGCATCGGCCGCGGTGTCCACACGGGACGTCGCAGCGTCCTCGCCCGCGCCCGGCCCCCAGTCGTCGTCGAGGGCCTCGCGGGTGTAGGGATCGAAGCGCCCCTCCAGACGGCGGGCGCTGCCGCGGCCCTTGAGGCGCGGAGGTGGCGGATGGGAACTCATGCGGTAACGATGGCGCGCGCGGGTCGCAGACGGCGAGGCGCATCCTACGCCGCCCATGACGGCCGCGTCGCGCTGGGCTGGGCTCGGCACCTTGCTCCGGGGACGTGCGCATGGGACTGCAGATCCTCGGTCTGCGGGTGGGCTTCGCGCTGCTGCGCAGCCGCCTGGCCGTCCTGCGCAGCCAGGAGCCCTGTCCCCGCTGCATCGAAGAGGTAGCCTAGCGGCTGCGCGGCGGGGCGGCTCGGTCCATCGGCAGCGGTGCGATCGGCCCGCGCAGGCGCCGCCACAGGACGCGCAGGCCGCGGAAGATCTTCGGCAGCAGCCACGCGGCGAGAGCGAAGAATCCGGCGAGCAGCACGAGGAAGATGATCGGGTGCGCCCAGGCCAGATACAGGCCGCCAAGCAATCCCAGGTCCTCGGTCAGACTGGCGCCCCAGTTGCTGAAGGGCTCGGGCGAGGTGTTGATGAGGGCACGGCCACCGGCCTTGGTGAGGTGCGTGCCCGAGGCGATGGCGCCGCCGAGCAGGGCCGCGGCCAGCTGCAGCGCCGCCGGCGAATCGCGAAAGACGCCCCAGGAGAGCAGCACGCCGGCGGGAATGCGGATGAAGGTGTGCACGGCATCCCAGGCGCTGTCGAAAGCCGGCACCTTGTCGGCGAGGAATTCGCCGACCATCAGCACGCCCGCCGCGCCGAGCACCCAGTTGTCCTGCAGCACGGCCAGTCCTTCGGGCAGGTGCACCACCTGCAGGCGCCCGAGCAGGCCGGCCAGGAACACCGCCGCGTACAGGCGGATGCCGCTGGCCCAGGCCAGGCCGGCGGCGAGGGCGTAGGCGTGCAGAGTGTCCAAGGGCGATCTCCAACGGGCCAGGGCGTGGCGGCGGGATCAACGCAGGTCGCCTGGATCGGCCGCTTGTCCGGGCGCCGATCGCTGCGGCGCGGCCCATGCTAGCGTAGCGACCCGTCGCCACGGGAGGATTGCATCATGCGGTGGGTGTGGATCGCGCTGAGCATGTTCGGCTTCGCGCTGGCCTGGGCGGCTCGCACGCCCGGCTGGCTCGGCATCGGCCTGCTGCTGGGCTTTGGCGCCTTGTTCGCGGCGCTGTTCGCCTTCGCTGCGGCGCGCATCGAAGCCGTGTCGCGACCCGACGCGATGATGCTCTCGCCCGAGGAGCTGGCGCAGTTGCGCCGCCGCGCCGAGGGCCAGCGCGCGGGGACGAGCCCGGCGCGCAGCGGCGCCGAAGTGTCGCGCGAGGCTTGAAATCCTCAGGCGCGCCGCGGCACGCTGTGTTACCCGCCGCCGCCGGAAGCTCCACCATGACCCTGCACAGCCTGCTCATCACCCTTCTGGTCGGCGGCATCGCCGGCTGGCTGGCCGCCCTGGCCCTGCGTGGCCGCGGCTTCGGTGTACTTGGCAATATCGTGGTCGGCATCGTCGGCGCGGTGCTCGCCGGCTGGCTGCTGCCCCTGCTCGGCGTCGCCATCGGCGGTGGTCTGCTCGGATCGATCCTGCACGCCTTCATCGGTGCGGTGATCCTGCTGTTCCTGATCGGCCTGATCCGCAAGGCCTGAGGGGCCGCGCCACGCCCGCTCCGGGCGCCCCGCCGGGTGCGCGCACGGCGCCCGCAGCCGCGGGCACGGGATGACCACACCTGGGCGCGTCCGGCCCACCCCGGTAGCGCCCGCTTGCCGACACCCGAGGCCGCCGACCACTGCCCGGCTCCTGCACGTGCCGGGATAGATGCATCCTCTGTCCGTGCCCCCGATGCTGCTCCTGCGCGGTGACCCACCGGGACGTGGGGAATGTCGGCGGGCGCCGGGAGCGCAAACCGGCCCGGGATACAGGCCATCCCTGGCCATGCCCCTGCCGCTGCTCCTGCGCGGTGACCCACCGGGACGTGGGGAATGTCGGCGGGCGCCGGGAGCGCAAGCCCACCAGGGATACAGGCCATCCCTGGCCATGCCCCTGCCGCTGCTCCTGCGCGGCAGGGATACAGGCCATCCTTGGCCATACCCCTGCCGCTGCTCCTGCGCGGCAGGGATACGGGCCATCCTTGGCCATAAAGCAAGGCCGGGTCGCGAGCGGCCCGGCCTTGCTGGCGCGGCGAGAGGGATGGGGAGGAGTCGCCGCGCGGAACCGCCGATGTCGTCCGGCAGCTACTGCGAGATGTCCACGTCCTTGGTCTCGCGCACGAACAGCGTGCCGATCACCAGGGTCATGGCCGCCACCACCACCGGGTACCACAGGCCCGAGTAGATGTTGCCGGTGAGTGCCACGAGGGCGAAGGCCGTGGTCGGCAGGAAGCCGCCGAACCAGCCATTGCCGATGTGGTAAGGCAGGGACATCGAGGTGTAGCGGATGCGCGTGGGGAACATCTCCACCAGCCAGGCCGCGATCGGGCCGTAGACCATGGTCACGTAGATCACGAGGATGGTGAGGATCACCAGCAACATGAACTCGTTGGTCTGCGCCGGATCGGCCTTGGCGGGATAGCCCGCCGCCTTGAGCGCCTCGGACAGTTGCTTGTCGAAGTCGGCCTGGTTGGCCTTGACCGTGGCCGCGTCGGCACCGGTCGCCTCGAAGGAGTTGATGAGCGTGCTGCCCACCTTGATCGTCGCCACCGTGCCCGGCGAGGCCGCGGCGTTGAGGTAGGGCGTGCCGCCCTTGGCCAACGCGCTCTTGGCAATGTCGCAGGAGCTGGTGAACTTCGAGGTGCCGACCGGATTGAACTGGAAGCTGCAGGTGGCCGGGTCGGCCGTCACCAGGACCGGACTGTTGGCGCTGGCCGTTTCGATGGCCGGGTTGCCGTAGTGGGTCAGCGCCTTGAACAGCGGGAAGTAGGTCAGCACTGCCAGCAGGCAGCCCGCCATGATGATGGGCTTGCGTCCGATCTTGTCGCTGAGCCAGCCGAACACGATGAAGAACGGCGTGGCGATGGCGAGCGCGCCGGCAATCAGCAGGTTGGCCGTGACCGCGTCGATCTTCAGCGTCTGGGTGAGGAAGAACAGCGCGTAGAACTGGCCGCAGTACCACACCACGGCCTGACCGGCGGTCGCGCCGAGCAGGGCGAGGATCACCACCTTGGCGTTCTTCCAGTGGCCGAAGGATTCCGTGATCGGCGCCTTCGAGCCCTTGCCCTCGGCCTTCATCTGCTGGAACAGCGGCGACTCCTGCAGCTGCAGGCGGATGTACACCGAGATGATCAGCAGCAGCGAGGAGATGAGGAAGGGAATGCGCCAGCCCCAGGTATCGAAATCCGGACCGAGCATCTTGCGACAGGCCAGGATCACCAGCAGGGACAGGAACAAGCCCGCCGTCGCCGTGGTCTGGATCCAGCTCGTGTACAAGCCGCGCTTGCCCATGGGGGCGTGCTCGGCCACGTAGGTGGCGGCGCCGCCGTACTCGCCGCCGAGCGCCAGGCCCTGCAACAGGCGCAGGCTGATCAGCAGCACGGGAGCCGTCACGCCGATCGTGGCGTAATTGGGCAGCACGCCGACCAGGAACGTCGACAGGCCCATGATCACGATCGTCACCAGGAAGGTGTACTTGCGCCCGATCATGTCGCCCAGGCGCCCGAACAGCAGGGCGCCGAAGGGTCGCACGGCAAAGCCGGCGGCGAAGGCCAACAGGGCGAAGATGAAGGCACTGGTGGGATTCAGTCCGGCGAAGAACTGCTTGGCGATGATGGCCGCGAGCGAGCCGTACAGGTAGAAGTCGTACCACTCGAACACGGTACCGACGCTCGAGGCCGCGATGACGCGGAAGTGGTTGCGGGAAAGATCGCCGCTCGGCGCGGCGTGGGGTGCGATGGTCGCCATGTGCGCCTCCTCAGAACGAGTACTTGACCATGAACTGCAGGCGGTCGAGCTTGCCGTCGGCGCCGCTTTCCACCTCGCGCTTGCCGCGCATGTACTCCACGCCCACGTCCACCTTCGGCAACGGCGAATAGATCAGGTTCAAGTGCACGCTCTGCGCCGACTTGGTGGCCCCGGTACCGGTGAGATCCACCTTGTTGTCGTAGTTGGAGCGCGCGTACATCAGGTTGGTGCGCAGCTGCTTGGAGAAGGCATGGCGCCAGGCCACGTAGCCGGCATAGCCGCCGATGTCCTCCAGGCTGCCGCCGGCGTCGAGCACCGCGTCACCGGCGATGCCCAGGCCGATGTAGCGGCCGAGCGCGGAACCGAAGGTCAACTGGTAGCGCAGGTCGTCGTTGGCACCGATGGCCCACTTGCCGCCGGCGGTGATGGCGCCGGAGAACTTGCTGTCGCTCACCGCAGCTGTGGTGCCACTGGCGGGGCGGTCGACCTTCAGGTCGCGCAGCAGTGCGGCCACGCCGAAGCTGCCCCAGGCACCCTTCCAGTTGTAGCGCAGGGTCAGGTCGGGCAGGCTGCCGCGGTCACTGCTGGCACTGGCGCCGCCCTTGTAGGGCACGATCAGGGTCTGCGGGTCTTCCAGTGACGCGGAGAATCCGCCGCTGGTGTAGCGGATCTGCGGCTGGCGCACGAAGATCACGCCGTCGGTCGGACCGATGAAGTCGACCGCCTCGGGCAGCGCGGCCAAGTCCATGAAGTTGGACCAGGTTTGGCCGGCCAGCCAGTTGTCCCAGTAGGCATAGGCGTGGCGCATGGTCGCGCCGTAGGTGTTGGTAGCGTTCTCGTTGCCCAGCGCGCCGCCGAAGAAGTCCCACTCGAAGAACGCGCCCATCTTGTGATTGTCGTCGGTCACCGTGTCGATGCCGAAATTGATGCGCGAGAATTTCGCGCCGGCGTCGAAGTCGGTCTTGGAACCCTTGCCGCCGACGGGGATCTGCTGCGGCAGGTACAGGTCGCGGCCCGTCGCGCTGTCGGCAAGCTGACCGGAGTCGGTGCGCGTCTCCATGAAGTCGGCCTTGATGAACCCGCCGATCTTCAGCGTAGTGTTGGGGTTGGCGCCCGGCGTGACCGTGGTCACCTGGATCGGCGCTTTCACGCCCGGTGCGGCCGGTCCGGCCTTCTCGCCCGCCGGCGCGGACTTCTGCGCCTGCACCATCGACTTCAGCTCGTTCAGCTGCTGCTCGAGCTGGGCGATGCGCTTTTCGAGCGCCGCCTCGCGCATGTCGTCGGCGAACACCGGCGCGGCGCCGGCGAGCAGGGTCATTAAGGCCGCGGCCAAGGCGCAGCGGCGGATCGTCAGCGTGCGTTTCATTTGCCCACCCCTCCCGGTTGTCAAAGGCGCCTCGACTCTGCGCCCGTGCCGAAAGTCCCAGCCATTCGTCATTGGTCGAAGGCCCCGCGTGATTCGACTAATGTCGGTCTTGGAGCGCGCAACCAGCGGATTACTGTGGCAAATACGCTGCATTGCACCATCGGGGCGGCAGCCACAAGTCCGCAATTGATGACTTTTCAGCACGGTCCGCGGCGCGCGGGCCGCATCCCGGGAGGAGCAGCCATGACCAAGCGCTATGCGGTGTCACCGGAGTTCGCCGCCAGGGCGCGCGTGAATCGCGCGCAGTACGAGACCCAGTACGCCGAGTCGGTGCGTGATCCGGAGGGCTTCTGGCGCCGCGTGGCCCAGCGCGTGGACTGGTCGCGCCCCTTCAGCCGGGTCAAGGACGTGAGCTTCGACGCCGCCGACCTGCACATCCGCTGGTTCGACGACGGCGAGCTGAACGTCTCGGCCAATTGCCTGGACCGCCACCTCGCCACGCGCGGTGACAAGACCGCGATCATCTTCGAGGGCGACGATCCGAACGACTCGCGTCGCATCAGCTACCGCGAGCTGCACGCCGAGGTGTGCCGCGCCGCCAACCTGCTGACGAATCTCGGCGTGAGGAAGGGGGATCGCGTCGCCATCTACCTGCCCATGATTCCCGAGGCGGCGGTGGCCATGCTCGCCTGCACGCGCATCGGCGCGGTGCACTCGGTGGTGTTCGGCGGCTTCTCGCCCGATTCGCTGGCCGGGCGCATCGCCGATTCGCAGTGCAAGCTGGTGATCACCGCGGACGAAAGCCTGCGCGGCGGCAAGAAGGTGCCGCTCAAGGCCAATGTCGACGAAGCGCTGACGCGCCCGGACACCACCTGCGTGGAGACCGTGCTGGTGGTGCAGCGCACCGGCGCGCCGGTTCCGATGCAGGCCCCGCGCGACCGCTTCTGGGGCGCGCTGCTGGAAGGCCAGTCCACCCAGCACACGCCGGTGCCGGTGAACGCCGAGCATCCGCTGTTCATCCTCTATACGTCCGGATCCACCGGCAAGCCCAAGGGCGTGCTGCACACCACCGGCGGCTATCTCGTGTACGTGAGCTACACGCACGAATGCGTGTTCGATCTGCGCGAGGACGATGTGTACTGGTGCACCGCCGACGTGGGCTGGGTCACCGGCCACAGCTACGTCGTCTACGGACCGCTGTGCAACGGCGCCACCACGCTGATGTTCGAGGGCGTGCCCAACTGGCCGGACACCAGCCGCTTCTGGCGCGTGGTGGACAAACACCAGGTCACGTTGTTCTACACCGCGCCCACGGCGATTCGCGCCCTGATGCGCGAGGGGGAAGGCCCGGTCAAGGCTGCCTCGCGCGCCTCGCTGCGCCTGCTCGGTTCGGTCGGCGAACCGATCAACCCGGAAGCCTGGGAGTGGTACCACCGCGTGGTCGGCGACGGTCGCTGCCCGATCGTCGACACCTGGTGGCAGACGGAGACCGGCGGCATCCTCATCACGCCGCTGCCCGGCGCCATCGATACCAAGCCGGGGTCCGCCGCCCTGCCCTTCTTCGGCGTGCAGCCGGCCATCGTCGACGCCGGCGGCAGCGTGCTGCAGGGGGAATGCGAGGGCAACCTCGTGCTCACCGACTCCTGGCCGGGACAGATGCGCACGGTGTACGGCGACCACGCGCGCTTCATCGACACCTACTTCCGCGCCTACCCCGGTTGCTACTTCACCGGCGACGGCGCCAAGCGCGACGCCGACGGCTACTACTGGATCACCGGCCGCGTGGACGACGTGATCAACGTGTCCGGCCACCGCATTGGCACGGCCGAGGTGGAAAGCGCCCTGGTGGCGCACCCCAAGGTGGCCGAAGCCGCCGTCGTGGGCTGCCCGCACGACATCAAGGGCCAGGGCATCTATGCCTACGTGACGCTCACCGTGGGCGAGGAGCCGACCGAGGCCCTGCGCAAGGAGCTGGTGGCCTGGGTGCGCAAGGAGATCGGCCCCATCGCGACACCGGACTTCCTGCAGTGGGCGCCAGGCCTGCCCAAGACGCGCTCGGGCAAGATCATGCGGCGGATCCTGCGCAAGATCGCCGAGAACGCGCCCGACCAGCTGGGCGACATCTCCACCCTGGCCGATCCCTCCGTGGTGGCGAACCTGGTGGACCAGCGTCTGGTGCGCTGACGTGGCGGCCGACGGCCCGGCGACTGCGCTACCCTTGGCGGCGCCCCCCTGGTGGGCGCCGACCACAGCCAGCATGCGCGAAGTCCTCATCGCCGACGACCACCCGCTGTTCCGGGATGCGCTCAAGCGCGCGGTGACCCAGGCACTGCCCGAGGCCGCGCTGTTCGACGCCGAGAGCGTGCCGGGCCTGCTGGCGCTGGTCGAAGCGCATCCGGAAGCGGACCTGCTGCTGCTCGATCTGCACATGCCGGGCGCGCGCGGCTTTTCCGCCCTCGCCCACCTGCGCGGCCAGCACCCGGGCCTGCCCATCATCGTCGTGTCGGCGCACGAGGAAGCCACGGTGGCGCGGCGCGCCCTGGCGCATGGCGCCTCGGGCTATATCCCCAAATCCAGTGCGGTGGAGAGCATCGTCGCCGCCATTCGCACGGTGCTCGACGGCGACGTGTGGCTGCCGCCGCAGCTCGCCACGGGTGCGGCCGAGCTGAAGTCCGACGAGGCCGGCGTGGCCGCGCGCATCGCCGAGCTCACGCCGCAGCAGTTCCGCGTGCTGGCGATGATCGCCGAGGGCCTGCTGAACAAGCAGATCGCCTATGAGCTCGGCGTGTCGGAAGCCACGGTCAAGGCGCACATGACCGCCATCATGCGCAAGCTCGGTTGCAACAACCGCACCCAGGTGGCGCTGGCCGCGAGCCACCTCGCCGTCGACGCCACGGCGATCAAGCTGCCGCCCGACGGCGAGGACTGAGCGGCGTCGCGGCCGCGCGAGAGACTGCCGGGGCCACGGGTCCGACGACGCATGCGCGGCGCGCGCCACACGCCCCCGGCGGCAGATCGCTGAGCGAGCAGTGCCCGTTTCACGCGCGGACGCCGCGTTCTCAGGGCGCTCAGGGCGCGTCGATGCGCTGCGCCGCCGCGCCGCTGCCGAGGGTGGGCTTGGCGCCGGCACCGCTGCGCGCGAGGGCGGCCAGCAGGGCGCGCAGCGCGGCCGGCTTGACCGGCTTGTGCAGCAGGGCCACGCCGCGCAGACGCGCACGCTGCTTGAGTTCGGCACTGCCGTCGGCGGTGATGAGGGCCGCCGGCGGCGTCGGCGTGCAGGCGGCGCACAGGTCGCCCAGCACGTCCAGGCCGTCGCGCCCGGCGCCGAGGTGGAAGTCGGCCAGGATCAGGTCCGGGCGCCGCCGGCGCAGGGCCGCCAACGCCTCCTCGGGCGTCGGCGCGAGATCGCAGGTGATGCCCCAGCGCGTGAGCAGGGCCGACATGCCGTCGAGGATGGCCGGCTCGTTGTCCAGGCACAGCACGTGCAGGGGCCGTCCCAGCGCACCCAGCGGCGCCGTGGCCACGGCGCGCGGTGCACCGCGCAGCACGCGCGCGACGATGGGCACGCGCACGGCGAACGCGCTGCCGTGACCGGGCCAGGAACGCGCCGTGAGCGGATGGCCGAGGATGCGCGCCATGCGCTCGCAGATGGCCAGTCCCAGGCCCAGCCCCTTCTCGCCCCAGGGCGAAGGCTGCTCCAGGCGATGGAACTCGTCGAAGATGCGCTGCAACTGCTCCGCCTCGATGCCGGGGCCGCTGTCCCATACCTCGATGCTCGCCATGCCGCCGCGCCGGCGCACGCCCAGCAGCACGCGTCCGCTGCGCGTGTAGCGCAGCGCATTGGAGACGAAATTCTGCACGATGCGCCGCAACAGATGAGCGTCGCTCTTCACCACCAGACTGCTCGGCACGACCACGAGCTTCAGACCGCGTTGCGCCGCCAGCACGGAGAACTGCTGCTGCAGCGGCTCGATGAGGTCCGCGAGCGTGACGCTGCCCACCTCGGGACGGTAGCGGCCGGCCTCCAGGCGCGAGGCCTCCAGCAGCGACTCGAGCAGGTCCTCCGCGGCACGGAACGAGGTGTCGATGCGCTCGGCCAGCAGGGCCGATTCGCTGTCGAGCTGCGGCTGGTGGCGCAGCGCCGAGGTGAACAGGCGCGCGGCATTGAGCGGCTGCAGCAGGTCGTGGCTGGCCGCAGCGAGGAAGCGCGACTTGGAGTGGTTGGCCGCCTCGGCCTCGCGCTTGGCCTGCTCCTGCGCGCTCAGCGCGGCCGACAGTTCGCTGGTGCGCTGGCGCACGCGTGCCTCCAGCAGCTCGTTGGCGTCGATGAGGGCGTGCTCGGCGCGCTTGTAGGCCGTGACATCGCTGAAGGTGGTGACGAAGCCGCCGCCCGGCAGCGGCTTGCCGTGCATCTCGATCACGCTGCCGTCGGGACGCACGCGCTGGAACAGGTGGGGCGTGCCCGCGCGCATGTGCGCCAGGCGCCGGGCCACGTGGCCCTCCACGTCGCCCGGGCCGCATTCGCCGCGTTCGGCGTTCCAGCGGATCAGGTCGGCGATCGGGCGACCCACGTAGACCATGCCCTCGGGGTAGTCGAACATCTCCAGATAGCGCCGGTTCCACGCCACCAGGCGCAGGTCGGCATCGACGACGCTGATGCCCTGCGAGATGTTCTCCAGCGTCGTGGAAAGGAGTTCGCGGTTGAAGCGCAGCTCCTGCGAGGCCTCGTCCAGCAGGGCCGCCGCTTCGCTGAAATCCAGACCTGTGCCCCGCAGTGCGCTGGCGAGGATGCGTCGGGCTGAGGCCGCACCGATGGCGCCGGCGAGCACGCGCTCGGTGTGCAGCAGGAGACCGCGGTCGGCGGCGTCCTGCGGCAGCAGGGGCTTGCCCTGTTGTGCGGCGTATTCCTCGAAGGCGCGTGCGGCGCTGGCCTCGCCCAGGATGCGCTCGGCCACCGTGCCGAGATCGGCCACACTGACGCGGCCGCGCCACTCCGTCGGCGCCGGCAGTGGACGCTCGCCCAGCGGCTGCAGGAAGGCCTGGGCGCGCAGGCGCTCGTCGACGCTGGGACGGAAGCGCAGCGACAGGAAGACGAAGCAGGCGATGTTGGCGAGCAGGGACCAGAAGGTGCCGTGGGTGATGGGGTCCCAGCCGGACAGGTGGAACAGGGCGGTCGGTGCCAGCCAGCCAATACCGAGGGGGCCGTCGCTGAGCCAGGTCTGCGGCAGCCAGCCGACGTGGCTCATGCTCGGCAGCAGCAGGGTGTAGGTCCACACCGCAAAGCCGACGAGCAGCCCGGCGCTGACGCCGAGGCGGCTGGCGCTGCGCCAATACAGTGCCCCGACGAGGGCCGGCGCAAATTGGGCCACCGCGACGAAGGCAAGCAGACCGAAGGAGGACAGCGCCTGGTTCTGTGCCATGGCGCGGTAGTAGGCGAAGGCCAGCAGTGCCAGCAGCAGGATCGCCACGCGCCGCACCATGAGGACGATTTCCGACAGGTCGCGACGTTGCTCCAGGCCGAAGGCGCGGATGCGCAGCAGCGCGGGCATGACCAGGTCGTTGGAGATCATCGTGGCCAGCGCCACCGCCTCGACGATCACCATGCCGGTGGCGGCCGAAAAACCGCCGATATAGGCCAGCACGGCCAGCCAGGCGTCGCCATGCGCCAGAGGCAGCCACAGCAGGTAGGCGTCCGGCGACAGACCGGTGCCGGCGGCGGCGCGGCGACCGGCGAACAGGATGGGCAGCACCAGCGCGCAGACCAGCAGCAGGTAGAGCGGGAACAGCACGCGCGCCTTGCGCACGTCGCGCGGGTCCTCGCATTCGACCACCCCGACCTGGAACTGTCGCGGCAGGCAGAACATGGCGGCGAAAGCGAGGACCGTCTGCGCCACGAAGCCCGGAGGCAGGCCCTGTCGGGTCAATTCGCGCACCGGCTGCACCAGCTCTCCCAGATCGCGACCCTGCAACACCAGGGCGTAGATGCCCAGGCCGACGAAGGCCACCAGCTTCACCATGGACTCTGCGGCGATGGCCAGCATCATGCCGTGGTGGTGCTCGGTGGCGTCGATGCGGCGGGTACCGAACAGGATGGCGAACAGGGCGAGCATCAGGGCGATGTACAGCGCCGAGTCCGCGTGCAGCGGCGCATGGCCCGGCGCGATGGCGCCCTGGCTCAGCACGTCGATGCTCAACGCCACCGCCTTGAACTGCAGGGCGATGTAGGGCACGGCCGCGGTCACGGCGATGAGCGTGACCAGGGCAGCCAGTGCACTCGATTTGCCGAAGCGCGAGGCGATGAAATCGGCGATGGAGGTGATGTTGCGCGCCTTGGCCACCACGTTCAGGCGCTCCATCAATCCGATGCCGAAGACGAACAGCAGCACCGGGCCGAGGTAGATGGGCAAGTAGGACAGGCTGTTCTGCGCCGCGCTGCCGACAGCGCCGTAGAAGGTCCAGGAGGAGCAGTACACCGCCAGCGCCAGGCCGTACACGATCGGCCGCAGCCAGGCGCGCTGCGGATACAGCGGGCGCGCATCGCCGAAGTAGGCCACGCCGAACAGCAGGCCCACATACGACAGCGACACCAGCAACAGCACCCAGCCGGGGATCATGTGCGCCCTCCGTTCCTGCCGGCAGTGTAGGCCGCAGCGAGGACCAAGGCTTGACGCCGTGCGGCACGCCGCCAAGCATGCGGGCATGACCTGGCTCGACAGCGCCGAGTTCGCCCTGCGCCGCAGCCCGCCGCCACTCGACGCCGACGAGGTGCACCTGTGGCTTTGGCGGGATGCCGCCGCGCGCGGCCGCGAGGGCGAGTCGGCGGCGCTGCAGCGCCTGCGTTGCCTGCTGGGCGCCTACGTCGGTGTGGCGCCGGCGGCGCTCGACCTGCGTCGCGAAGCCTACGGCAAGCCGCGCCTGGACCTGCCGGGGGCGCCGGGGTTCAACCTCAGCCACAGCGGCGACTGCGTCGCGGCCGTGGTGGCGGCGGGTGTCGATCCTGGGGTGGATGTTGAGCTGCCGCGGCGGTCGCGCGCCTACCTCGGCCTGGCGCAGCGCTATTTCGACGCCGGCGAGGCCGCCGCGCTGGCCGGGCTGTGCTCGGACAAGCGAGAAGCGGCCTTCCATGCCCTGTGGACCGGCAAGGAAGCCGTCCTCAAGGCCGACGGGCGGGGCCTGGCCTACGGCCTGCAGCGCGTGGTGTTCGAGCTCGATGCGGCGGGACAGCCCCTAGCCCTGCTCCGCGTCGAGGGCGCGGCCGGGCCGGCGGACGCCTGGCAGGTGCACCATTTCCTCCCGGCGGTCGGTGGCCACGGCGCCGTGGCATGGCGCGGCCCGCCACGGCGCATTCGCGCCTATCGGCTCGACGGCTGAACGCGTCGGCCCTGGCCATGGTCGCGGTTGTGGCTGCGGCGCGATCCGGCTAACGTCGCTGGCGCAGGGATCCTCGCAGGCGCCAATTCCATGTGGAAGCTGTTGCGCAACGTGTTGCTGCTGACGGCGGCGATGGCCGCCGCCCTGTGGCTGCTGCTGTGGGTGGCGGCGCAACAGCAGGCGGCCAGCATCGCCGCGCAGCTCGCGCCCTGGGCCGAGCTGCGCTACGCGCGCGCCGGCGCCGGCCTGGACGGCGTGCTCAGCCTGGGCGGGGTCGAGTGGCGCTTCAAGCAGGGGCCGTGGCGCGACGCCTTCGGCGCCGCGACCGTGCGGGTGCGCGGCGGCGGTCCGCTGTGGCTGATGACGCGCGCGCTGTCGCACGGCGAGGATGTGCCCGAGCGCCTGCAGGTCGAGCTGCGTGATCTGCACCTGGCCACTTCGCTGCAGACCACCGTTGCCGGATGGTTCGGCCGCAGTGGCGTGCCCTTCGACGGGTTCGGCTGCGGCGCGGCCTTCGTTCCCAGCGACTATGTCGCCATGCAGCGCGCACCGCAGCCGTTGGACGTGTCGCTCAAGCTCGACCTCGATGCGGCCGCCCAGGATCTCTCCGCCGACCTCCAGTTGCGCAATGCGCCCTATGCCGCGGTGCGCCTGCACGCCGAGCTCAAGCCCTTCGACTACGCCATGCTGGCCGATGCCAAGGCGGCCCAGGCGCTGCGTGTCGGCAGCCTGACGCTCGGCTATCGCGACCTCGGCTATTTTGCCGAGCGTGGCAGGTACTGTGCGCAGCGCATGGGCTGGAGCGTCGAACAGTACATTGACCGCCACTTGGCCACGGTGACCGGCTTCCTCGAGGAACACGAGATCGAGGCGGGGACCGAGCCATTGGAGCTGTATCGACGGCTGCTGGAGCAGGGCGGCGAAGCCGAGCTGCTGAGCCTGCCCAATCCCGGCGTGGGGCCGCTGGACTATGCCCGGCGCGAGCGCGGCGAGATCCTGCGCCTGCTCAACCTGACCGCGCGGCTCGACCAGGCGCCGCCGATCCTGGTGAAGTTGAGCTTCCTCGCCCCCCCGGCGGATGAGGTGGCCAGCGCGATCGTGACCCCACCGGCCGCCCCCGCCGCCCAGGCGCCCGCGACGGCGGTCGCCGCGCCGGTCATCGCAACGCCGCCGGCGCCGGCCGCTGCGGCTGCGAACCCCCCCGCCGCCTCGCCCGGCAGGCCCGTCATCGCCGCTGCGCCACCCGGCGCCACGGCGACGGGCGCGAGCGCGGTTCCGCCACCTCTGCCCGCCGTGGCGACGGCAGGGGCGCCGGTCACGGCGACAGGCTCGGCCCAGGCGACAGCCCCGGCAGTGTCGGCACCACCGGCTGCGCCCCGGGCAGGGGACCCGGTCCTGCGCGACGCGCAGACGGGCAAGCCGGTGGCCTCCAGCGCCCCGGCGCCGCCCGGTGATTCCACCCTGGCCCTGGTGTGGAAGGGCGCCACGCTGGAGCGCCTGCCCGCGGCGGCTCCGCCCGAGCGCGACTACCGCGTGGTGGCCTTGGACGACCTGGCGGCGCGCATCGGCGAGCGCGTCACCATCGTCACCAGCGGCGGCAAGGAGATCGAGGGTGCGGTCGCGGCGCTCGACGCCGAGGGCGTCGTGCTGCGCGTGCGGCGCGAGACCGGCATGGCCGAACTGGCCCTGCCGCGGCAGCGCGTGCACGAGGTGCGCATACCGCTACCGCGCCACGATTGAGGCCACCCGCCGCAGCTGCGACGCTCGCGCCGCCCGCCGCGTCCAGAGGCTTCGCATGATGCTCAGTCCCTCTCCCACCGGCGGCGTCGCCTTTGCCCAGGACGTCGATGACGTGACCCTGGCCCGCGCCCGCCGCGGCGACCGCCAGGCCCTGGGTCAGCTCTACCAGCGCTTCGGCCGGGCTTGCTACACCCTCGCCCTGCGCCTCACCGGCAATGCGGCCACGGCCGAGGACGTGGTCCAGGAGGTGTTCGTCAAGCTCATCGATGCCATCGCCCGCTACCGCGGCGACGCGCCCTTTGGCGCCTGGTTGAAACGCATGACGGCCAACGCCGCCATCGACCACCTGCGGGCCCTGCGCTTCCGCGACGATGACGACCCCGAGCGCGTCCTGTCCGAGACGAGCAGCGAGGCAGAGCTGGCGCCGGACGCCGACCACGACCTGTGGACCTTGCTGCAGCGCCTGCCGGCGCGGGCCCGCGCCGTGGTCCTGCTGCACGAGGTCGAGGGCTACACCCACCGCGAGCTGGCCGAGTTGTTCGGCCAGACCGAGAGTTACTCCAAGTCCATCCTGTCGCGCAGTCTGCAGCGGCTGCAGGGCTGGCTGGGCACCGTATCCGCGCATGAGTCCTCCCATGAATCCGCTCTCTCCCCTCGCCTGCCGGCTGGCTGAACTACCCGAGCTGGAACCGCCGCCCGCCTTGCGCGCACGCATCGAGGCCGCCTGGGCTGCGCGCCAGCGCCACCGCCGCCTGCAGCGGATCGGCGGCATGGCGCTCGCCGCAGGCCTGGCGCTTGCCGCACTGCTCCTGCGCCTGCCCGGCCCGACACCGGACGAGGGCCTGGCGGTCCTGCGCGACGAGTCACGCCAGCTGGAGCAGCGTCTGGCGACCGGCACCCTGGTGCACAGCAGCGCCACGCTGGCGACGGAGCTGGAATTGCAGCGCGTGGAGGCCGCCTTGCAACAGGCCTATGACCAGGGTGCCGGCGCGCGCGATCTGGCGCCGTTGTGGCGCCGGCGTGTCGACCTCCTGGGCGTGTTGCTGCAACTGCAGCAGCCCGAGCAGCAGCTTTCGCAGATTTGAAGGAGACTCCCATGCGATTTTCCGCACCCTTTCGTCACCTGCTGCCGGCCTTGCTGCTGGTGGCCGGCGGCGCCCAGGCCCAGGCACCCAGCGCACCCGAGCCGGTGCGCGAGGAATTGCGTCGCGTCCTGCTGCGCCTGATCGAGTCGGGTGAGTTCGGCGCTACGGCACCGCAGGACATCGCCTTCACGCTCGATGCACCGGCCCAGCGCACGAGCAACCTCGGCATCGTCGTGGACAGTGCCAGCGCAGCGCGCGCCGCCGACGGCCTGCATGTGATTGCCGTCAGCCCCGGCAGCGCCGCCCAGCGCATGGGCGTGCGCGCCGGTGATGTGATCACCGCGGTGAACGGCGAGGCGCTGCAAGGTCTGGGTGGCGACAGCGTCGGTCATGCTCTGGCCGCGCAGCGTCTGCGCGAGCGTGTGGATGCGTTGGCCGATGGCGCGCCGCTGCGGCTGGCGGTGCGCCGGGAGGGGCGCGGCGTCGAGCTCGCCGGTGTCGCCTCGAGCGTCACCCTGCCGCCGATTCACCTCAGTGTCGGCCGCGACGAGCTGCTGGCGTCGCTGGACGGCGGCGGTCGTTCGCGCCGTGAGCCGGCGGCCGGTGCGACGGCTGCCGGCTGCGGTTTCGTCAACGTGTTCGATGTGGCGCCGCGGGCGCAGAATGTGCACGCCGTGCGCTTGCTCTCGATCGACGGACGCGTCGCCGGGCCTGAGGGCCGTACCAACTTCCGTGTCGATGCCGGTCACCACGAGCTGGAAGTGGCCGAAGACATCGAGCGGCCCTATCTGTCCATTGGCTCGCGCCAGCGCGCAGTGGGTCGCAGCGTCAAGACGCTGTCGATCGATATCCGGCCCGACACGGTGTATTACGTGGGTGCGCAGCTGCATCCCGAGCATCGCACCGAGTGGAAGGACGGTGCGTACTGGGATCCGGTGGTGTGGAAGGAGACCCCCGGCGAGTGCCGCTGAGGAGGCCTAGTCAGGAGCAGGTGCGGAGGGGCGCCTGGTCCGCGAGGGCGCGCGACTGAACTTTTCGCCGCTACGGGGATCGAAACGCGTGCTCCCCCACAGGGCGCTCGCCACAGGGAGGTGGCGCCGGAGGCCCGCGCTGCTCCGTGACGCGCGCCTCTCGTTACCGTGCCGGGCCGCGCTATCCTCGCGCACCGTGCACCCCGTCCTGCGAACCTCGCCCTGCGTTCTGCTCATCGCCGTGCTGGCGATGCTCGCCCCTGCCCCGGCGCGGGCAGAAGCGCCGGCCTTGCCGGAGGCCATCCGGACGCGCCTGGAGCGAGGCACCGCGTCTGGCGCCTGGCAGTCCGTCGCGGTGGGCCTGCTTCGCCAGGGAGAGACGGCCACCTTCTTTTTCGGGCACCGCGACGGCAGCGATGGCGCCGCGCTGGATGCTGACAGCCGCATCCAGCTCGGTCCGCTCACGTCCGCCTATGTCGGCTTACTGCTGGCCGATGCGGCGTTGGACGGCAAGGTGCGCCTGGAAGCGACCCTGCGCGAGACCCTGCCGGCTTCGCGATCGATCGCCGACCCGGGCCTGGCGTCGTTGCGTCTGAGCCAATTGGCCGGCGTCGCAGGACTGCCTGCGGTGCCCGCGAACCTGTTTCCCGGGGATGAGGCTGATCCCTTGCGCGACTACACGGCGGCGGCACTGGACGACTGGCTCGCCCGCGCCCGCCTCACGGGACGCGCGCAACAGGGCGGGCATCTCGGTGCGGGCGTGCTGGCCGCTGCCCTCGGCGAGGCGCTCTCGGGCTCGTGGGAGACGCGGCTGCGCGAACGCGTGGTGCAGCCGCTGGAACTGCGCGCAACGGATTTTGACGACAAGGACCTGGTGTCCGGCCATGCCCTGGGCGAACGGGTGGCGCCCTGGCACTACGGCGTGCTCGCGGGTCTGGGCGGGTTGCGTTCGACGCTTGCCGATCAGTTGCGCTTCGCTCAGGCGCTCCTGCGTCCCGGCGAGGGGCCGCTGCGGGCCGCGTTGCTGCTGGCCCGTCAGCCGCGCGACGGCGCCGCGCTGGGATGGCAGACGGCCAACGTGCACGACGGGGAGCAGGACTGGCCGCTGCTGTGGCAGGGCGGCAGCGCGGGGGGGCACGCATCATTCCTCGGCTTTCGCACGGATCGGCAGGAGGCCGTGGTGCTTCTGGGCAACGCCGAGGGCGATCTGACGGCCTTGGGCCTCGCCTTGCTCGCCGACACGGCCCCTGCGCCTGCTCCCCTGCGGCTGCGTCGCGCGGCGGCCGAGGCGTCGACCCAGGTGGCGGGGCTGTATCGCTTCGGGCCGGATGACGAGCTCGTGCTGCGCCCGCGCAGCGAAGGCTTGTTTGTCCAGGTGCCGGGACAGTTTGCCCAGCCGTTGTGGCCGTGGGAGGAAGACGCCTACGCCTTGCCCGGCGGGGCGGCGCAGATCACCTTCCAGCGCAACGCGGCGGGTCGCGTGGAGAGCCTCGTGCTGCATGCCGGAGGAACCAACCGCGCGGCTGCACGGCTCAGTCAGGCGGCGCCCGTGGTCAACCGCGTCACGGTTGAGATTGAAGCGGCGAGCGCGGAAGCGTGCGCCGGAGACTACGCGCTCAACGAGGACGTGTGGATGCGGCTGTCGCGACGGTCCAACGGGCTGCAGTGGCAGGTGACGGGCACCGCGCCGCGACCGCTGCAGGCGTTTGCCGCCGATCGCTACGCGAGCGGCGATGGGGAATTCGAGCTGGCGTGTGAGCGGGACGGTGCGGGTCGCGTCGCAGCCGTCGTGCTGGATCTCGCGGGCCGCACGCGGCGCGCGCTGCGGCTAGAATCGCCTGCAGACCCGCGCGGTTCCGAGGCCGTTGCGCCCAAAGCTTCGACGCGCACGGCAGCGCCACGCCGCTGAGGCGTGGCGTCGAGGTTGCGGCAAGCGCCGAGTGCGGGCCGCGTCGGAGCCTGCGGGTGTTCCCCCGCCCAGATCCGTAGGAAGCCGGCATGACCCTGCTCAGCGTCAACCTCAACAAGATCGCCGTCTTGCGCAATTCGCGCGGCGAGGGTGAGCCGGATGTGCTGCGGGCGGGGCGCGCCGTGCTCGACGCCGGAGCCGGTGGTGTCACCGTGCATCCGCGGCCTGACCTGCGCCATATCCGGCCCGACGACGTGCGCGGGCTGGCGGCGCTGTTGCGGGGTCGCGCCGAGTTCAATATCGAGGGCAATGTCCTGGCGCCGGCGCGGGGCGATTATCCCGGCTTGCTGGCGCTGGTGCACGAGACGCGGCCGCAGCAGGTGACGCTGGTACCGGACGCGGATGGGCAGCTCACCTCCGACCATGGTTTCGATCTGGCGGCAGACGCCGCGGAGCTGCGCAGCCGGATCGAAGACCTGCGCAGCACGGGGGCGCGGGTGAGTTTGTTTGTCGACGCGGGCACGGTGGACCTGGAGCGGGCGGCAGCGCTCGGTGCGCAGCGCATCGAGATCTATACCGGGCCTTACGCCAAGGCGCATGCGGCGGGGGACTACTCCCGGGCCCTGGATGCGTGTGTGGCGACGGCCGAGAGCGCCAGGGCAGCGGGCCTCGGGGTGAACGCGGGACACGATCTCAGTCAGTCGAACCTCGGGGCGCTGAAGGCGGCGATCCCCTATCTGGCCGAGGTGTCGATCGGGCATGCGCTGATAGGCGAGGCCTTGTACGAAGGCCTCGCCCCGACCGTGCGCCGCTACCTGGCCATCCTGGGATATTAGGGCGTCAGCTGCGTCCGGCAGCCGCCCGGATCACTGCGCCGGCGATTCCAGCGCAATGGCGCGGATTCCGGCACCTCGCGCAGCATCGAGTACCGTGATGACGTACTGGTGGGCGGTCA
Source organism: Rhodanobacteraceae bacterium (assembly GCA_035370085.1). GTDB lineage: Bacteria > Pseudomonadota > Gammaproteobacteria > Xanthomonadales > Rhodanobacteraceae > Tahibacter. Next base: position 35,426 of record DAOOVM010000001.1, on the reverse strand, counting down.
ACGCATCCGGGCGAAGCTGCAGGGACATCGCGCCTCCTTTGCTTGCGAATGCCACCAGCTCTGCCTGCAGTTCCAGCCGGGATAGGGCGTAGCCTGCATGCAAGACCTGACCGTCGGCCGCGATGGACAGCTCCAGCCGCCGCGGCGGCGGCGCTGGGCGCGGGTCGGAGTCCTGCGGCAGGGGCAGCCGTGAACTGAGCAGGGGTGTCGCCAGCATGAAGATAAGCAGCAGGGCCAACATCACGTCGATGAGCGGCGTGATGTTGATCTCTGCCATGTTGCGGTGATCGGGAAGACGCAGACGGCTGATGGCGGCCATGGCGACGCTCCGATGCGCCCGATGCGGGCAAGTCCAGGCTACGCCTGCCCCACCCCGGCTTGTCATCCGTCGCGCGACGGACCGTCGAAAACAAGACGCCCCGCGATGGCGGGGCGTCCTGATCCAACCTGGACCGCGGCGCTTACTGTTGCTTGGCGCCGGGATTGGTTATGAAGCCGATCTTCACCATGCCCGCGTTCTTGGCGTCGGCCAGAACCTTGGCGATGATCTCGTAGCGGGTGTCCTTCTCGCCGCGGATCTGCAGCTCGGGCTGGACCGTCTTCTGCGCCGTCACGGCGAGCTGGGCCTTGAGTTCCAGCTCGGTGATCGGGCTGTCGTTCCAGTAGTAGCTGCCGTCGGCCTTCACCGCCAGATCGATCGGCTCGATCGGATTTTCGTCAGGCGGCTTGGTGCTCGCCTGCGGCAGATCGATGCGGATCTTGTGCGTCATCAGGGGCGCCGTGATCATGAAGATGATCAGCAGCACCAGCATCACGTCGACCAGCGGCGTGACGTTGATTTCGGCCATCGGGCCGCCACTAGAGTTGCTGCTGAACGCCATGGCCTACTTCCTCGCGGCAGGGGCCGCCGGGGCGGCAGCGCGGGTCGGCATGGCGCCGGCCTCGATGCGCGAACCCGTGGCGAAGAAGTCGTGCAGGTCGTGCGCGAATTCGTCGAAGCGGGCGTAGGTGACGCGGTTGGAACGCACGAAGAAGTTGTACGCCAGCACGGCGGGAATGGCGACGCCCAGACCGATAGCGGTCATGATCAGCGCCTCGCCCACCGGACCTGCCACCGCTTCCATCGAGGCATTGCCACCCTGGCCGATGCGGATCAGGGCGTGGTAGATGCCCCACACCGTGCCGAGCAGACCGACGAAGGGGGCGGAGGAGCCGACCGTGGCCAGGACGGTCAGGCCGCCTTCGAGGCGCAGGCTCTCACGCGCCACGGCCTGGCGCAGGGAGCGGTCGATGAACTCGGAGCGATTGAGCGCTTCCACCAGGCGGCTGCCTTCGTGGCGCTGGTGGTGGGCCGCGGCGGAGGCGCAGTCCAGGGCGATCTTCGAGAAGGGCTCACCCTTGGGCTGCTCCTCCATCGTGCGGATGGCTTCCTGCGCCGAGGGGGTTTCCCAGAAGGTGCGGATGACCTTCTCCATGCGCGTGCGGATCATCGTGTTGCGCAGGAAGTTGGCGATGATGTAGTACCAGGACATCACCGACATCACGACCAGTACGACGAACACCAACATGCCCACGACGTCGAAGTTGTGGATGAGGTGATCGAAGCCCATCTGCTGCAGGGCCTGGGCCTTCTCGTTGCCGCCCACGCCAGTGACCATCGCCGCATCGGCGGGAGCCCCTGCCGGGGGCACGGTGCCGGCGGCCGGCTGGTTGGAATCTTGGAACATGACGCTACCCTTCGTAGAGGCTGACTGGGGATGTTAAACGATTAAAGCTCGCTGAGACTGAACTTGAAGGGCACCAGGGCCCAACCCTCGACCATCTGGCCGTTGCGCCGGCCCGGGTTGAAGACCCAGGTCTGCACCGCGTCCATGGCGGCCCGATCCAGCTCGCGGAAGCCCGAGGACTTCTCCACCTGGATGTCCTTGGGCTTGCCGTCCGTTCCGATCAGGACGCGCAGCACGCATTCGCCCTCGTGCCGCTGGCGCACCGCCTGAGGCGGATACTTGGGCGGCTTGAGCTTGCGGTAGCTGACGTTTTCGCTCGGCGCAATGTCGACCGGCGGCGCCGGAGGCGCCGGGGGTGCCGGCGGTGGCGCCGGAATGGCCATGGCGGACTGCTCTTCCACCACCACCGGCGGCGGCGGCTCCGGTGGCGGAGTCGGCGGCGGCTTGATCTTCTCGATGATCTTCGGCGGCGGCTTCTTTGGCGGCTCCGGCGGGGGAGGCGGCGGCGGAGGAGGCGGCGGCGGGGGTTCGATGAACTCCACCGTCACGATGTTTTCCTTCTCCTTTTCCTTCACCTGCGGCGGGGCCATGGGCGCCAGCATCATCAGGAAGGCGAACGTGTGCACGGCCATGGCAAAAGCCAGGGCACTGGTGCGCCTCCAGTTGAACTGCTCGCGCTCGGCTTCAAACGTTGTCGACGCCATCTGCTTGAACCAGGGTTCGCTGAAATTGATCGTGTGGACGTGGCTTGCGGGCGCCGCAGCGTGGCATGGAGCCGACGCGCCGGAACCAGTGGGGTCGTGCGGGGGCCGGCACGGTACACCAGGCCGGACATGCGCTCAACCCCGGCCAGACGTGCATCTTACCGCTACTCGGACCCGCTCGGGATGCTGCTATTCGGCTGCTACTTCTGCTTCTGCACTTTCTGCGGCGGGGCCTTCTTCACCGGCACACCAGCATTGAGGCTGCGCAGCCAGGTGTCGGCCATGGCGCGCGTTTCCTCGTAGCCGCGGGCTTTCTGCATCGCCTCGATCGCCGCCTGCTTGTTGCCCAGCTCGCTTTCGGCGTTGCCTAGGAGGACATAAGCGGCGCCCTGGCGCTTGACGCCGCGCGACAGTGCCTGCGTCAGGGCCGCCTTGGCGTCAGCGTAGCGCTCGCTGTTGACGAGCAGCTGACCGCGCTGGAAGTCCGCTTCGCCGTCGGTGGCCATGGGCGAGGCCTTGCCATAGGCCTCGATGGCCTTGGCTTCCTGGTCCGACAGCGCATAGGAATCGCCCAGCAGCTTGTACATCGCATAGGACGGCTTGACCACGCCCTTCTGGAAGCCTTCTTCCAATGCGGCGGCACCTTCCTTGGGCTTGTCGGCGTAGTTGTAGAGCTGCGCCAGCTGCTTGTAGTCGTCTTCGGTGTTGAACAGGCCGCGCGACTTCGCGTCAGCCATCAGGTTGAGCGCCTTGGATTCCTGCTTGGCGTTGATGTAGATCGACGAGAGCTGCTGCACCAGCTTCTTGTTGTTCGGGTCCTTGGCCAGATCGGCCTCGGCGATCTGCGCCGCTTCATCGAACTTCTCCAGTTCGAAGAGCGAGGCCATGAGGATCTGCCGCCAGCTCTCCTCCGGCTTGTCCGTCTTGGCCATGGCCGCCTTCATGGTGTCCACCGCCTGCTGATACTTTTCCGTGCGGTAGTAGGCGTTGGCCTTGAAGGCGAGCACCTTGGCCGTCTCTTCGCCGCTCTGCTTGACGTAGGCGTCCAGCATGGCGACGGCCTCCGGGTACTTCTCCTCGACCAGATAGAGCTGGGCGAGGGCGTACATGGCCGGGAACTGGTTCGCGTTGGGCATGACGTCGAGGTCGACGGCTTGCTTGAGCAGGGTGATGGCGCTGGCGTTGTCGTCCTGCTGGGACTTGATCTGGCCCTTGAAGTAGGAAGCCATCGCCTTCGCGTAGGGCGTGAGGCTGCCGTCGGCGAGCAATTCGTCGAGGAGCTTGTCGGCCTGCTCGTTCTTGTCGTCGGCAATGAGGTCGTTGACCTTGCTCAGCTTCGACTGCGCCTTGCCGAGGCTCGGCTTGGAGGGCTCCACGCGCGTGGCGTTGGGGTAGTTGTTCTTCGCGTCCTTGGCCTCGTCCTTCTTCGCGTGGCTCGCCGAGGGATCGTGCGAGCGGCCGCCGCCGTAGGGGGCGGCAGCGGCGGTGCCCGCGGCGCCAAGGGCGGCGGCACCGAGCAGGATGGCGAAACACGGCAGACGGAAAGAGGTCATGGCTGGATCTCGTTGCGTGACGATTCCTGCTTGCCACGAAGGGCTTCGCAGGAAGGTCGGTGAGGGTAATGCCTGCCCGATCAAAGCACAAGCGCACTTTTCCGGGGTTTCTATGAAGCTTGGTGAACAAGCGGACCTATCGTCGAATTGACAGATTGGCGCCGAAAACGGGCGGCTCTCGCTGGTGCTCCAAACGCCTCGGTACGGAAATTTTTTCCTTTCTCTATTTAGTAACGCTTGTACTTCCGTGCCGCTCGACCGGACTACACGTCCAGGTTGCTCACGCGCAGCGCATTGGACTCGATGAACTCGCGTCGCGGCTCGACCACATCGCCCATCAGGGTCGAAAAGATCTGATCGGCGGCTACCGCGTCCTCGATGCTCACCTGCAACAGTCGGCGCGTCTCCGGGTTCACCGTGGTGTCCCACAGCTGCTCCGGATTCATTTCGCCCAGACCCTTGAAGCGCTGGATGGTGCGACCCTTCTTGGCCTCGTCCATCAGCCACTGCCTGGCCTGCGCAAAGTCCCCCACCGACTGCACGTTGCTGCCGCGACGGATCTCAGCACCGGGCTGGATCAAGTCCGCCAGTTGGCGAGCCACGTCCTGGACCGGCTTGCATTCCGGGCTGGCCAGGAAGTGTGCCGGCAGCACTTGGACGGTGCTGAGGCCATGTTGGTCGCGCTCGATGACCAGGGCCGCCGGATGCTCGCCGCTGGCGGACTGGATGCGCGGTCGATAGCGGGGACGCCCCAGGCCGTTGCCGTTGAGGCGTGCGGCGAGCCGGGCGAGCCAGGATTCGCCGGCGCCGGCGTCCTGCCAGAGGGTTGCCTCCAGAGGTGGCAGCTCGAGCAAGGCGGTCAACACCAGCGGGTCGCAGCGGTGACTGAGTCGATCGATCTGGTCGAGCGCCAGCTGGAAATCAGCCAGGAGCTTTTCCAGCGCCGCGCCGACGATGGCAGGGGCTTCCGGGCTGTAGCGGAGCTCGGCACCTTCGACGGCGTTGGCGATCAGGTACTGGTTCAGCGCCGCATCGTCCTTGAGGTAGAGCTCCTGTTTGCCCTGCTTGAGCTTGTATAGCGGCGGCAGTCCGATATAGACGTGGCCGCGCTCGATCAGCTCCGGCATTTGCCGATAGAAGAACGTCAGGAGCAGCGTACGGATGTGCGAACCATCGACGTCCGCATCGGTCATGATGATGATGCGGTGGTAGCGGAGCTTGTCCGGGTTGTACTCGTCCTTGCCGATACCGCAACCCAGGGCCGTGATGAGCGTCCCCACTTCGGCCGAGGACAGCATCTTGTCGAAGCGCGCTCGCTCGAC
>DAOOVM010000001.1:0-30020 GCA_035370085.1 Rhodanobacteraceae bacterium | reverse complement strand
TGAGCGTCCCCACTTCGGCCGAGGACAGCATCTTGTCGAAGCGCGCTCGCTCGACGTTGAGGATCTTGCCCTTGAGCGGCAGGATGGCCTGGGTCTTGCGATTGCGTCCCTGCTTGGCCGAGCCGCCGGCCGAGTCGCCCTCGACGATGAACAGTTCGGAGAGCGCCGGATCCTTCTCCTGGCAGTCGGCCAGTTTGCCCGGCAATCCGGCGATGTCGAGGGCGCCCTTGCGGCGCGTCATCTCACGCGCCTTGCGCGCGGCTTCGCGGGCGCGCGCGGCGTCCACGACCTTGCCGGCGATGGCGCGGGCTTCGGCCGGATTTTCCTGCAGGAACTCCTCGAGCTTGGCGTTCACCACCTGTTCGACCACGCCCTTGACCTCGGACGAGACGAGCTTGTCCTTGGTCTGCGAGGAGAATTTCGGGTCAGGCACCTTGACCGAGAGAACGGCGATCAAGCCTTCGCGCATGTCGTCGCCGGATAGCGCGATCTTGGCCTGCTTGGCGATGCCGGACGTCTCGATGTAGTGCGTGATGGTGCGCGTGAGCGCGGCGCGGAAACCCGTCAGGTGGGTGCCGCCGTCACGCTGCGGAATATTGTTGGTGAAGCAGAACACGGTCTCCTGGTAGGCATCGGTCCACTGCAGGGCCGCCTCGACCGTGATGTTGTCCTGCTGGGCATCGAAGGTGACCACGTTGGCATGCAGCGGGGTCTTGAGCTGGGCCAGGTGCTCGACGAAGGAGCGGATGCCGCCTTCGTACTGGAAGGTGTCGTGCTTGTCGGCGCGCTCGTCGATCAGCTCGATCTTCACCCCGGAATTCAGGAAGCTCAGCTCGCGCAGACGCTTGGCCAGGATGTCGTAGTGGAACTCGACATTGGAAAAGGTCTGTCGGCTCGGCAGGAAGCGCACGGTGGTGCCGCGCCGGCCGGAGGGTCCGATCGCCTTGAGGGGGTACTGCGGCTCGCCCAGTCGGTATTCCTGCTGGTGTTCCCTGCCCTCGCGATGGATGGTGAGCCAGAGATGCTCGGACAGGGCATTGACCACCGAAACACCGACGCCGTGCAGGCCGCCCGAGACCTTGTAGCTGTTGTCGTCGAACTTGCCGCCGGCATGCAGGACGGTCATGACGACTTCGGCCGTGGAGCGCCCCTCCTCGGGGTGGGTGTCCACCGGGATACCGCGCCCGTTGTCGGAGACGCTGACCGAACCATCGGCGTGAATGGTGACAGTGACGTGGTCGCAGTAACCAGCGAGGGCTTCGTCGATCGAGTTGTCGACCACCTCGAACACCATGTGGTGCAGACCGGTGCCGTCGTCGGTATCGCCGATGTACATGCCCGGGCGCTTGCGCACCGCTTCCAGGCCTTTGAGGACCTTGATGTTGCTCGAATCGTACTGATTGCTGCTCATGCGCTCGCCCGGGTCGGCACCGAAATCGGTGCGTGGTCGAAAGGCGAAATTATAGCAGGCGGGTCAGTGTGCCCTGTTCCACGTGGAACGTCGTGGTCGCAATGCCCTGCTCGCTCCAGCCCGGCGATACACCCGTCCCGGTGACAAAGACCTGGGCATCGATGCCCTGTATGAACTCCATCACCAGCCGCTCGTGGACGCGGTCGAGTTCCGACGCCAGATCATCCACCGCCACAATCGGCCAGTAGCCGAGTACCTCGTGCAGCAACCCAGCCTGGGCCATGGCGCAGGCCATCGCGCTCAGCTTCGCCTGACCCCGCGAGAGGTGCTCGCGAGATGGCGCCTCGGGAAACTCCAGGTGCCAGTCCGCCCGATGTGGACCACTGCCCGTATGGCCTCTGGACAGGTCGCGATCCCGGCTCCGCGCCAACACGCTATCCAGCGCCTCCCCCGCCGCCCAACCCGGGACGTAGCCCAACTCCACGGGACCCAGCTCCGGCAGGAATCGGTCGAGACAATCGCGCAACCGCGGCCCCCAGCGCGCCAGCCACCGGCGTCGCAGCGCGTCCACGGCTACCCCCGCCACCGCCAGCTCCGCGTCCCAGGCGTCGAGTTCGACGGTCGACCGCGCCGAACGCAGCAAGGTATTGCGCTGCTTCAGAGCCCGACGATACCGACGCGAAAGCCCAAGAAAATCCGGTTCCACGTGGAACAGCGTCCAATCCAGAAACGCCCGGCGCTCCTCGGCTCCACCCGAAATGAGCGCATGCGACCCGGGATCAAAACTGACCACCAGAATCCGCCGCAGCAACTCTTCCAAGCGCTGCACCGCCACACCGTCGCAACGCGCTTCCCACCGACCCGCCACTCGCGCCAGCCCCAGGCGATGCCTCGCCCCACCCTGCTCCACGACGGCAAAGACATGGCACGAAGGCGCGCCGCGACGCACGAGCGCCTCCCGTGGCCCGGCTCGAAATGATCGCGCGTGCGACAGCACATGGAGCGCCTCAAGAACACTCGTCTTTCCTGCCCCATTAGCGCCAACAAGCACATTCACGCCCGGACCTGGCCTCAACTCCACCTGGCCAAAGCAGCGCACATTCTCCATGCGCAACAACTCAACCCGCACGGCGCCTCCTTAGCCCACAAACGACGAAGCCCGCGAACCAGGACGATGCGCGGGCTTCCTCTACGCAGACTAGACCTAGTCAGAGTCGCAACGGCATGATCACGTGACGCGACTGCTCGGACTCGGCGCTGCGCAGCAGACAGCTCGACTGACCATCGCGCAAACACACGATGACATCCTCCCCGCGCAGTGCACCCAGCGCGTCCAGGATGTAGTTCACGTTGAATCCCACGCTGAGTTCCCCCACCGACGTCCGCGCCTCGACCTCCTCGATCGCCTCCTCCTGCTCAGGATTGTGGGCGACGATGCGCAGCTTGTTCGGGCTGATATCGAGTTTGACGCCCCGATACTTCTCATTCGAGAGGATCGCCGCTCGCTGCAGAGCCGTGCGGAACTCGTCGCGCACCACGCGCACTTCCTTGTCGGCCCCGATCGGAATCACCGCCTCGTAATCCGGGAAACGACCGTCGATCAACTTCGACGTGAACTGAACATCGCCCCGACGCACGCGCAGGTGATTCCTGCCGAACTCCAACTCCACACTGCCGTCGCCCGTCTCCAGCAAGCCCTGCAACTCCAGCACGCCCTTGCGCGGAATGATCAGCTGCCGACGCGCGGCGGCGGCCTCGCCCACGCCGGTCTCAGCCAGCGCAAGCCGATGCCCGTCGGTAGCCACACAGCGCAGACTGCTCTCGCGCAGATCCAAAAGCATGCCGTTCAGGTAGTAGCGGACATCCTGATGCGCCATCGCAAATGCCGTGCGCTCCATCAGATCCTTCAGTGACGCCTCGGGCAAGCTGACCCGGTCCACCACCTCGATGTTCTCGACCACAGGGAACTCGCCCGCCGGCAACGTCGCCAGGGTGAACCGGCTGCGACCGGCAGACAGTGCAGCTTTCTCACCCGCATGCTTCAACTCGATGCGCACACCGTCGGGCAGCGCCCGACAGATGTCGAACAACTTGCGCGCCGGAATCGTGGTTTCCCCCGGCTCCGCATCCTGCACCTCGGCCCTGGCAACCATCTCCACCTCGAGATCCGTGCCGGTCAGGGCCACCTGACCATTCCCGACGCTCACCAACAGGTTCGCCAGCACCGGCAGGGTCTGCCGACGCTCCACTACGCCCACCACCTGCTGCAGGGGCTTCAACAGGGCTTCGCGCTGGATACTGAATCGCATGGGAAGGTTCCGATAAGGTCAATTGGGCAATGCTTCTGTTCTTTTGCTCTAGAACAGAACGGTGGTGGCAGTAGGCCCTGTGCATATCCGCATAAGCCGAATATCACCTTAAAAATCAATAAACTAAAACGTCAGACACCGCAGTCAGCAGAGCCCGCTACCTGTAGCTGGTCTGTGGATAACTTGCCCCGTCCGATCTGCCCACTGTTTATCCACAGGCGTGCAGTCGGTCAAGCATCAGCCCGTCAGGATCCGCACCAGTTTCTCCCAGTCCTGTCGCAACTTGCCGTCGGTCTCGATCAGGTCGCGGATGGTTCGGCAGGCATGCAGCACCGTCGTATGGTCGCGTCCACCGAAGGCCTCGCCGATCTCCGGCAGGCTGTGCTCGGTCAGCTCCTTGCAGAGCGCCATCGCCATCTGCCGCGGCCGCGCCAACGACCGGGAGCGCCGCTTGGACAACAGGTCCTGCAGCCGCAGCTGATAGAAGTCCGCCACCGTCTTCTGAATATTGGCGATAGTGATCGCCTGCGCGTGCACCGTCAGCAGATCGCGCAGGGTCTCCTGGGCAAACTCTGGTGTGATCGCCTTGCCCATGAAATTCGCGCGCGCGGCCAATGTGTTGAGCGCGCCTTCGAGGTCGCGCACGTTCGACCGCATGCGCCGCGCCACCAGCAGGGCCACGTCCTCGGGCAATGCCACGCCCTTTGCCTGCGCCTTCGACAACAGGATGGCCGCCCTGGTCTCGAAATCCGGTGGCTCGATCGCCACCGACAGCCCCCAGCCGAGGCGCGATTTCAGACGCGGCTCAAGCTTGTCCACTTCGCGCGGGTAGCGGTCACAGGTAAGGATGATCTGCTGCTTGCCCTCGAACAGCGCATTGAACGTGTGGAAGAATTCTTCCTGCGTGGTCTCCTTGCCAGCGAAGAACTGGATGTCGTCGATGAGCAGCGCATCCACCTCGCGGAAGCGGCGCTTGAACTCGTCCATGTTCTTGTTGCGCAGGGCCTCGATCATTGCGCTGACGAACTGCTCCGAGCGCAGGTAGAGCACCTTGGTGCGCGGATTGTTCGCGCGCATGAGGTTGCCAGCGGCATGCATCAGGTGGGTCTTGCCCAGGCCCGTGCCCCCGTAGAGCAGCAAGGGGTTGTAGGCGCGGCCAGGATTGGTCGCCACCTGCATCGCCGCCGCCTTGCCGAGCTGGTTGGACTTGCCCTCCACGAAGCTGTCGAACGTGTAATGGGGATCGAGATTGCTGTCGAACTCCGCCACCTCCGCCTCGATCGCACCGCCACGCGCCGCGGACTTGCGCGCCGCCACGGCCCCCACCTCCAGCCTCACCGCGACCGCTCGGCCGGCCAGGTGCTGCAGCACAGCGCGAATGCGCGGCAGAAGCGCGCTCTCCACGTGCTCGCGCGTGTAGGCGTTCGGGGCGAGCAGGCGCAGCCCGCTGTCGTCCTCCACCGCCTGCAGGGGTTTCAGATAGGTGTGCAGTTCCTCGGCACTGAACTCGCCTTCCAGGCGTTCCACGCAGCGCCGCCAGAGTTCGGTCATTACTTCCTCGTGAGACAGGGGGCGGACCCGGACGGGCACGCCAAGGGGGCGCGCAAGTCTACGCCGCGCCAACGGTTTGCGCCACGCTGCGCCTTGACAGACGCGGCGTCCGCCCCGTATTCTCCCGCGCCTTTTTGCTGCTTACCTCAGTCGGAGTCGACGCCATGAAGCGCACGTATCAGCCCAGCCGCATCAAGCGCGCCCGTGACCACGGATTCCGCGCCCGCATGAAGACCAAGGGCGGCCGCAAGGTCCTCAACGCGCGTCGCGCCAAGGGCCGCAAGCGTCTCGCCGTGTAACACACCACCGCGCGGCACCATGGAAGCGCAAGGCTTCCCCCGGGCCGCGCGGCTGCTGAAGGCGGCGGAATTCGCCGCCTTGCGTGGCGGCCAACGCCTGGCCTGCCGCCACTTCCACGCCGAGTTTCGCTCCAACGCCCTCGCCAGCTGCCGGCTTGGCTTGGCGGTCTCCAAGCGCGTCTCCAAGCGCGCCGTGCAACGCAATCGCCTCAAGCGCCTGGCACGCGAGAGCTTTCGCCGCTGGCGCACCCGCCTGCCCTGCGTGGACGTGCTCATCATCGCCCGCCCCAGCGCCGTAGCGATCGAGGGTGCCGAGCTGCTGCGCGACCTCGACAGCCTGTGGCAGCGCCTGGCGGCATTGATGCCGGCACCCGCGGCCGGCACAATGCGCGGCGCCAATTCCTAGGTCGTCATCGCCCGTCCCTTACGGCCCGACGACTCCCGCGCCGCCGCCGCGGCCAGCCAGCCCTCCCGCCACGAGCTTCCGGCCCGCGCGCAGGGAGCGCCCTGTGCCCGCATCGCGCCGCTCCCGCGTTACCGCCAAATTCGCCTCCCCCATGAACAATTCGCGTTCCTTCCTCCTGCTCGCCCTGCTGTTCGTCGGTTACCTGATCTGGAATCAGTGGCAACAGGACTATGCGCACCCTGCACCCGCCGCGGATGCTCCGGTCGCGTCCGCGCCCGTTGCCGGTGCGGCCAACGACACGCCCACTGCCCCGGCCATGCCCGCCGGCTCCGCGGTTCCCGCGGTCCCCGCAAGCGCGGCGGCGCCCGCGAGCAGCGCGGCGCTGGTGCACGTGCGCACCGATGTGCTTGACCTCGCCATCGATCCGCATGGCGGCAGCATCGTGCGCGCCGAGCTGTTGGCCTATCCGCAGCAACCCAAGCAATTCGACCGACCCGTGCGCCTGCTCGACGATGCCGGCCCGAGCTACTTCGTCGCCCAGTCGGGCCTGGTCAGCAACACCGGCAAGGCGCCGGACCACCAGGCGGAGTTCAGCGCCGAGCAGACGCGCTACGAACTGGCCGCCGGTCAGGACCAGATCCAGGTCCCGTTGACCTGGACCGACGCCGCCAGTGGGCTCAGCGTGCGCAAGCTGTACACCCTGCGCCGCGGCAGCTACGTGGTGGAGGAGCGCCAGGAGATCGACAACCAGGGCACGGACGCCTGGAGCGGCAATGCCTACCGACAGCTGCAGCGCGTGCAGCCGGTCATCCCCAACACCGGGTTCTTCTCCTTCAACAACCCTGAACGCTACAGCTTCGTCGGCGCGGCCTGGTACAGCCCGGAAAGCAAGTTCAAGAAGCTGCGCTTCGACAAGTTCGCCGGTGAAGCGCTCAATGCCAGCTTCAAGGACGGTTGGGCGGCGATGCTGCAGCACTACTTTTTCGCCGCCTGGATCCCGGCTGCCGGCGAGACCGACCAATACGCCACCGCGATCGTCACCGCCAATCCCGCGCGCTATCTGATCCGCACGCTCGGCCCGGCGATCACGCTCGCGCCCGGCGCCAGCGCGAGCAGCAGCGCGCGCCTGTACGTGGGACCCAAGCTGCAGAGCACGGTCGACCAGATTGCGCCGGGCCTGTCGCTCACCGCCGACTACGGCGTGCTCACCTTCATCGCCGAGCCGCTGCACTGGGTGCTGTCCAAGATCCATGCCCTCGTCGGCAACTGGGGCTTCGCCATCATCCTGCTGGTGCTGCTGATCAAGGCGCTGATGTTCAAGCTGACCGAGGCGCAGTTCCGCTCCATGGCCAAGATGCGCAAGCTGCAGCCGCGCGTGCAGGCGCTGAAGGATCGCTACGGCGAGGACCGCCAGAAGATGAATCAGGCGATGCTCGAGCTGTACCAGAAGGAAAAGATCAATCCCCTCGGCGGCTGCCTGCCGATGCTGATCCAGATGCCGGTGTTCTTCGCCCTCTACTGGGTGTTGCTGGAGAGCGTCGAGCTGCGCCAGGCGCCCTTCGTGGGCTGGCTGCAGAACCTCTCCGCTCCCGACCCCTACTTCGTGCTGCCACTGCTCAACGGCGCCACCATGATCGTCACGCAGTACCTCACGCCCACCACCGGCATGGACCCGATGCAGGCGCGCATGATGAAGATCATGCCGGTGATGTTCGCGGTCATGTTTGCCTTCTTCCCGGCGGGCCTGGTGCTGTACTGGACGGTCAACGGCATGACGTCGCTGCTGCAGCAGTGGATCATCACCAAGCGCATCGAGGCCGGCGAAAAAGCCTGAGGCCATGAACGCGCCGCGCGACACCATCACCGCCGTCGCCACTCCGGCCGGCGCCGGTGGTGTCGGCGTGCTGCGCGTGTCGGGTCCCGCCGCGGCCGCCATCGCATATGCCCTGCTCGGCCGGGCGCCGCGCCCGCGCCACGCCCACTATGCCGCGCTGCGCGACGCGGCCGGCGAGCTCATCGACCGCGGCCTGCTGCTGCACTTTCCCGCGCCGCGCTCCTTCACCGGCGAGGACGTGCTGGAACTGCAGACCCACGGCGCGCCGGTGGTGCTGGACCTGCTGTTGCGTCGCGTCTGCCAGTTGGGTGCGCGACCGGCGCGGGCCGGCGAATTCTCCGAGCGGGCCTTTCTCAACGGCAAGCTCGATCTGACCCAGGCCGAAGCGGTGGCCGATCTCATCGCCAGCCGATCCGAAGCGGCGGCGCGTGCCGCCCTCCACTCCCTCGAGGGCGCGTTCTCGCGCCGCGTGCACGACCTCCTGGCAGGGCTGATCCGCCTGCGCCTGTGGATCGAGGCGGCGATCGATTTTCCCGAGGAAGAGATCGATTTTCTCGCCACGCCAGACCTGCAGCGCGATCTCGTTGCCCTGCGCGGAGAGGTGGCCACGCTGCTTGCCGATACGCGCCGCGGCGTGCGCCTGGTCGACGGCCTGCACGCCGTGATCGTCGGCCGGCCCAATGCCGGCAAGTCGAGCCTGCTCAATGCCCTCGCCGCCAGCGATCGCGCCATCGTCACGCCGATTCCCGGCACCACCCGCGACCTGTTGCGCGAGCAGGTCGATGTCGACGGCGTCGCCCTCACCCTGGTCGACACCGCCGGCCTGCGCGACAGCGGTGACGCCATCGAGCAGGAAGGCATGCGCCGCGCGCGTGCCGAACTGGCGCGCGCCGACGTGGCCCTGCTGGTCACCGACGCCGCCCATGCACAGGCCGACCGCGCGCTGCTGTCGGACCTGCCGCCCGGCTGTGCGGTGCTGACTGTCTGCAACAAGATCGACCTGAACGGTGTTGCGGCGCGACGCGACCAGACGGCCGAGGGCGTGACCCTGTACCTGTCCGCGCGCACCGGCGCGGGCCTCGACCTGCTGCGCGCGGAGCTGAAGCGGCTCGCCGGAGCGGGCGAAGGCAGCGCCGGTGCCTTCTCCGCTCGCACGCGCCACGTGCTGGCGCTGGAGCAGGTGGCGTTCCACGTGGACGCGGCGGGGCACGCACTGCGCGTGCTGCGCGCGGGCGAACTCGCTGCCGAAGAGCTGCGCCAGGCGCAGCAGCATCTGGGCGAGCTCACCGGCGAATTCAGCGCCGACGATCTCCTCGGGCGCATCTTCGCCAGCTTCTGTATCGGCAAGTAGGCAGGGCCTGTCCGAGGTCCATCGTGGGGGCGCGCCCGGCGCCATCGACTGCGCAAGCGCGCGCCGCAGCGTCGGCCGGCTGCCCTCGGCGCGCCAGGCTCAGGGCAGTTCCCGCGGGCGTTCGCCGCCGATGACCTCGCGCGCGTAGCGATAACCCAGTTCGATGGCCCGCTCGTAGGCCTTCCAGTCGAGCAACTCCACGTCGCCCAGGGGTGGCGTGAGCAGCAGGCTGGCCAGGGCGCGCCGTGCATGGCTGGCGGCTTCGGCGTTGACCATGCCCGCGCGCAGCAGGATGGACAGCAGGCCGGGGCGCCGCGGACGGTGCAGGCGGTCCCACAGCAGTCGCCAGGCCGGCGGCGTGCAGAATTCCTCGGTGCCCGCGTGCAACACATCATCGGCACCGATGTCCACGGCTGCCACGTCGGCCACGCCCTCCTCGCGCATCACGTCGGTGGGCAGGTTGTTGATGACCGCGCCATCCACCAGCACCTGGCCGCGGTGCAGCACCGGCGGCAGTACGCCGGGAATGGCGCAGGAGGCGCGCAACCACAGCCACAGCGGCCCCTCGCGGTGCACCACCGCGGTGCCGCCGGTGAGGTTGGCCGACACGGCGAAGTACGGCAGGGCGAGGTCCTCGATGTCACGCGCGCCGAACGCTTCGCGCAGCAGGCGCGCCACGCGCGCGCCGCGCGTCATGGCGACGAAGGGCAGTGTGTAGTCGCGCAGAGGTGCGCCGTCGACAAAGGCGCGCCGGTAGCGCTCCAGCATCTCCTCGTCGCTCCAGTCGGCGGCCACGCCGGCACCGATGATGGCGCCGATGCTGGTGCCGCCGACCGTGTCGATGCGCAGCCCCGCCTCGCGCAGCGCGCGCACCACGCCGATGTGGGCGAAGCCGCGCGCCCCGCCGCCGGACAGCACCAGGCCCAGGCTGCGGCCGACGATGAGCCGCGCCACGCGCTCGGCGTCGCGCGCACCGCGGACGTGGTGCAGGCGCGCACCCGGCGTCTGCGCCAGCCATGCGCGGCCGGCGCCGCGGCGGATCTCCCCCTGCGTATGCAGCAGCACGAGATGGCGCGGGCGGTGCAGTGCGGCGGTGGCACTGGCGCAGGCGATGTCTGGCCAAGGACCCGGCACGGCATTGGCATCGGCCAGCAGCACCAGGGCGTCGGCCTGGCGGACGCACAACTCACGCCAATCGCGGTGACGATCCTCCACGTCGGCCACGTAAAGCACGTAACGCGCCTCGGCCTCGCGCGCGGCGAACCAGGCGCTGGTGTGGTCGCCGCCGCTGCCGGCGTCGAGCATGCTGCAGCGGCCGTAATCGGCCAGAGCCAACTGCAGCGCGGCTGCGAAGGCCGCGGCGTCGGTGCTGCGTGACTGCGGCAGAATGGCCAGGGTGCGCGGCGCCGACAGCGGCTGCCCGGCGCTGCGTGCGACCAGGCGCTCCACCGCCACGCGCGCAGCCTCCAGCATGGCGCGCGGCTGGCGTTCCACCAGGCTCTGGAAGGCCTCGCGCGACAGGCGCAGCAATTCCGAGTCACGCAGCGCCCGCACCGTGGCCGAACGCGGTTGGTCGACGATCACGCCGAGCTCGCCCACCGTCTCGCCCGCCGCCACCACGCCGATCAGATGCGGCGGGCCGACGTGGCCGTCGCCGCGGAAAGCGCCGAGGCTGCCCGAGCGCAGCAGGTACAGCGCATCGGAGGCATCGCCATGCTCGAACAGCGTGGCGCCCCCGGGCAGGGCGAACCACTCGCAGCGGCCGGCCAATTCGCGCCGCTGCGCCTCGTCGAGGTGGCGGAACATGGCCGTGCCGGCGAGCAGGGCGGAGAGGTCGGGATTCTCGTCGGGCGAGGCCGGGGCCATGGCGGCATCCTAGCGCGGACCCTTGATTTTGCGCCGGCCACGGGCCACGTTGGGAGACCGATTTCTCCGCGAAGCCCGCCGATGGCCACCGACAATCCCCTGCTGTGCTCCGATCCCTTGCCGCCCTTCTCCGCCATCCGCCCCGAGCACGTGGAGCCGGCCATCGACGCCATCCTGGCCGACTATCGCCGGGCCATCGATGCCCTGGTGGCGGCGAATGCCTCGCGCGATTTCGCCAACACGCTGCTGCCGCAGGAGGCGCTGGAAGAGCGCCTCGGCCACGCCTGGTCGCCGGTGTCGCACCTGCATTCGGTGCAGGACTCGCCGGCCCTGCGCGCGGCCTATGCCGCGGCGCTGGAGAAGATCACCGAGCACAGCACCGAACTCGGCCAGAACCGCGCGCTGTACGCAGCCGTGAAGGCCGTGGCGGACGGACCGGGCTTCGCCGCCCTGGACCGCGCCGCGCGCACCCTGACCGAGCACGCCCTGCGCGACTTCCGCCTCTCTGGGGTGGCGTTGGAGGAGCCGGCGCGCTCGCGTTTCAAGGCCATTGCCAACGAGCTGTCCCGGCTCGCCACGGAATTCGAAGAGGCCGTGCTGGACGCCAGCGAGGCCTGGAGCGAGCCCCTGACGGACCCGGCCCAGCTCGCCGGCATCCCCGAGTCCGGCCGCGCCGTGCTGCGCGAATACGCCCGCGAGAAGAACCTGGACGGCTGGCTGGTCACGCTGAAGCAGCCCAGCGTGCAGGCCGTGCTGACCTATGCCGACGACCGCGCCCTGCGCGAGCGCGTCTACACCGCGCACGCCACCCGCGCCTCGGACCAGGGGCCGCACGCCGGCACCTACGACAACTCCGCGCGCATCGAGCGCATCCTCGCCCTGCGCCATGAAGCCGCGCAGCTGCTCGGCTTCGCCACTGCCGCCGAGGAATCGCTGGCCACCAAGATGGCGCCCACGCCCGGGCGCGTGCTGGCCTTCCTGCACGATCTGGCCGCCAAGGCCAAGCCCGCCGCGCTGCGCGATCTGGCTGAGTTGCGCGCCTTCGCCGCCGCGGAACTCGGCCTGGCCGAGCTGCAGCCCTGGGACGTCGGCTACGCCAGTGAAAAATTGCGCGAGAAGAAGTACGCCCTGAACGAGGAGGAGCTCAAGCCCTACTTCCCCCTCGACGCCGTGCTCGACGGCCTGTTCGCCATCACCGAGCGCGTGTTCGGCGTGCGCCTGGCGCGGCGCGACGGCGTGGACGTGTGGCATGCCGACGTTCGCTACTACGATGTGCTCGATGCCGAGGGCCGTGTCATCGCTGGCGCCTACGTCGATCTCTACGCGCGCAACGGCAAGCGCGGCGGCGCCTGGATGGACGTGTGCCGCTCGCGCTTCCACGACGGTACGACCCTGCACCGGCCCATCGCCTATCTCACCTGCAACTTCGCTCCGCCTACCCGCGGCGCGGCGGGTGGCGACGTGCCCTCCCTGCTCACGCACGACGACGTGCTCACCCTGTTCCACGAGTTCGGCCACGGCCTGCACCACCTGCTGACCGAGATCGACTACCCGGGCGTGTCCGGCATCAGCGGCGTGGAGTGGGACGCGGTGGAGCTGCCCAGCCAGTTCATGGAGAACTTCGGCTGGCAGCGCGAGGCGCTCGACCTGTTCGCGCGGCACTACCGCAGCGGCGAGCGGCTGCCGCAGGCGCTGTTCGAACGCATGCAGGCGGCGCGGCACTTCCACGCCGGCCTCTTCCTCGTGCGCCAGATCGAGTTCGCCCTGTTCGACTTCCGCCTGCACCACGAGTACGACCCCGCGCGCGGCGGCCGCACGCTGGAACTGCTGGATGAAGTGCGCAACGAAGTGGCGGTGATCCGCCCGCCGGCCTGGCACCGCTTCCCGCACAGCTTCACCCACATCTTCGCCGGCGGCTACGGCGCGGGCTACTACAGCTACCTGTGGGCCGAAGTGCTGTCGGCCGACGCCTTCGCCCGCTTCGAGGAGGCGGGCATCTTCGACCGCCGCACCGGCAACGACTTCCGCGAAGCCATCCTCGCCGTGGGTGGCTCGCGACCGGCGCTGGAGAGCTTCGTCGCCTTCCGCGGGCGTGAGCCTGAACCCGAGGCCCTGCTGCGCAGCTACGGCCTGGCGGCCTGAGGAAGCGCCGCGCGCAGCGACGACCTGCCGCGCCGTGCGTCTGCCGCTGCTGCCGCTGATCGTCGCCTGCGCGCTGTTCATCGAGAACCTCGACTCGACCGTGCTGGCGACCTCATTGCCGGCGATGGCGCAGGACTTCGGCGTGGCGCCGGTAGCGCTCAAGCTGGCGCTCACCGCCTATCTCGCCAGCCTCGCGGTCTTCGTGCCGGTCAGCGGATGGGTCGCCGACCGCCTCGGCTCGCGGCGCACCTTCGTCGCCGCGATCGGCGTGTTCCTGCTGGGCTCGCTCGCCTGCGCGGCAGCGCCGAGCCTCCCGGCCATCGTCGCTGCGCGCTTCCTGCAGGGGCTGGGCGGGGCAATGATGGTGCCGGTGGGGCGCCTGGTGCTGCTGCAAGGAACGCCCAAGCCGGAGCTGGTGAAGGCACTGAGCTACCTCACCATTCCCGCCCTGCTCGGGCCGGTGCTTGGACCGCCGCTGGGCGGTTTCATCACCACCTACTTCGACTGGCGCTGGATCTTCCTCATCAACCTGCCTATCGCGGCCCTCGGCATGGTACTGGGGTGGCGCTACGTCCCGGAACGGCGCGAGGCGCAGCCGGCGCCGCTGGACGTGCGCGGTTTCCTCTACTGCGGCGGCGGACTGCTGGCGCTGCTCTTCGGCGTCTCGGCCCTCGGTCGCCATCTGGTATCCGACACGGTCATCGCCGCCAGTCTCGCGCTCGGCGTGGCGCTGCTGCTGGCCTATCTCCGCCACGCGCGGCGCGTGCCGCAGCCGCTGTTCGACCTCGGCCTGCTGCGCCTTCCCACCTACCGCTGCGGCGTGGTCGGCGGAGCGGTGTTCCGTATCGGCATTGGCGCGCTGCCCCTGCTCTTGCCGCTGCTGCTGCAGTTGGCCTTCGGTTTCACGCCGCTGGCTTCGGGGCTCACCACGTTCGTCTCCGCCGTGGGCGCCATCGGCATGAAGACCCTGGCTACGCGCGTGCTGCGCCGGCACGGCTTCCGTCGCGTGTTGATGCTGAACGCCCTCGCCGTCGGTGCCAGCCTAGCCCTGTATGCGTTGTTCACGCCGCAGCTGTGGCACGGTGTGATCCTCGCCGTGCTGTTCTTCGGCGGCCTGCTGCGCTCGCTGCAGTTCACCGCATTGAACGCGCTCACCTATGCCGAGGTGGAACAGCACGAACTCAGTGGTGCCACTACCCTTGCCAGCACCGCGCAGCAACTCGCTGCCACCCTCGGCATCGCTTTCGGCAGCGCTGCGCTGGAAGCGGCCAGCGCGCTGTTGCCCCACGCGACGGCGGCCACGCCCTATGCTTGCGCCTTCGTCGCCGCGGGCGTTATTGCGGCGCTGTCGTCGCGCTGGGCCTGGCGCTTGCCGCCTGCGGCCGGCTCGGAGTTGAGCGGTCATCGCTGGGCGATCCAGTAAACTGCACGCATGAGCGCCGGCCCCATGAAAATCGCCACCTGGAACGTCAATTCCCTCAATGTGCGTCTGCCGCACCTGAAGCAATGGCTGGCCGACGCAGCGCCCGACATCGTGGCCCTGCAGGAAACCAAGCTCGAAGACGCCAAGTTTCCCGACACGGAACTGGCCGCACTGGGTTACCGCAGCGTTTTTTCCGGCCAGAAGACCTACAACGGCGTGGCCATCCTCGCGCGCGAGATGCCGCGCGACGTGCTCAGCGACATTCCGGGTCTGGACGACCCGCAGCGGCGCGTTCTGGTGGCCAGCGTCGGCGATCTGCGCATCGTCGACCTCTACGTGGTCAACGGTCAGGAGGTCGGCAGCGACAAGTACGCCTACAAGCTCGACTGGCTGGCCAAGGTGACGGCCTTCCTCGCCGAGGAGATCCGTCGCCATCCGAACCTGGTGGTGCTCGGCGATTTCAATATCGCCCCGGACGACCGCGATGTGCACGACCCCGAGGCCTGGCGCGAGCAGGTGCTGTGCTCGACGCCCGAGCGCGAGGCGCTGCGGCGCCTGTTCGACCTCGGCCTGCACGACAGTTTCCGTCTGTTCCACCCCGAGGGCGGCCACTACAGCTGGTGGGATTACCGCCAGGCCGCCTTCCGCCGCAATCTCGGCCTGCGCATCGACCTGGTGCTGGCCGCCGATGCCTTGAAGCCGCGCCTCAAGGGCGCCACCATCGACCGCACGCCGCGCACCTGGGAGCGCCCCTCCGACCACGCGCCGGCCCTGCTGGAACTGAACCCGTGACCGACGAGATTTCCCTGCGCGACGACGAGCTGGAGGAGCTGGACCAGTTCCTGCGCCGCCAGGCGCGCGACGACGAGCCGGATCTGCTGCTCGATGGCGTGCACGGCCTGCTCACCGCGCTGGCCGTCGGACCCGAGCCCGCCCTGCCCGACGAGTGGCTGCCCGAAGTGCTGCACGCGCCCTTCGCCGACGAGGAGGAAGGCGAGTTCATCCTCTCGCTGCTGGCACGCCTGAACGATTCGATCCTGGCCGAGATCGAGGCGGAGACCTACGAGCCGATCCTCGGCGAGGTGGAGCTCGAAGACGGCGGCACGACGCTGTCGGCGCTGGGCTGGTGCGAGGGCTTCAGCCGCGGCATCGACCTGCGCGCCGGCACCTGGGAAAGCCGCCTGTCCGAAGACCCGCAGCTCATGGAACTGCTCGGCCCGATCATGGCCCTGGCCATCGACGAGGGCGTGCTGCAGTCCGAAACCGAGTTCGAACGCCTGTCCGACAAGGAATACGACGACTGCCTGGCGCAGTTGCCCGAGGCGGTGTCCAACGTGGCGCAGTACTGGCGCGTGCATCCGGCCAGCGAGCGCGAGAAGACCGCCAGCGGCGGCGCCGCAGCGTCCGAATTCGCCGAACCGCCGCGGCGGCGCGGCGGCAAGTGGGTGCACTGAGATCGCCTCGGCCGGGATCGGGGCCGCTTCGTGGCACCGACCCGGGACCACGACACCCGCTCCATTGTTGCCCGGCGCGCAACGGTGCATTCCCGTCCCGCGCCTTGGAACGCGCCACCCGCAGTGCCATCTTGCGCGGCATCCCCACTCCCGGAGTCCGCATGAGCACTTCCTCCCGCCGCGTCGTCCACACCGTGCGCGGCATGCCCACCAGCGACGGCGCCGGCGTCAAGCTCACGCGCGTCATCGGCCAGCCGGCGCTGGACATGCTCGATCCCTTCCTGATGCTGGACGAGTTCCGCTCCGATCAGGGCACGGACTACATCGCCGGTTTTCCCAGCCATCCGCACCGCGGGTTCGAGACCGTGACCTACATGCTCGCCGGCAACATGCGCCACGGCGACAACCAGGGCAACACGGGCTACCTCAAGGCCGGCAGCGTGCAGTGGATGACGGCCGGGCGCGGCATCGTGCACTCGGAGATGCCCGAGCAGGAGGACGGCCTGATGTGGGGCTTCCAGCTGTGGGTGAACCTGCCCGCCAGGGACAAGATGACCGCGCCGCGCTACCAGGACATCGCGCCGGACAGCGTGCCGGAGATCGGCCCCGCGCCGGGCGTGCGCCTGCGCGTGATCGCCGGCAGTGCCGACGGCACGGCCGGTCCGGTGCAGGGCATCGTCACCGAGCCGCTGTACCTCGACCTGCGCCTGGACGCCGGCGCGCGCTACCGCGCGCAGCTGCCGGCCGAGCACAACGCCTTCGCCTACGTCTACGAAGGCAGCGCGCGCCTGGGTGAGGGCGCATCGGCAAAGCACCTGGGGCGCGGTGAGCTGGGCGTGTTGAGCCTCGGCGAGGCGCTGGACATCGCCGCACCCGACAACGCGGCGACGCGTCTGATCCTCGTCGCCGGCCGGCCGCTCAAGGAGCCGGTGGCCAAGTACGGCCCCTTCGTGATGAACACGCCCGAGCAGATCGTGCAGGCCATCCAGGACTACCAGAGCGGCAAGTTCTGAGCCCTTGCCCGCGCCTCCCGGCGCGGGAGAAGGGACGCCGCGGCCGCTGCGAAGCCCGCCGGCACCGCGATGCGATGTCGCCGCGGTGCCCGACCCGCTCCGACGCACCCCGCGCTAGGTGCGCGCGCGGCGCCGAAGGATGCCCGCCGACACCACGCTCATCACCACGCCGACCGGCAAGGGCTCGAGCAGGGTGAAGGCGATGTTCACCAGCGGGTTCTTGTACATCTCCTTGAACTCGGCCATCTGCCGGGCCTGTTCCGCCAGCTGGGCCTCGCTCGCGCCGTGCGCGCGCGCCTCGCGCAGCACTGCCTCCATGTAGCCGTCGAAGAAGTCGGGCATGAAGAGGTGGTAGATCACTTCCCAGGCGGCCACGTAGAACACGCTGCCCAGCAGGGCGATGAGCAGGCCGATGCCCAGGGCGCGGCCGAAACCGATCGCGCCGCCGCCCGCGCCGTCGCGGTAGGCGCGCACGCCGAAGAACACCATGAGAAAGGCGACGACCATCGTGGTGTAACCAATGATCTCGGAGCTCTTCAGTGAGATGTGGTGCATCAGCGGCAGGGTGGCGAACATCACCGCCGCGAGGATGGCGCCGGCGATGGAACCGTAGACCAGGATCACGCGCTGCATAGCTCGCTCCGTTTGGGCAGGTGGCGGGATGCTAGGCGCAAGGCGCCTCGCCCGGCGTCACCCGTTCGGGTGAAATCGCGTCGAACCACCCGTTTGCCGGGCTGCGTCAGGGGATCAGGCGCTGTTCGCGCGCCCGCTGCACCGCCTGCAGCCGGCGGCGTGCGCCGAGCTTCTCGAACACCCGGCTGGTGTGGGTCTTGACCGTGTTCTCGCTCAGGAACAGCCGCGCGGCGATTTCGCGCGTGCTCAGGCCCGCGGCGATCAGCTCGAGGATCCCCATCTCGCGCGGGGTCAGCCCCAGCCGGGCAAGGGCGGCCTCATCGCGCGTGAACTGCGCCGTCGCCGCTACCGGAACCGGTACCGCTACCTCGCGCAGCACGACGCGCTCACGCGGGCGGCTGAAGCGCCCGCCCAGCCAGATGCCCAGCAGCGCGAACAGCGCGGCGACGATGCCGGCATAGACCTCGGCCGAGTGCTGCAGCAGCAGATAGCGGTATTCCAGTGCCCGCAGGCCGGCGATCAGAACGCCGCCGAGCAGGCCGAAGCCCACCACTGCGCGCCACGGCCGCGCCGGCGGCGCTGCGTCGGGCGGTTCCGGCTTGCCGGCGCGCGTGCCGCCCATGCCTCAGCGCGTGAGGAACTTCACCAGGAAATCCGCCAGCTTTCCGTAGGGCGGACGCATCAGCGCCATCGAGGACAGGCGCGACTGGCGGAACACCGGCATCTGCTTGGAGAAGGTGAGGAAGCCGTGGTGGCCGTGGTAATGACCCATGCCCGCCGGACCGACGCCGCCGAAGGGCAGCTCGCTCTGCGCGTTGTGCAGGATGCAGTCGTTCACGCTGACGCCGCCGGCCACGCAGGCGTCGAGCACGCGCCGCGTGCGCGCGGCATCGAGGTCGAAGTGGTACAGCGCCAGCGGCCGGGGACGCGCGTTGACGTAGGCGATGGCCGCGTCCACGTCCTTCACCGCGACGATGGGCAGGATGGGACCGAAGATCTCCTCCTGCATCACGCGCGTGTCCTCCGGCGCATCGAGCACCAGGGTGGGCGCGAACACGCGGCGTGCAGGATCGCTGGCGGCCGCGTCGGGCAGGGTGACGACGGTGGCGCCGCGGGCGCGCGCCTCCTCCACCAGGCCGGCCAGGCGCTCGTACTGCCGCGCATTGACGATGCTGGTGTAGTCGGCCGAGTCGCGCAGCGCCGGGTAGGCCTGCGTCACATAGGCACGCAGCGCGGCCACGAAGGCGTCGCGGCGCTCGGGGCTGATCAGCACGTAGTCCGGGGCGATGCAGGTCTGCCCGGCATTGAGCAGCTTGCCCATGCCCAGGCGCGCGGCGGCCGTGGCGAGTGGGTAGTCCGGGGCGATGATGGCCGGCGACTTGCCGCCCAGTTCCAGCGTCACCGGCGTGAGGTTGGGCGCCGCCGCCGCCATCACGCGCTTGCCCACGGCGGTGGAGCCGGTGAACAGCAGGTGGTCGAAGGGCAGCGCGGCGAAGGCCGCCGCCACGTCGGCGCCGCCGAGCACCGTGGTCACGCGCTCGGCGGGGAACAGGTTGGCGAGCAGCTCGGCCATGGCCTGCGAAGTGCGCGGAGTGAACTCGCTGGGCTTGAGCATGACGTGGTTGCCGGCGGCCAGCGCGCTCACCAGCGGGATCAGGGCGAGATTGACCGGGTAGTTCCACGGCGCGATCACGCCCACCACGCCCAGCGCCTGGTAGCGGATCTCCGCCCGTGCCGGCAGGAACAGCCAGTCCACCGCGCGCCGCTGCGGGCGCATCCAGCGGCGCAGCCTGCTGCGCACGAGGTCAATCTCGTGCAGCACGGTCATGCCGTCGGTGAGCAGCGACTCGTGGCGCGAACGCCGGCCGAAGTCGGCGTCCATGGCGCGCACGAGCTCGTCCAGACGGCGCTTGAAGCCCTCGCGCAGGCGCGCGAGATCGTCCATGCGCTGCGCATAGTCGGGCTTGCGGGCGAGCCAGGCGGCGCGCTGGCGCTCGAACAGGGCGTGCAGGGTGGCGGTGTCGACGGGCGTGTCCATGGCGGCAGTCTAACGCGCGTTTGACGGCGCTGCAGGCGCGGCGCCGCCGCCGCGCCGCGCGCGGTGTAGCATCGCGCCACTCCCGGCCGATTCCCCGCCCCGATGAAACTGCGCATCTACCGCGGCATCCTGCCCAGCGTGGCCGATTCGGCCTATGTCGATCCGGCAGCCGTGGTGATCGGCGACGTGGAAATCGGCGCCGACAGCTCGGTCTGGCCGGGCGCGGTGATCCGCGGCGACGTGCAGCGCATCCGCATCGGCGCGCGCTCCAATGTGCAGGACGGCGGCATCGTGCACGTGACCCACGACGGCCCGTATACGCCGGGCGGTTTTCCCACCCTGATCGGCGACGACGTGACCATCGGCCACGCCGCGGTGATCCACGCCTGCACCCTCGAGGACGCCTGTCTGATCGGCATGCACGCCACCGTGCTCGACGGCGCGGTGGTTAGGAAGCACGGCTTCGTCGGTGCCGGAGCCGTGATCGCGCCGGGCAAGGTCGTCGGTGAAGGCGAGCTGTGGGTGGGCAATCCGGCACGCCTGCTGCGGCGCCTGTCCGATGCGGAGATCGAGCGCCTGTACTACTCCGCGCGGCAGTACGTGAAACTGAAGAACGACTATCTCGGCCTGGCCGGTCAGCATGGCTGAGCCCCGCCCCGGCCTGGTGCTGTGGGCGCCGGGCACCAGTCTGGTCTTCGGCGGCGTGGGTCTGCTGCTGGTGCACCTGTTCGAGCGCAGCGACGCCGCGACCCAGGCGCCCCTGGTGCGGGCCTTCGCCGTCTGGTGGCCGCGCTGGTTCTGGTTCGGCCTGGTCGCTGCCCTGCTCTCGGCCGCCTGGTCGGCGCTGCCGCGGACCTCGCCCTGGCGGCCGCTGCTGCTGGCCGCCGAGGGCCTGCTGCTGCTCGCCACGCTGCTCATGATGGTGTGGGGCATCGCCGCGGGCTACGTGTTCGCCACCACGATGCCGGGCGGCTTGTAGGCCTGCCCGCGCCGGTATCGCGGCCGGGCCGAACGGCGCAGCGGCGCCGGGGCCGGCCGCGTCACTCCCAGGCGGCGCGCTGGGCCGGCGTGTCGATGTCCGCGGCCAGGGCCGCGCAGGCCACGGCGAGCACCTCGGCGCGACGTTCGCGCAACAGCTGGCGCGCACCGCGATCGCCCTCGGCATCGATCTGGGCGAACCACGCCCGCGGCAGCAGCGCGGGCACGCCCAGCACGTCCGCATAGGCACTGGCGGCGGCGCCCGCGGGCCGCGTACGCCAGGCGGCAACGAGCGCTTGCAGGTGGGCCGCGGTCAGCGCGGGCTGATCGCACAGCAGCACCAGGGCGCCGGCACAGTCCGCGGACAGGGCCGCCAGTCCGGTCGCGAGCGATGCGCCCATGCCGCGGGCATGGTCGGCGCAGCGCACGGCGCGCAGCGGCAGGTCCGCCACGGCGGCGCCCGTCGCCGCGGCGTCGTGGCCCAGCACGATCACCGCCTCGCGCGGCGCCGTGGCCAGGGCCATCCGCGCGGCGCGGTGCACCAGGGTCTCGCCGTCGAGGCGCAGCAACTGCTTGGGCTCGCCCAGACGGTGCGAGGCGCCAGCGGCCAGCAGCACCGCAGCGTGCGCCGCACCGCTCACGCCGCGGGCTCGGTTAGGTGGCGCTGCAGTTCCGCCAGGATGCCCAGGGCGATGGCGGCCGGCCCTTCGCCGCCCAGGCGCAGACCGACCGGCGCGTGCAGGCGCGGGATCAGGCTCGATGCCGCGGCGCCGAGCGCGGTCAGCAGGGCGTCGCGCCGCGCCGGCGGACCGAGCAGACCGACATAGCCGATGCGGCTTGGCTGCAGATGCTGCAAATGCACCAAGTCGTGACCGTAGTGGTGGCTCATCACCACCGCGGCGCGGTAGCGCGCCGGGTCGAGCTGTGCCCAGGCGGCCTCGGGCGGCGCGTCGACCAGCCGATCGGCATCCCGGGCGTGGCTGCGCCAGCGGCCGCGGTGCTCCAC
Organism: Rhodanobacteraceae bacterium; assembly: GCA_035370085.1. Lineage (GTDB taxonomy): Bacteria > Pseudomonadota > Gammaproteobacteria > Xanthomonadales > Rhodanobacteraceae > Tahibacter. Next base: position 8,306 of record DAOOVM010000001.1, on the reverse strand, counting down.
CGCGTCCACCTGCCAGCCCAGCGCGCGGGCGTGACGGATCAGCGGCGCCGCTTCCGGGCCGACGCCGAGCAGCAGCAGGCGCGGCGGCGGCGGCAGCCGCAGGGTCCACTGCCGCGCGCCGCCCGGCGCCGATGCCGGCCAGGCCCAGGCCTGCGCATCGATGCGCGCGCTGCCGGCGCCATCCTCACCCAGGGTGAGCTCGAGCATTCCGAGCGCCTCGCCCAGCGCCTGCAGCGCGGCGACCAGCGGATGCGCACCGTGCACGGGCAGCAGCAGCAGGGTCACGGCGCCGCGACAGCCGCTGGCCGAGCCGAACAGCAGGTCGTCGTCGCCGTGCGTGTCGAAGGCGTGCACGCGGGCGCGGTCGTGGGCCAGCACCTGCGCCGCCACCAGGTCCAGCTCCGCCTCCAGGCAGCCGCCCGAGAGCCAGCCCACCGCGGCCTCGCCGCCGCGCAGCAGCACGGCGCCGGGCTTGCGGTAGGTCGAGCCCTGGGCTTCCAGCACCAACACCAGCACCGCGCGGTCGGCAGCGGCGGCGGGCAGGGCCTGGATCACCTCACGCAGGCTGCCGCTGCGAAGGTCGGGCGCGGCGGCCTCGGCTTGGCACACACTCATGCCGCGAGTGTAGCCGCGGAGCGCTCGCTGCCGCGGCGTGCGCGTTCAGCCGCGCGCTTGCAGGCGGCGGTACTGGATGGCCTCGGCCAGGTGACTGGCGTCGATGCGCGGCGCGGCGGCGAGGTCGGCGATGCTGCGCGCCACGCGCAGGATGCGGTGGTAGGCGCGCGCCGACAGGCCGAGGCGATCGACGGCGCGTTCGAGCAGGCCGCGTTCGGCGGCGCCCAGGGCGCAGTCGCGCTCCACCTCGCGGTTGCCCAGGGCCACGTTGGCCTTGCCGGCGCGGGCCAGCTGGCGCTCGCGCGCCGCCACCACGCGGGCGCGCACGCTGGCGCTGGGCTCGCCCGCCGCGGCCGCGGCATTGAGCTCGGCCAGGGGCACGCGCGGCACCTCCAGCTGCAGGTCGATGCGGTCCCACAGCGGTCCGGACACGCGGTGGCGGTAACGCACGATCTGATCCGGCGTGCAGCGGCAACGGCCCGAGGGATCGCCGGCATGGCCGCAGGGGCAGGGGTTCATGGCTGCCACCAGCTGGAAACGCGCCGGAAACTCCGCCTGGCGCGCCGCCCGCGCGATGCTCACCCGGCCGGACTCCAGCGGCTCGCGCAGCACCTCCAGCACGTGGCGGTCGAACTCGGGCAGCTCGTCCAGGAACAGCACGCCATGATGGGCCAGGGAAATCTCGCCCGGGCGCGGCTGCGAGCCGCCGCCGACGAGGGCCACGGCCGAGGCGGTGTGGTGCGGCGCGCGGAACGGGCGCTCGCGCCAGCGCGCCGGATCCACGCCCAGGCCGGCCACCGAGCGCACGGCGCAGCTTTCCAGTGCCTCGGCCTCCGACAGCGGCGGCAGGATGCCGGGCAGGCGGCTGGCCAGCAGGGTCTTGCCGGTGCCGGGCGGCCCGACGAACACCAGATGATGGCCGCCGGCCGCGGCCAGCTCCAGCGCACGCCGCGCCTGCGCCTGGCCGCGCACCTCGGCCAGGTCGGTCTCGGCCGCGGCCGGCACGCCCGGCGGACCCGCCGCGGCGCGCGGCAACGCGGCCTGGCCGCGCAGGTGGGCGCAGACGTCGAGCAGGCTGTGCGCCACGCGCACCTCGGCATCGTCGAGCAGGGCCGCCTCGGCGGCATTGGCTGCCGGGATCACGGCACAGCGACCCTGCGCCCGCGCCTTGAGCAGGGCGGGCAGCACGCCGGTCACCGCGCGCAGCTCGCCGCTCAAGGCCAGCTCGCCGAGGAACTCGTGTCCCTGCAGCGCCGCCAGCGGCAGCGCGCCATTGGCGGCGAGGATGCCCAGCGCGATGGGCAGGTCGAAGCGGCCGCCGTCCTTGGGCAGGTCGGCCGGGGCGAGGTTAACCGTCACGCGCCGCGCCGGGTAATCGAACTGCGCCGCCTGGATGGCCACGCGCACGCGATCGCGCGCCTCGCGCACGGCGGCCTCGGGCAGACCGACGATGGCCGTGCCGGGCAGGCCGCCGGACAGGTGCACTTCCACCGCCACCTCCGGCGCCGCCACGCCGTCCTGGGCGCGCGAGTGGACCACGGCCAGGCTCACGCCGCCGCCTCCGCCGCCGTCCACGCGAGCGCCGGCCAGCGCGCGCCCCGCCGCGCGGCACGGCAGGTTCGGCGGGACACGGCAGCGGGCAGGCGGGTCACGGCAACTCCGGCGGCAGGACAGCGAAAACCTGGCCCCGCCCCGTTTGGGATGGGGGATGGGGCGGGGCCAGCTCCCGGGAAAACCGCGGCGCGGCGGCGCCGCGCGGCTCAGTGGCGCGGCGCCGGGTCCAGCGCGGCCTCGAGCTGGGCCACGCGCTGTTCCAGGGTCTCGACCTTTTCGCGCGTGCGCAGCAGCACGCAGCGCTGCACGTCGAACTCCTCGCGCGTCACCAGGTCGAGCCGGCGCAACCCCGCGCGCAGCGCGTCGCGGAAGTTGTCGGCCAGTTCGGCGCGCGCCTCGCGCGCGCCGGGCGGCACGAGCTCGGCCAGGCGCCGGGCCAGTTCGTCGATGGAGCGCACGTCGATCATGGAAGGTCCCCGAATGCGGATGCTGGACGGCAGTGTAGCCGGCCGCCGTCGGCGCGGCGTCGGGCACGCGCCGCACGGTGGGTAGGAATTTTCCTACCTCAGCCGGTGCTGCGGCGGCGCGTCGGCAGCGCGGCGCTTTGCCGCTATAGTCGCCGCGTCACCGTCCGGCCCGCCGCGAGGTCCGCTCATGAAAATGGTCGTCGCCATCATCAAGCCGTTCAAGCTCGACGACGTGCGCGAGGCACTGGCCGACGTGGGTGTGACCGGCATCACCGTCACCGAGGTCAAGGGCTTCGGGCGCCAGAAGGGTCATACCGAGCTGTACCGCGGCGCCGAGTACGTGGTGGATTTCCTGCCCAAGCTCAAGCTCGAAGTGGCGGTGAACAACGACGCCGTCGAGCGCGTGGTCGAGGCCATCATGCACGCGGCCAACACCGGCAAGATCGGCGACGGCAAGATCTTCGTCTACGGCCTGGACCAGGTGGTGCGCATCCGCACCGGCGAGCTGGACGCCGACGCGCTCTAGCCCGCCGCCCCTAGCCGCGCCGCTGCGCCGCCGCGTCGAGGAATGCCTGCAGCAGCGGATCGGCGGGCAGCAGGTCGGGGTCGCTGCCGTAAGGGTCCACCGAACGCAAAGGGCTCGCCGGAGCGCCGGCACTCGGTACACGTGCGGTGAAATCGCCAAACAAATTGGCTCTCCGAGCGTAGCCGTCGTTGAGTGAGCTGCTCATGTGACGACTGAGCCTGCTCGTGAAAGCCGCTGCGCTCATGGTATGAGTCACGGACAGACTGCCGCTAAGAAAGGCGGCGTGCCTTGTTCCGGACGCCATTCCGCCCACTCTGGTTCAGGAAACACGGGGCTACCCGGCGACCATAGCTCCACGCTTCCGGCGTGCTGCTCGAAGAACTCCGGATCGGCGGTGACACGGACCGGCCTCGACATGCCCGGCAGGCGCAGACTCCAGTCGGCATTCCCCAGCGGCGTGAGCTGAAGCTGGGTGGGCAGCAGCTCTGGTGCGTGCATCACCGCGCCCAGCTGCGGCAGCGTTAGCGGCGGAGTGAGTCGCGTCGGCATCACCAGATCGTCTTCCAGGATGGCGTCGAGGTCGAAGCTCTGCTCTTCGGCCGCGGCGGCTTCCTGCGCAACTTCTTCTGCGACCTGCTGGCGTCCGGCTTCTCCGTGCGACCCACCCGTGAGCACGCGCGCCGTGATGAGGCTGGGCAGCTTGGACAGGATCGGCTGCAACTTGCCGACCACGGCCTGGAACAGATCGATGCGCGAGCCGAGCGCGCGGTACACATCGGCCTCAATGCTGTCCTCGTAGTGCAGGTTGATGATGCGAATCTCGGGAAAGCGCTGCCCGAGTCGGTCGATACGACCAATGCGCTGCTCGACACGCATCGGGTTCCACGGCATGTCGTAATTGATCAGCGCACCGCAGAACTGGAAGTTCAAACCTTCCGCTGCGGCATCGGTGCAGAGCAGCACATGCGCCTCGCCCTGGCGGAAGCGACGCTTGGTCTCGTCGCGCGAAATTGTGCGCCATGAACCGTCCTGGCCGCGGATCTCACCGCCGCGCCCCGAGAAGCACATCAACGTCAGGTCGTCCTGGCCGGAGAGATTCTCGCGCAGCAGGTCCATCGTGTCGGTGAACTGGGTGAACACCATCACCTGCGCATGTCCGCCCGCGCGCAACTCGGCGATGGCTTCGCGAAGCGCGCCGAGCTTAGTGTCCTCGGGCAGGCTGCGCGCCAGTCGCAATAGAGTCTCGATTTCGCCGGCCTCTTCGCGGGCAAGCGCCGCGCGCTCGGCCGCATCGAGGTCGGCCTCATCACCCGCGTCTACATCCGACTCCAGCGCCTCGCGATCATCAGCGGAGAGCAGGTCCGGTACGGCGCCGCCTTGCCGGACCGCCTGCAGGTGCTTGTCGAGGGTCAGGATCAGGGCGCGGGTGCTGCTGGCCAGGCGTCGACGGTAGATCGTCAGCACGAAGCCAATGGCCGAGCGCTCTTCCTTCGACGCTTTGTTGTAGGTCTGGGTGATGTATTCCTCTAGCGCCGCGTACAGCGCGGCCTCGCCCTCGCTCATATCGAGGAAGCGGTCTTCGACCATTCGCGTGGCCACGCGCGTCGAGATCAGGCCGCGCTCGTGATAGCGCCGCAGCAAGGCGCGGGTGTGGCGCGAGATCAGGCAGCTGACAGGCGAGGCCTGTCGCGCGATGCGCAGAGCAAGCTGCCGGTCCTCGGCGCTGAGCATGCGACGGGGAATGCTGGCTTCCGAGCGTAGGGCATCCAGCACGCGGCGCAGGCGCAGCGCACCCACGCCCTCCAGCCGCCGCTGCAACTGCGCGGGATCGCGCAGGCCGAAGCGTCGTTCGGCCGCGGTGAACAGCCGAGCGATGCGATCCAGCGCCTCGTTCGAGGGATTCGGATGCGCGACCAGCTCGAAGAAGTCGAGAAAGGCGCGGCCGTGCCACCCGTCGGGAAGGCCGAGCAGGGCAAGCAGGTCCCACACCTCGATGGGATGCACCTGCATCGGCGTCGCGGTGAGCAGCACGAGGCCAGGCACGCGCGGCGCCAGTTCACGCATCAGCCGCAGCAGGGCGTTGGGGCGCGCATCGTCGAGATTGGCCAGGCTGCGCCGCCGGGCATGGTGTGCTTCGTCGAGGACGACGAGATCCCAGGGCTCGGCCTGGTTGATCACCTCGTCGAAGCGGTCCTGCCGGCGCAGCAGGTGGCTGGAGACGATGACCGCCGGCTGGCGATGCCATTCGGATCGCAGCACGGCCAGTTCGCGCCCCTCGGGCTGCGCCGGCGTGGGCTGCCAGCGCAGCACATGGCCGTCGTAGATCGGCCAGTTCAGGTTGAACTTCTCACGCAGCTCGATCTGCCACTGCTTGCAGACGCTGGCCGGCGCCATCACAAGGATGCGGCTGGCGCGCCCGGCGAGCCAGGCCTGGCGCAGCAGCAGGCCGGCCTGGATGGTCTTGCCGAGGCCTACCTCGTCGGCGATCAGCAGGCGCGGCGGCCACTGGTCGTAGAGACGATGGAAGGCGCGCACCTGGTGCGGCCACGGCGTCACCGCGGCCGTGGCCTCGCCGACGAGGGTGCCGCCGCCCGGCAAGCGTGGCGCTTCGCGGATGAAGCCCCACAGGGCACGCCGGCGTTCGTCCAGGTCGACGACCGGCGCAGGCGGAACCAGATCAATCACGGCGGGCTCAAATCCGTCGCGCTCCGGCTCGGTCGGCTGCAGGCCCGGCGGCAACCGATCATCCGCCGGCAGGAAGCGCAGCAGGTCCTGACGCACCGCGGCTGGCACATCGAGGGTGATCACCCGGTTGGCCTTGTCCGCCCACAGGCGGCCGAAGCTCTCTTCTTCCGCCGCGACCCGCTCTGGCTCCACCCAGGAGCGGAACAAGTTCAGACTCTCCCAGTTGAGTGTCCAGCCGACGGCGGTCTCGTTGAGGCTGCCGTTGAAGGCGATCTTGTCGCCGGTCTTGTCTTCGAAGATGCCGGACTTCTCGTGGAAAAGCGGGCCGCTGGCTGGCAGCGGGCGACGCTGGGCGTCGCAGGGGATGGCTACCTTGGTTTCAAGGATGCCGTGGGCCACCATCCATGCCAGCAGTGCCAGGGCATCGGTCTCTTCGGGGCGCTGCGGCTGCAATGGGCTCGCCAGCAGTTGCGCCTCGACGGTCTCGCGCAGCGACTGCCCCTTCTCGATCGCCTGCACCTCGGGCTCGTCGAGCGTGCAGCCGATGATCAGCCGCATGCGGCCGCCGTTGTGGATCAGGTACTCGACGCCGCGCGCCGCCAGCGTCAGCGCCCGCGCGTTGAAGTAGCCCGTGGTGCGGTCGTAGGTGTGCGCGCAACGCAGGGCGGGCACGTACACGAGGTCGAGCAGGTTGCCTTGCTCGGGCGTGTAGCGGATTCGCCAGTCGTGGTCGCGCAGCAGGCTCACCGGGCTGCCTCCAAGGCGCGCTGCTGCTCTTCGAACATGCGCAACTGCTCGGGCTGGCCGATCTGGTCGGCAAAGGCCAGACGGCGCAGCTTCTCCAGCGCATCGAAATCGCCGGCGTGGTCTTCGGCCTCACCGGCTTCGCCGCGCAGCCCCGGCGGCACCGGCAGCACCTCCAGCAGGGCTTCGAGCGCGAGCAGGAACTTCGGGTCGGCATCCAGGCCGTTGTGGTGCACCAGCTCCAGCGCCGCGGCCGCACCACGACTGCGGGCGCGCTGCGCCGCATGGTGCAGGGCATCGAGCATGCCGCTGGAGCCGTCGGCCGAACCGCTGCGTCCTTTGGCGACGCGGGCCGCGGAGTCGAGCAGCTGCAGGTTGTTCGCCTTCTTCTCAGCCAGCTTGCCGACGATGTCGCGTTCCAGGTCCACGCCCACGGCGCGGGCCAGCATCAGCGCTTCGTCATACGGAAATTCCGGTGCGCCGAAGCTGTCCCAGGCCAGCACGAACCAGGCGGTGGACGGATCGAGTTCGGCGCGGGTGTTCTGCTGCACGAGCTGCTTGAGGCGCCAATCCTTCACCTCGCGCCGTGCAGATTCCAGCGCGTCCTCGGGCGTCGCCTCGTAGGGATCGGATTCTTCCTGGAACAATGCGGCCTGGCGACTGCGGCGGGTCTGCTCGGGCTGTGGCCGCGGGCGTCCGCGGCGGAGTGGCCAGTGCTTGGAGAACTCTTCCAGCGCCGGGCCAAAGCTGGCCAGGTACAGGTCGACGCCGCGGATGCCGGCCTTCTGGAACTCCGCCACGCGCTTGCGCACTGCGGCGGCCAGGTTCGGCTCCACGTCCTCCCAGTACAGGGTGTCGTCCGCCGCTTTGGGCGGGCGCGGCCGACAGACCAGGAAGATCGTGCTGTTGGCGGCAGCCTTGTCCTTGATGTGCAGCGAGCCCTCGGCCTCGGTATTGATCGGCCACGAGGCCGTGATCGTGAAGCCGGCTTCCATCAGGCCCTTGGTCAGCGCGTCCCAAGCGCCGGTGGCCTTGTGGGTGAACATCAGGGTCATGATGCCGTCGGGCTTCAGCACCCGCCGGCACTCGGCAAAGATCGCCGCCATACGCTGCTGGTAGTCTCGCCCGGCCAGCACCTTGGCGCCCTTTTCACCGCGGAAGCGCGCCGGGTTGGCCACCGCCTCGCTGTCCTTGTCGGTGAGCTGACGGCGGAACAGCTCCGGATAGACGCGACCGGCCGTGCGCTTGAGCCAGACGTAGAAGAAGTCCGACAGCTCGGCGTACATCACGTTGTCGTAGTACGGCGGGTCCATCACCACGCAGTCGATGCTGGCATCGCCGATGTGGTCCAGCGCCTCGCCGGACTTGCAGCTCAGCTCGATGGCCTGGGTGGCGTAGGACGGCGCGCGTTCGGCCACGAACAGGCCGCCACCCATGCGCTGGTCGAGTTCGCTGGTCTTGCGGCCCCTCTTGCCGCCGCCCGCCTCGGGGCGCACCAGGGCCACCAGCTCGTCGATACACTTCGCCGTCTGCTCGATTGCCCAGTCGAAGCCGAGGCCGACGATCAATGGCGCCATCTCGGCATAGGACCACTTGAAGGCAAAGTCATGGCGGTCGAAGGTGTTGACCATCACCTCGCGATTCGAATGCCAACGCGCCATGCGCGAGTTGTAATCGCGCAGCTTGTCCAGCGACAGCGCGAGGTAGCCAAAGGC